>NZ_JBFOHL010000003.1:0-327245 GCF_040812275.1 Rhodanobacter geophilus | reverse complement strand
TCGATCGGCTATATCCCACCGGCAGAGGCCGAGGCAAACTACTACCGGCAACTCGCCAGTCAGGCAGCCACCGTGGAGGCCTGACTTAAACCAAACAGCCTCCACGAAAACCGGGGCGGTTCAAAGCGCTGGTTGGATATGCGCGGCGCCATGCACTACCCCAATCGTTTGGGGTGCATCTGCTTCGCGCATCGTTTCTTTGATGCATGACAGCAGCTTTCGATCTCTTGAACTCAGAAAGGCCTGCTCGATGTCGGATTTTCGTCCTTGACGGAAAGTGTCGTCTCGACTGGGCAGGTCCTCCAGGTCCAGATGCTTGCCAAGCGATTCTCGACTTGCAGTGAGGTAGAGCCAAAATCCGTATATCGGAGAGAGGCACATGAGAGCGGCGCGCTGTGTTATTGGGATCTTTCGCCAGTGCTGCTCAAACTCTCCTTCTGTAACGTCCGCATGTACGAGGCGTAAAGGAAGATTGGCCAGCTTCAAGCCTTGGGGCTGAGTTTCAAGGTTGACGCGAGAGCGTTTGGTGACCCAGCGGTAGGATGTCGTGAGGAGTCGGGTCCGAAAAGAATCGACTCCTTCAAAGAGCACTACATCGCATTCGGAAAGGCGTGAGCAAATATCTCGGTAGTATTCCGAAGTTCCGATGTGGATCATCGGAAAGAGGAGAAATACGGCTGGGTGTTTTTCGCTGCATAAGCGATAGCAAGCAGCGCGTAAGCCCATGACGCTGCTTTCGATGAATTGCAGGGCACGACTCCTTTCGGGTGATATTTAATGCTGAGCGGTCCCCGGGTTGGGGGATGGGTGGCGATGCTCCGTCATCACTTTCCTGCCGTCAAGCGGGGAATTCCGCGCTGTAACAAGGGTGTGCGCGGCTGTCGCGACAGTGGCCCATGGAGTGCGGTGTCTTGCATGTGGTGCGAAACGAGGTGTTATGTCTTATTGGCTTGGAGGTTCGGATATACCCCTCGTGTCGATAGGTGTGGCGCTTTTGCGCTTTGCTTCTGGCGCGCGGGATGCGCGCCTGCTCTTCGGGGCCCCTCGGCGGCGGTGAGGCGTGGACGATCAGGCCGCGCAGCGGGCATCGCCAAGGAGGGCGATGCCTTTTCGACCGGGCAGGAGCCCGGCCGAAAAGCCCGGCCACGGCTCACGGACTTTCCGGCCAGGGATGGACGGAAAGCGCCGCCGCGGGGTGGCCTTCTCTTTTGGCTACTTTTCTCTTGGCCACGCAAGAGAAAAGTAGCTCGGGCGCCGGCAGGCGCACGAAACCGCTTTGTCGCTTGCGATGAATTGAAGAGCGCCCTCTCCCCCAACCCCTCTCCCGCAAGCGGGAGAGGGGAGCGAAGCTACGCTACGGGGCTCGCTTCAACGCCAGCACGGCGTTCAATCCCCCGAACGCGAACGAATTGCTGAGCACCGCCCGCACCGGCATCTCGCGCGCCACGTTCGGCACGTAGTCGAGGTCGCAGGCCGGATCGGCCTTGTCCAGGTTCGCGGTGGGGGGCACCACGTTGTCGCGCAGCGCGCCGATCGCGGCCACCAGCTCCAGCGCGCCGGAGGCGCCCAGCGCGTGGCCGTGCATGGACTTGGTGGAGGTCACTGCCAGCCTGTCGGCGTGGGCGCCGAAGGCGAGGCGGATCGCGCGGGTCTCGGTGACGTCGTTGGCCTGGGTGCCGGTGCCGTGGGCGTTGATGTAGTCCACGTCCTCCGGGTTGAGTCCGGCTTCCGCCAGCGCCTGGCGCATCGCGCTGGCGGCGCCTTCGGCGCTGGGCATCACGATGTCGCTGGCGTCGGCGCTCATGCCGGTGCCGGCGAGTTCGGCGAGGATGGTGGCGCCGCGCGCCCGCGCGTGCTCCAGCGATTCCAGCACGAAGATGCCGGCGCCTTCGCCCAGCACCAGCCCGCGCCGGTTGACGCTGAACGGACGGCAGGTGTCGTCGGAGAGCACGCGCATCGCTTCCCAGGCACGCAATGCCCCGAAGCTGAGGCAGGCTTCGGTGCCTCCGGTGACCGCCACGTCGGTCATGCCGTAGCGGATCATCTGCGCCGCCTGGATGATCGCGTGGTTGGCCGAGGCGCAGGCGCTGGCCACCGCGTAGGTGGGGCCGCGCAGGCCGTAGGCGATGCTGATCTGGCTGGCGGAGGCGTTCGTCATCAGCCGCACGATGGTGAGCGGATGGGTGCGGGTGGCCTTCCCCGCGTAGATGCGGCGGCTCTGCTCGTCCTGGGTGGTCTCGCCGCCCACGCCGGTGCCCACCACCACGGCGGTGCGCTGGCCGAGGCCGTCGCGGGCGAAGTCGATGCCGGAATGCGCGATCGCCTCGCGTGCCGCGTGCAGGGCGAATTCCGAGGTGCGGTCGAGCAGGGGCAGGGTGCGCTCGTCGATGCCGGTGGCCGGGTCGAAGCTTTCCGGTACCTGGGCGGCGATCTTCACGCGCAGCGTGTCGCTCTCGCGGTGGCGCAGCGGACCGATCGCGCTGCGTCCCTCGCGCAGGCCTTGCCACAGCGCACGGGCACCCACGCCCAGCGGGCTGACCGCACCCATGCCGGTGATCACCACCCGGCGCGTCTCGATGGTGGGCATTACTTGCTGCCTTCGCCTTCGGCGGCCTTCTCGTCCAGCGCCTTCTGCACGGCGTCGACCAGACTCTGCGCGGTGTCGCTGTCGAAGTTCGCGCCCTGCTGCTCGGGGAAGTGGATGTCGAAGTGCTCCTCGATGTCGAAGATCAGCTCGATCGCCTCCAGCGAGGCGATGCCCAGGTCCTTCAGTGTGGATTCGGGCTTGACGTTCGCCACGTCGACCTTGGCCTGCTTGGCGATGATCTCGAACACTTGCTGCTGGGTCGTTCCGGTCATGACGGGGTCCTTGGTGGCGGGCGACAATGGAAGGCCGGCGCAAGGTGTGCCGGTCACAGTCCTGACCCGTACAGTCTAGGCAAACTCGCTTACTCATGCCTTTCATTTCGCAACTGGAACCGGACGCCCTGCTGGCGGCGTTCATGGACGAACCGCCAATCGGCTTCACGGTGGCGCGCTCGCCGCAGGGCATGCCGGGCTTCGTGGCACCGTTCGACCTGCTGACCACGGCCGACGACACGCTGCGCCGTCGCGTGGCCGCGTTGCCGCTTGCGCGCTACTGGCGGCGCCTGCTCGTCTGGCGTACACGCTTCGCCGGCACCACGGTGTCCGAGTACGCGCCGCTGCCCGCGGAGGTGGCGCCCGCGGTCCTGGCGCAGGGGCTGAAGGACGCCTGGGGGCGCGAGTGCCGGCTGCTGATCGTGAAGGACATCGCGCAGGACTCGCCGCTGCTGGGCGACGCCGGAAACGCCCACGCGCGCGCCTTCGCCGCGTCCTGCGAAGCGCAAGGCTTCGTGCTGCTGGAAGGGCAGGCGCTGGCCTTCGTGGCCATCGATTTCGGTTCGGACGACGAGTATCTGGCCCGGCTCGGCTACAGCCGTCGGAAGAACATCCGCCGCAAGCTGCGTTCGCGCGCGAACCTCGACATCGAGGTCGTGCGCACTGGCGACGTGCGCTTCCATGACGAGGCCACGCTGGCCGCGTACTACGCGCTGTTCGACAACGTGTATGCACAGAGCGAGATCCATTTCGACCGCTTGAGCCCGGATTTCTTCCGCCGCGTGCTGCGGGATGCCACGAGCGGCGGCGTGGTGTTCGTCTACCGCCACGAAGGGAAGATGATCGGCTGGAACCTCTGCTACGAGCACGACGGCAAGCTGATCGACAAGTACATCGGCTTCGCCTACCCCGAGGCGCGCGAGCACAACCTGTATTTCGTGAGCTGGATGCACAACCTGGGTTACGCGCGCGAACGCGGTCTGAGCCATTACGTGGCCGGCTGGACCGATCCCGAGGTGAAGTCCTTCCTCGGCGCCAGCTTCACCTTCACCCGGCATGCGGTGTACGCGCGCAATCCGCTGCTGCGCGCATTGCTGCGCAAGCTGGGCGGGCATTTCGAGAGCGACCGCAGCTGGCAGGACCAAGCGGGGAAGGGCAATGAATGAGCTTGCACAGCGTCCCGTGGTGCTCGACATCGACAGCTCGGTGGGGCCGCTGCCAGACGGCCTCGTGCTGCCGCTGGCCGAATGGCAGGAAGCGGTCCGCTTCGGCTGCTCGCTGGCCACCATGCGTCGCTTCCGCACGCTGCTGGACGAACAGTTGCCTGGGCACTACGGCACCGTGTTCACCGGCTCGGGCGATTTCCACCACCTCAGCTGGCCGCTGATCGCGCGGCTCAAGCCCGTCACGCCGATTCAGGTGGTGGTGCTGGACAACCATCCCGACAACATGCGCTTCCCGTTCGGCGTGCACTGCGGTTCCTGGGTGCGCCGCGTGGCCGCGCTGCCCTTCGTCGAGCATGTCCATGTGCTGGGCATCACCTCGGCCGACATCGGCGCAGGTCATGCGTGGGAGAACTACCTCGCCCCGTTGCTGCGCGGCAGGCTCACGTACTGGAGCATGGGCGTGGATACCGACTGGTCGCGCCGGTTGGGAATCTCGCGCGCGTTCCGCGGCTTCGATCGTCCCGATGCATTGGTCGATGCCTTCGTCGAAGGACAGCGCACGCAGTCGTTGCCGACCTACCTCACCATCGACAAGGACGCGTTCGCGCCCGAGGTGGCGCGCACCAACTGGGACCAGGGCCGCCTGCAGCTCGAACACGCGCTGGCGCTGATCGGCAGCCTGCGGCAGGGGCTGGCTGGCAGCGACATCAATGGCGAGGTTTCGCACTACCACTACAAGGCCTGGTGGAAGCGCAAGCTCTCCGCGATGGACGAGCAGCCCGAGATCGATCCCGCGCAACTCGCCGGCTGGCAGGCACAACAACACGCGCTGAATCTCGAGTTGCTGGAGGCGATCGCCGCACGATCCGGCTGATTCCACGGACTCGCCATGCCGTGGGCGATCCGTCTCGGGCGAAGTCGACCGATGTCCTCTCGGGCGCGGCCCGGTCGGTTGCTCCGTGCGATCTCAGGGCTTGACGCCACCGCCCGCGGCACCGCATCCGGCTTCCGCGGCGATGTCGCCGGCATGCCAGATGCCCAGGCTGCGGCCGCGAAAGGCCCGCCGCTGCAACGGCGGCACGGGGCGCGGTAATCTGCGCCGCCACATCGTGCGGTTCGAGGTTTGCCGAATGGCCGCCGGGTCATGCCGGATCGGGCGGCAAGAGGGTCAACACCTCAATGCGAGCCAGTCCGCCGCAATCGTGGCGACATCCGCGGCGCCCAGGGGGCGTGTGTCGACGGCCGTGTGGTTGGTTCCATAGGGGCCGTACTTGCCCGAGCAGGTGGTCGAGAACAGGCCAAGGGTCGGCGTGCCGCTGGCGACGGCCAGGTGCATCACGCCGCAGTCGGCACTGATGAAGCCGTCCATGTTCGCGATCACCGCTGCGAGACGGCGGAGGTCTCGCGTGTAATAGGAGGCGAAGTGGTTGCCCAGCTGGCTCTGCCCGTGCTCTGCGACCAGATCGACGATGCAGATGTCCGGGCGCAAGGTCTGCAGGCAGTCGATGAATTGCTTCCACCAGTCCGTGGGGTAACGCTTGGTGCCGGTGGCGTTGGCAAACATGCCGATCACGGGCTGCTTTCCTGGCGACCGCCCGGGCCCGCCAAGGACGGCTTTCAAGGCCTCCCGGGCCTGCATCTTTTCATCGTCCGAGAGTCGCAGGTTCAGCGGCGGCCACGCCTGCTCCGTCTTTCCCGCATAGGCCGTGCGCAGCAGGAACACGCCACGGTGGGCCAGATGCACCGGACACGGGAAATCGCGCCAGGCCGACTTCCTGCCCGACTGCTCGCCCGGATACCCCAACTTGAAGCGGGCCTTGGCGATGGCCAGCAGCAATCGCCCCGATTGCGAGTCGTTGCAGGCATCGATCGCCAGATCATAGGTGTCGCTGCGCACCTGCCGGAGCAGGTCGATCGTCGCCCACAGGTGCCGCGCGATCTTGCGGGGCAGGCTGTACACCGTGCGAACCTGGAAGCGACGCGTGAACAGGTTCCTGGCGGCGCAGCCGGCACTGACCAGATCGATTTCGGCGCCAGGGTACAAGGTTTCGATTTCAGCCAACAGCGGGCTGATCAGCAAGGTGTTGCCGAGCCGGTGATTGGGCCGGCAGACGAGCACGCGATGGATGCCGCGCACTGGCAGTTGGTCCGGTTCGCACAGTTGCTCATCGGTGGATCTCAGCAGGCGGCGAAAACAGCAGGCCACGAGGCGGCGGCGCAAGCGGTGTGTGCGTCGCGTTGGTGCGTTCGGCGGTGACAGCGCGTCCCGCATGGGCGGATGCGATGCCGGATTCGGCATGGTTGGCGCCGGATGAAGAGGTGTACCTTCATCTTGCGCGAGCGGTCTTAGAGGACGCTTATGCCGGTGCACGGCGGTACGGGGCATTGCCGCAACAAGCTGCGGCAACAGGGGATGATGTCAGGTCGGCGTGGCTTCCAGCACGCCGCAGATCGCCGCCATGTCCGCGTCGGTGAGCCACGTGCTGTTGCCGATGCTGAGGCTGCGCGCGGCGAAATCGCGGGCATTGGGCACGCCGCCCGCGGGCACGATGCCGTCGAGGTAGGCGTAGTCGGGCAGGGCGTGGATGAACAGGCGGCTCACGCCGTGGCCGGTTTGCCACAGCTGCTCCAGCACGGCGTCACGGCGCTGCTGATCGGGCAGCAGCAGCATGAAGAACGGCCACGTGCCGCGTGCACCGGCTGGATCGTCCAGCACGCCGATGCCGGGGATGGCGCGCAGGCGCGGCAGGTATCGTTGTGCGCGCGCCGCGCATTCCCCGATGAAGGCGGGTAGCCGCATGGCTGCGTGCGCACCGACGGCTTGCCGCCAGCGACCTACCGCATGCAGCGGCAGCGGCAGCGAAAAATCATCGCCTACCGCGGCCACCGGATCGCCACGGCGCAGTGCGCGGCGCAGCGGATTGCCATAGGCGAGACGCAGGCCGCGCGGGCGATACAGCGCGGCGTAGCCCAGCAACTCCATGCTGCGACGCAGCTCCCAGCCGGGCTGGAACGGCGCGATGCGCGCGGCGGTATGCGCCAGGCGTTCGCGCAGCTCGGGATCGCGCGCGGCGAGCAGGCCACCTTCGTAGATCGACAGGCCCTTGCCCGCAGCGAGGCTGAAGAAGCCGATATCGCCGGCGAGGCCCACGCTGCCGCCTTCGCGGCGCGCGCCCAGCGCCTGCGCGGCATCCTCGATCACGTACGCGCCCACGTTGTTGGCGACGGCCAGTGCGTCGTCCACGTCGGCCACGCGGCCGGCGAGATGGGTGGGCAGGATCGCCAGCGTGCGCTCGTCGCAGGCCGCGCGCAGCGCGTGCGGCTCCATGTCGTAGTGGCCGGGGCGCAGGTCGCAGGGCACCGGTTCCAGCCCGGCCTGGTGCACGGCCAGCGGCACCAGCGGGCAGGTGTAGGCGGGCATCACCACGCGGCGGCATGAAGGCTTCAGCTCGCGCAGCGTGGCGAGCGCGATCAAGAGCGCGGCGGTGCCGGAGCAGGTGAGTGCCAGCGGCGGCGTGCCCAGCTGCGCGGCGATGTCGCCGGCCAGCGTGGCTGGGCCGGGACGCAGGTCCGTCAGCCTGAGCGGCAGGCCGGCGGTGGGCGGCAGTTCGTGGCGGCGACGGGGCAGCATGCGTGCGGCCGGGACTCAGGCCGGAGCCGGACCTTCGTCCGCTTCAGGCACGTGCTCGCGGCTTTCGGCCAGCCCCAGACACACGATGCCGGCGACGATGGCGACGGCGCCCAGCACGCGCGGCAGGGTGAGGTGTTCGTCGAACAGCCACACCGACAGCAGCATCACCGACACCACTTCCAGGTGCGAGGCGGCGAAGGCAGGCCCGATCGGTGCGTGCTTGAGCAGGCTCATCCAGGTGAAGAACGCGCCCACGTAGCCCACGATGGCGCCGTAGATCCACGGCGCGCCGAACACGCGAAGCAGCCAGGCCATGTCCGCGCTGAACGGCAGCGCGCGGGTGCCGGCGTACTTGAAGCTGACCTGCGCCAGGGTGTCGAAGCCCATCAGCAGGGTGAAGCCGATCAGATAGAACCAGCCGCGCTTCATCCCGCCACCCCCACGATCGCCACACCCAGCGTCACCAGCAGGATGCCGGTCACGCGCAGGCGGGTGAGCTTCTCGCCGAACAGGAAGCGTCCGGCCACCATGATGGCCACGATGTTGATCGAGCCAAGCAGCACGCCTTCGGACAGCGGGATCAGCGAGAGGAAGGCGACCCACACCAGGAATTCGATCACGTAGCTGGCTATGCCCAGCCACAGCCATGGACGAGACGCCATGTGCTTCCAGCGGGCGAGACCGTCGCCGGCATCCCGGTCGCCGGCGGCGGCCTTGAACGCGAGCTGGCCGCCGGTGTCGAGCACCACGTTGAGCACCCACAGCAGCGCGACGAGGGGCGAAATGGAACCCGTCGGCACGATCAGGCGGCCACGCGCTGCGGGATGTCGGCCGCGGCGATGCGGTCGAAGAACGCGGCGGAGCGCTCGACCAGGATGCGGCGGTCGCGGTCGATGGTGATCATGTGGTAGCTGTCGTCCAGCAGCAGCAGCTCGACCGGCGCGCTGACCTCGCGCATCACCAGCTCGGCGTTCTTGATGCTGGCCACGTCGTCCTCGCTGGCGTGCGCCACCAGGCAGGGCGCGGTGACCTGCGAGAGCTGGCGGCGCACCGCGGCGGACAGCCCGTACATCTCGGCCAGCGAATACCACGGATTGCCGGGCAGACCGGCGGCGGCGCTGTCGCCGCCCAGCATCGCGGCACTGACCTGGGCGCGCAGGCGCTCGTCGCGGATGCCGTAGGGCGGCTGCTCCATGAAGCTGCGGTCGCGGCCGATACCGAGTCTCTTCAACAGCGGCAGCATGAAGGACATGCGCGCCAGCCGCGGAATGCTCCAGCCGTCGTAGCGGAAGGTGGCGCCGTACACGCCCACGCCCGCGATCTGCCCGGGACGGTCGGCGGCGAGCTTGAGCGAAAGCAGGGCGCCCATCGACAGGCCGCCCACGAACAGGTGGTCCACCTTCTCGCGCAGCGCGTCGGCGGCCTTTTCCACGCTGGCATACCAGTCGCGCCAGCCGGTGGCGAGCAGATCCTCGGCATCGCCGCAATGGCCCGCGAGCTGCATGCCGTGCACGGTGTAGCCGGCGCGGTTGAGGCCCTTGCCGAGCAGCTTCATCTCCATCGGCGTGCCGGTGAGGCCGTGGATCAGCAGCACGCCGCTGCGGCCGCCTTCGAAGAAGAAATCGGTCTGTTGGATCACGTGGGGTACCTGGAACGATGCGAGCCACATCGGCGGCTTTTCAGGCATGCAGCTTCGCAGGGGGCGGTTTCTTCAGTCTTTCGGCTTGCGTGAGCCGGGGTTTCCTGTCTGCTTATCGCAAGCGACGCGGCGGTTTCGAGCGCCTGCCGGCGCCCGAGTTATTTCTCTTTTGCTTGTCCACGCATGCGCAGGAGCGCGTGCGAACAGCGAAGCTGGCCCGCGAGGGCGGAGGGCAGGATGCCCGGAGTCAAGGAGAAGCAACCGAGAGGGAACGACACCCCGATGGTGCGCCTTCCGGGCATCCTGCCTTCTGGGTACGCGGGCGGGTTACGGGTTTTTTCGACGGGGCTCCCGCCCCGGCGAAAAGCCGGCCCGCATCCGTGCGAGCCATCCTGCGGACTTTCCTTCACCTGCCCGCCGCGTCATGGGGGCCGCGGAAAGCAGCGTGCTCCCGACGCACAGAAGCGACAGCACCCCACCCCGGCCCTCCCCTGCATGCAGGGGAGGGCGATTTCATGCATGCGGCGCTTGGCTTTGGCTGTTGCTTCCGGCGCGCAGGATGCGCGCCTGCTCTTCCGGGGCCCCTGGGCAGCGCTGAGGTGGGGACGGAAAGGCCGCGCAGCGGGCGAGGTCAGGGATGGCCTCGCCTTTTCGCGGGGGCAGGAGCCCGCTCGAAAAGCCCGGCCCCGCCTCACGGACTTGCCGGGCAGGAGGCCCGGCAAGCGCCGACTGGGGTGCTCTTTCTCTTTGGCTACTTTCTCTTTGAGCACGCAAAGAGAAAGTAGCTCGGGCGCCGACAGGCGCACGAAAGCTCTTCGCGAACGGATCGAGTCTGAGCAAGCGTTCCCGCGAGCACCCGCCCCTCACCCCAACCCTCTCCCCAAAGAGGAGAGGGAGCGCAGCGAGTCAGCGCCTGGCGTCGGGCAGGAAGCGCACGATCACCCGCTGCCCGATCCGCAGCTGCTGCTCGGGCTGGTCGAAGGCCAGCACGCATTCCACCGTGCGCGCGTTGGCGCGGATCTGCGGATCGTTTTCCAGCGTGGCCGGGCCGTAGACCTGGCCGATGCGCAGCACGTGGGCGCTCCAGCGGCCGTTTTCGGTGTCGTCGTTGGCGACCACTTCGGCGTGCATGCCGGGGTGCACGGCGGCCACGAAGCTCTCGTTGAGTTCGGCACGCACGATGCGCGGCTTGTCCGGCAGCAGGGTGAACAGCGTGTCGGAGGAGGACACGCTGGCGCCGGGCTGGGCGGTCACGTGCACCACGCTGGCGTCGAAGGGCGCACGCAGGCTGCGCTGCGCCAGTTCGTATCTCGCTTCGGCCAGCTTCTGCGCGGCCATGTCCGCCGCGGCCTGGTCGGCGGCCTGTTCGGCGTCGAGTTGCGCGCTGGCTTCGCGGGCGTCGTCGGCGCTCTGGCCGTCGCCGGCGCCGGCGGCGGCGGCGGCGGAGAGGCGCTGCGCGCGCAGCCTGGCGGCAGCCTGCTTGACGGCCAGCAGCTTGAGCTGGGCCTGCGCCTGTTCGAGTTGCGCCTGCGCGGAATCCACGGCGAGCTGGGCGGGACGGGCGTCCAGTGCGGCCAGCAACTGGCCCTGTTTCACGATATCGCCTTCGTGCACGGCCACGCTGGCCAGCACGCCTTCGCGCGGCATGCTGAGCGCGAGCAGGCCGCCTTCGATGTCCACGCGGCCGCGCGCCACCGCGGCGTACTGGCTGGCTGCGGCGGTCGCGGCGGGCGCGGCACCCTTCGAGCAGGCGGCGAGCGCGAGCGTGGCGGCCAGCGCGAATCCGGCGGACCACAGCAGCGCCGCGGGGCGCGCGGACGAAGGCGGACGGGATGCGGTCGGCTTCATGGCGGGGTTTCCTTGAAGGCGCCGGCGTCGGGTCGCCGGTCGCTGAGAATGCGCCCATCCTCCATTGCCAGCACGCGGTCGGCATGCGCGACCAGGCGCGGGTCGTGGCTCACGCACAGCACGGTGGTGCCGTGGGTGCGGGCGATGGTGTGCAGGATGTCGATGATGGTCTGGCCGTTGGCGGCGTCCAGCGCGCTGGTGGGCTCGTCGGCGAACAGCAGCTCGGGTTCCTTGGCCAGCGCACGCGCGATCGCCACGCGCTGCTTCTCGCCGCCGGAGAGTTCCGAGGGCCGCAGCCTGATGCGGTGGGCCAGGCCCACTTCCTCCAGCGAACGGCGGGCGCGTTCGCGTGCCTCCTGCTTCGACAGGCCCATGTGGTTCAGCGGCAGCTCCACCTGCTCCAGCGCGGTGAGCGCGGGAAACAGGTTGAAGCCCTGGAACACGAAGCCGGTGTGCTGCAGGCGGAAGTGTTCCAGCGCGCGCAGGTCGAGCTGGCCCAGCTCGCTGCCGAGCGCGTGCACATGGCCGCTGTCCACTTTCTGCAGGCCGCTGAGGATGGCCAGCAGGGTGCTCTTGCCGCAGCCGGAGGGACCGGAGATCAGGGTGAGTTCGCCGGGATCGATGCTGAGCGACAGGCCGTTCAGCACCTGCGTGTGCAGCTTGCCGGAGGCGAAGGCCTTGCACACCTTGTCGGCACGCAGGATGGGGGCGCGTGGCGTCGTGGTCGTGGCGTGCGTCACGGCGTTCATCGCAGCAGGGTCGCCGGATCGATGCGGCGCATGCTGCGCATCGCGGCCATGCCGGACACCGCGGCCTGGCCCATCACCAGCGCGATGCAGGCCAGCGCGGCCAGCGGGCCGAGCGTGACCGGGACGTCTTCGGCGCGCGCCGCCAGCAGCAGCAGCACGCCCAGCACGGTGGCGCCGACGAGGCCCAGCGCGCCCACCCAGAACGCCTGTTCCAGCACCACCTTGCGCAGCGCGCCCACGCCCACGCCCAGTGCGTTGAGCGTGGCGTATTCGCGCACCGAGCCCTGCACGGCGCCGACCAGGGTCTGGCTGGTGATCACCGCGCCGACCAGGAACACGATGCCGGCGAGGAACAGCACGCCGGCGCCCGCGCCGGTGTCGAACAGCCAGTAGAGCACGGAGATGTGGGCGAAGTCGGCGGCGCTCCACGTGGTATAGGGGCCGAATGCGCTGCTGCCGCGCAGGCGTGCCGCGACCGCATCGGCTTGCGCGGGATCGCGCAGCCTGGCGACGAGGTAGGTGGGGCCGTTGTCGGCGTCGTCGGTGTCGAGCCGGCGCGCGGTGCCCAGCGAGGCGATCACGTTGATGCCGCCCAGCCCGCGCAGGCCACTGCTCACTCCGACCACGCGCACGCGCTGGCCGTTGATGGTGGCGGTCTGGCCCAGCGCCACGCCGAGCTTGTCGAGGTCGGCGCGATCCACGATCACCGCATCCGGTTCGGCCAGCCGTGCGCGCAACGCGGGCGGCAGCACCCGGGAGAACATCAGGCCGTCGGCGGCGGGATCGATGCCCGAGACGAACACCGACACGCCGCCGGTATCGCCGGTGCCGCGCCAGTCGCCGTCGATCCACTCGTAAGGCTCGACGCGCGTCACCGCCGGATCCATCAGGATGCGCGATTCCACGTTGGCGTCGATGGAGCGGCCCGAGCCCACGCTCTGCGTGCCGGGGAAGCCGACCCACACGTCGGCGGACGAGCCGGTGATGTACACGCTGGTGGCGCCGAAGATGCCCAGCACCAGCGCCAGCTGCAGCAGCTGCAGCAGGCCGGCGAAACCCACCGCGAGGATGGCGGGCAGGAAACGCCGCCATTCGTACACCAGGGTCTTGCGGGCCAGGGCCACCATCAGTGCGCCGCCTCGGCGGATTGGCCGGACTGCGCGCCGGGCGCCTCGTCCGCCGGCAGCGGCGCGCCGCCCAGCGCCTTGAACAGCGCCACGTAGGCCAGGCTGCGGCTGGCGCGCGCGTCGGCCAGCTCGATCGCGGCCTGGTCGGCGGCGAGCCGGCCGTCGGCGAGCGCCAGCGGGCTTTCCAGCTTCAGCTTCACGCGGGTCTGCAGCGTGCCGTCGACCCGTTGCAGCGCCTGCCACGCTTCCAGGTCGTGCTGTTCGCGCTGCTGCTGCTGCTGCAGCGTGCCCAGCGCGGTTTCCACCTCGGCCACGCCCTGCAGCACGGCTTGCCGGTAGGCCAGCACGGCGGCCTTCAGCTCGTGCGACTTGGCGTGTTCGTTGGCCTTGCGCAGGCCCCAGTCGAACAGCGGCATGTTGAACATCGGGCCGACCGAGACCAGGCCGTTGTCCACGGCGTGCTTGCGGTTGTTGTTGAGGTCGCTGGCCCAGACCATCGAGGCATCGAGGCCCAGGCTGGGAAAGCGGTCCGCGTGCGCCACGCCCAGTTCGCCGGCGGCGCGCAGCACGTCGGCCTCGGCACGGGCGATCTCGGGGCGCGTGCGCAGCAGGTTGGCCGGGGTACCGGGCAATTGCCACGCGCCGAGTTGCGGCGGCGGCCCGGCCTGCAGCCAGGCCGGGTCCGGGTGGTTCTGGCCCAGCAGCACGGCCAGCCGTTGTGCGGCTTCGTTGATGGCCTGGCGTGGCGCAGCCAGCGCGGCTTGCGCCTGCGCGACGGCGGCGACGGCCTGGTCCACCGTGCCGGCCGGCGCCAGTTGCAGGTGCTGGCGGATCTTCAGCAGATCGAGCTGGTGGCTGCGCAGGTCGCTGATCTGTTGCAGCAGGGCTTCCTGCTGCTGGGCGGTGCGCAGTTCGATCCAGTTGCGCACGACTTCGGCCACCAGCGTCACGCGCGCGGCCTGCAGGTCGGCCATGCCGGCATCCAGCTGGCCCTGCGCCTCGCGGCGGGTGCCCTGCGCGCGGCCGAACAGGCCGAATTCCCAGCTGGCGTCGAAGCCGGCCACCAGGTAGGAGGCGCTGGCGTCGGGGTCGATCACCTGGTCCGTGCTGATCTTGAGATAGGGCAGGTAGGGCGCACCGGAATGCCGTTGCAGCACGCGCGCGGCACGCACCCGCTCGACGGCTTGCGCCACGTCGAGATTGTGCGCCAGTGCCTGGTCGACCAGCGCATTCAGGGCGGGATCGTCGAACGCGCGCCACCAGCTGTGCAGGTCGGTGGGCGTGGCCGCCTGCGTTGCCAGCGCATGCTGCCACTGCGCCGGGATCGGCGGTTCCAGCTTCGGTATCGCCACCGAGCAGCCTGCAAGGGCAACCACCGTGCCGAGCAGCGCAGCGCGCCAGCGGCGGAGCGGTACGGGCCTGGCCTCAGCCATGCTGGTCGCCGCGTGTTGCGGGGCCGGCATGGAGTCCGGTGTTGTCGATGGGGATCAGGGCCACGGTCAGCTTGGGAGAGGTGAGTGGTGGAGGCGCGGATGACGACCGTGCACGTCCGCTCAAGGATACAGGCCAGGCGCCGTGGCTGTCAGCGCGCCGGTGGCGTTTCGTGAGCCGTGGCCGTGTCATCGCGGATCCGTGGCGCCGGGAAGCGCACCTCCACGCACAGGCCGTGTTCCTCGCCGAGCTGGTAGATCACCTCGGCGTGGTGGCGCTCGGCGATGCGCTGCACGATCGCCAGCCCCAGGCCGCTGCCCTCCTCGCTGCTTCCCGGCGCGCGGAAGAACCGCTCGCTGAGCCGCGGCAGCAGTTCGGGCGGCACGCCCGGGCCGTTGTCCTCGACCACGAGGTTGGCGCCACCGTCGGGCCGCGCCTGCAGGCTCACGGTGACCGTGCTGCCGCGGCCGGCGTAGCGGATGCAGTTGTCGATAAGGTTGTCCAGCAGGTCATGCAGGCTGGCAGCATGGCCGGTGATGCTTAGCGCTTGCTCAGGACCCTGGTAGCCGAGGTCCACGCCGGCGGCCAGCGCTTCGTGCACGCGTTGCATCACTGCCTCGGGGATCAGCCGGGTGAGTTCCAGCGGCAGGTGCTCGACCGTGTCGGTCGACGGCGCCTGGGCGCGGGTCAGCGCCAGCAGCTGGGCGGTGGTGCGCGCGGCGCGCTGGTTGAGCCGGCGGATGTGGGTGAGCGCATCGTGCACGTTCGACGGGTCGGGATCGGCCAGTGCGCGTTCCACGTGCAGGCTCAGCCCGGTCAGCGGCGTGCGCAACTGGTGCGCGGCGTCGGCGATGAAGCGGTCGTGCAGCGCAAGCATGCCGCGCAGGCGCGCGAACAGCGCGTCGATGGTGCGGGTCAGCGGCAGGATTTCCTGCGGCACGTCCGGCCCGCCGATCGGGGTCAGCTCGTGGTTGCGGCGCGCCAGCCGGCGGGTCAGCGGATCGAGCACGCGCAGGCCATGGGTGACGCCGAACCACACCAGCGACAGCACGCAGACGATCAGCAGCGACTGGGTGAGGATGGCCAGGTACAGGATGCTGCGTGCCTGTGCGTGGCGGTCGCTCAGGGTCTCGGCCACGGTGATGACGAGGGTGTCGCCCGGGTGGCCGCCGGTCATGGTGCTCAGGGTGACCGCGCGAAGCTGGTGGCCGTCCATGCGGATGTCGAACAGCTCGGGCGGCGCGCCCACGGCGGGAATCCGCGTCGCCGGCGGCAGGCGGTCGTTGCCGGCGATGAAGCCGCGCTGGCGGCTGACGATGCTGAAGTAACCGTTGCCGTTGGGGTCGTACTGCAGCAGGAAGCGCGCCTGCGGGGTCAGCTCGCCGCCCAGCTGCTCGTTGCCCATCATCTTGGCGAGCGTCAGCGCGTCATTGCCGAGGTCGCGGTCGTGCACGTGGTTGGAGTAGCCCAGCGCCACGCCGTAGGTGAGCAGGATGTCCAGCACCAGCAGGATCGCCACCGGGATCAGCAGGAAGCCCAGCAGGCGGCGGCGCAGGCTGGGGCGGCGGGCGGGGGCGGGGCTCATGCCTGGGCGCCGTCGTCGCTGCTTTCTTCCAGCAGGTAGCCCAGGCCGCGGATCGTGCGCACGCCGGTGCCGCTGCCCTCCAGCTTGCGGCGCAGGCGGTGGATCGCGATGTCCAGGCCGTTGTCGGTCAGTTCCTCGTCCCAGCTGCACAGCGCCTCGATCAGCTGGGCGCGGCTGGTGACGCGGTCGGCGCGCAGCGCCAGCGCCTCCAGCAGGCCGAACTCGCGCGCGGTCAGCTCCAGCGGGTCGTCGTCCAGCCAGGCGCGATGGCCGGGCAGGTCCAGCCGCAGCCGGCCGAGCCGCAGCTCGGGCACGCCCTGGCTGCTGCTACGGCGCAGCAGGGCACGCACCCGCGCCTCGAATTCGGAGAGCGCGAACGGCTTGACCAGGTAGTCGTCGGCACCGAGGTCGAGCACATGGATGCGCTCGTCCAGCCCGTCGCGCGCGGTCACCACCAGCACCGGCACGCCAGCGCCACGGGAACGCAGCCGGCGCAGCACCTCGCTGCCGTCCAGCTGCGGCAGGCCCAGGTCCAGCACCAGCAGGTCGTAGTCGTGCTCGCGCAGCGCGGCGTCGGCCAGCTGGCCGCTGGCCACGTGGTCGACCGCGTGGTTGCTGTGGCGCAGCGACGCGCAGATGCCTTCGGCGATGGAGGGATCGTCTTCGGCCAGCAGGATGCGCATGCGGTTCGGGTTCCTTCGGGAGCATGGTTTGCAAGGTGCACAGCTTGCCATGCAGCGCCTATCCGGCAGCTTAGCGAGAGTGGGTTGCCGGAAGCATGACCTCTGGCCTATGACGGCGGGCCGGGCCAGGCGCAGTCTGGTGGAACAACTCGTGGGGAGAGCGCGAATGGGGTCGATCAGGGGCAGGGGCGGGCTGTGGCTCGCCGCGTTGGTCATGGGCTGCTGTGGCTCGTGCGCGAGCCTCGCGCAGCAGGCGCCGGCCGCGGCGGGTAGCGCGGCGGCAGCGGCCGTCGCCGGCGCGGCGACGGATTCGATGGCACCCATCCCGTTCGCGCCGGCGCACCGGACCATCATCACCACGCCCAGCGCTCCGGGTGCCTGGGGCGGCGAGCGCAGCGGCCAGGAGGCCACGCTGTCCGACCGCGTGGTGAGCTACGTGATCGACGCCAGCCTCGACGCGCCCAAGCACCAGGTGGCCGGCAAGGAGCACATGACCTGGCGCAACCGCAGCGACCGGCCGGTCGACCACGTCTACTTCCACCTCTACCTCAACGCGTTCGAGAACGACGGCAGCACCTGGTTCACCGAGCGCAAGGTGCTCACCGCGCACGGCCGTTCGCGCGGCAATGCCGTGCTGAAGGACGGGCAGTGGGGCTGGATCCGTCTGCAGAACGTGGCGCAGGGCGGCACGGCGCTGAAGTGGAGCTTCGTGCACCCCGATGGCGGTCCAGCCACCGACCACACCGTGGTGCGCATCGATCTCGCCCAGCCGGTGGCCGCGGGCGGCACGCTGGCGCTGGACATCGGTTTCCTCAGCCAGTTGCCGCGCGTGGTGGAACGCACCGGCTGGTGGGGCGACTTCAACCTGGTCGGCCAGTGGTTTCCCAAGATCGGCGTGCTGGAGCTGGCCGGCGAACGCGGTGCCACCGCGCCGCGCTGGAACGTGCACGAATTCCACTTCAACAGCGAGTTCTACGCCGACTTCGGCAGCTACGACGTGCACCTCGACGTGCCCAGCGACTACACCGTGGGCGCGGTGGGCCAGTTGCAGGGCGAGCCGCAGGCGGCGAACGGCCGCACCACCTACCACTACGTGCAGGGCGACGTGCACGACTTCGCCTGGGTGGCCGCCAAGGGCTACAAGACGCTGGACGGCAGCTATACCGGCGCGGGCAGTCCGCCGGTGGCCGTGCGCGTGATCTATCCGCCCGAATACGTGGCCAGCGCCGCGCCCACGCTGAAGTCCACCATCGATTCGCTGGGCTACTTCTCGCAGACCATCGCGCCGTACCCGTACCGCACGGTCACTGCGGTGATTCCGCCGTACAACGCGCAGGAGGCGGGCGGCATGGAGTACCCCACGTTCTTCACTTCCGAGGGCTACAAGGAAGTCACGCCGGGCACCCTCAGCCAGTACGGCAGCGACTTCGTGAACATCCACGAATTCGGCCACGGCTACTTCTACGGCATCCTCGCCTCCAACGAGTTCGAGGAACCGATGCTCGACGAGGGCATGAACGAGTACTGGGACGACCGCATGATGCGCGCGCGCCAGGAGGATCTCGTGCTCGCCTCGCCCTTCATGAAGTGGCTGGGCGTCACGCCGGCGATGAGCGGCTTCCAGATGGAGCGCCTGGCCGCGCAACTGCAGCGCCCCGAGGATCCGCTGGCGCAGAACAGCTGGGACCGGCTCTCCAGTTCGAGCTACGGCACGGTCTACACGCGCACCACCACCGCGATGCACGACCTGGAGCAGCGCATCGGCGAGCCGGTGATGGAAAAGGCCATGCGCCTGTACTACCAGCGCTGGCACTTCCGCCATCCCTCGGTGGCCGACCTGCGCCAGGCACTGATCGATGGCTCGGGCGATGCGAAGGCGGTGAACGAGGTCTTCGACCAGGTCGTCTACGGCACGGCCCACATCGACGACCGGGTGGCCGACATCGACACCTCGGAGGTCCTGCCGCAAGCCGGCATGAGCTGGAAGGACGGCAAGCCGGTGGAAGCCGACCAGAAGGCGCTGGACCGGCAGATCGCCAAACAGCGTGCCGACTGGAAGAAGGCCCATCCCGACGCCAAGCCCGGCAGCGGCGGCCCGTTCCCCTGGCACAGCACGGTGACCGTGTTGCGCGACGGCGCCCGCGTGCCCGAGACGTTGCGCGTCACTTTTGCCGATGGCAGCCACGAGGATGCGCGCTGGGACGACGACCGCCGCTGGGCGCGCTTCGAGTTCACGAAGCCGGACAAGGTGGTTTCCGCCGAGCTCGATCCCGGGCAGCAGGTCTATCTGGACGCCAACAAGCTCAACGACAGCTTCGCGACCAAGCCGAACGGCGTCGCTTCGCGCCGCTGGACGGCCGACGTGGCCACACTGCTGCAGACCCTCTACTCGATGCTGGTGACACTGTGATGATGGCCAGGACGACTGTTCCGCGCGCCGGTTTCGGCGCCCTGTTTTCCGCGATGGGCGCCGCCCTGCAATGGCGCCTGCTGCTGCTGTGGCTGCTGCTGATGCTGCTGCCGGCCACGGTGGTGGCGCTGCCGTTGTGGCGCTCGCTGGCTGATCTGCTCGACCACTCCGTGCATGCCGAGGCGTGGGCGCGGCAGTTCGATCCGCTGATGTTCGGCGATGCGGCATTCGCGCTGGGCGGTCACGCCGCCTGGCTGGGCGGTGCCGCCATGCTCGGTCTCGTGCTTGCCCTGCTGCTGTCGCCCTTCCTCGACGGCATGGCGGTGGGCAGCGGGCGCGCCGCACGCAACCTCGGCTTCGGCGCCCTGCTGCAGAACGGCTGGATCGAGTACGGGCGGATGTTCCGCGTGATGCTGTGGTCGCTGCTGCCGTATGCGGTGGTGGTCGCGGTGGCGGGCGCGGCCATGCACATGGCCGACCGGCATGCCGAGCAGGCGGTGCTGGAGGCGCAGGCGGATGCGTGGTCGCATGGCGCGCACTGGGTGCTGCTGGTGGTGTTCGTGCTGGCGCAGGCCATCGTGGAATCCAGCCGCGCGGCCTTCATCGCGGACACCGGCCTGCGCTCGGCCACCCGCGCGTTCGGCCGCGGCTTCATGCAGTTGCTGCGCCGGCCGCTGAAGACCCTGCTGTTCTACCTGCTGGTGAGCGTGCTGGGCCTGGCGATCGCGGCGGCGCTGGGCATCGCGCGCATCCACACCACGGCGGTCGATGGCGGCTTCTGGCTGGCACTGTTGCTCAGCCAGCTGGTCGTGGTGGTGATTGCGTGGATGCGCGTGGCGCGGTTGTTTGCACTGGCGCGGCTGGCGCGTTCGCGCTGATGCAGCCCGGTGCCCCTCTCCCACTTGTGGGAGAGGGGCAGGGGAGAGGGGCTTTGCCCTCGTGCTTTTTCGCAACGACAAAGCAGTTTCGGACGCCTGCCGGCGTCCGAAAGCCCGCCGCAGGCGAGCCCGGTTGCGTTAAGGCCGGTATGTGCGTTGCAGAGTAGCGCCGCACAAGCAGCACGCCCCTGGTCAAGGGCCAATCAACCGCAGGCGGCGCGGCGAACCTCGCGATGCGGCGGATAGTAGGCGAACACGTGGGTGTCGCTGCCGTAGAAATCCATGTCGTCGATGTGCTCGCCGCCGAGGCGTTCGGCGACACGGTCGGAGGCTTCGTTGCCCACGCGCACCAGGCTGATCACCCGTGGCGCGTGCAGGTGGTTCCAGGCGAAGTCCAGCACCGCCGTGCCCGCCTCGGTGGCGTAGCCGTGGTGACGGTGTTCGGGCTTGAGCATCCAGCCCAGTTCCAGGTCGGGCCAGCCCTCGGGGCAGAACAGGCCTGCGCGGCCCACGAACTCGCCGCCGTGCTTCAGTTCCAGCGCCCACATGCCGTAGCCGCGCAACTGCCAGTGGCCCAGCAGCATCGCCAGCGAACGCCAGGCGTTGGTGCGGTCCAGCGGCTGGCCGTCACCGACGTAGCGGGTGCTGTCCGGGTCGGCCAGCATCGTGGCGTAGTCGTCGAAGTGGCGTTCGGTGAGCGCGGTGAGGCGCAGGCGCGCCGTCTCGATTACAGGGATGTCGATCATGCCAAATCAGCAAGCAAGTCACATGCCACCGAGCAGCGCTGCAAGTGCGCGGGTGCTCGAGGCGAGGCTTTCCGTCCAGGACCAGCCGACGATTGTCTCACCAGTTGCCGCATCCGCAAAATCCTCGGCCTCGCCGGGCGGCAGCAGGTGGCGGTAATCCACCGTGATCTCGCTGCCGGCGGGCAGGTCGGCCAGCGCAAACACGAAACCGAGGTGCCAGAGCCCATTGGGCTGGAAGCTGTGGTTGATGTAGCACTCGTCGGGCCAATCCGGCGACACCGTGTAGCGGTCCTCGAACCAGCGCGCGCTGGCGTACTTCAGCCTGGCCATGTCCGGCGCGTCGAGTTCGGCATGGCGGAAGGTCTGGCTGATCGCATCGGGCGCGGTGACGATGCCGCCGGCGCGCACCGCCTCGTCGAGGAACAGGCCCTTGCCCGCGCCGGGGATGCGCGAGGCGGCGATGTGGTAACGCGGCAGGATCATGGCGGCCCCGGTCGAAATGGGGCGCCAGTGTAGTGCCTGCGGCAGGGCGCGGACGGCGGCTTGCTAGAATGGCGGTCTTTCCCCGCTCTGGAGCCACCCATGGATACCGCCCGCCTTTCCCGCTTCGTCGGCAAGCTGTGGGACGACGAGATCGTGCCCAGGCTGGTGGAATACATCCGCATCCCCAACAAGTCGCCGATGTTCGACAAGGACTGGAAGGCGCACGGCCACATGGACGCGGCGGTGAAGCTGATGAGCGACTGGGCCAGGGCCAGGCTCGCGGCGCTGCCGGGCAGCACGCTGGAAGTGGTGCAACTGGAAGGCCGCACCCCGCTGATCTACATCGAGGTGCCGGGGCAGGGTGACGACACCGTGGTGCTGTACGGCCACCTCGACAAGCAGCCGGAGATGACCGGCTGGGCCGAGGGCCTGGGCCCGTGGACGCCGGTGCTGAAGGGCGACAAGCTCTACGGCCGCGGCGGCGCCGACGACGGCTACGCGATCTTCGGCTCGCTCGCCGCGCTGCTGGCGCTGCACGAGCAGGGCGTGCCGCACGCGCGCTGCGTGATCCTGATCGAGGCCTGCGAGGAATCGGGCAGCTACGACCTGCCGTTCTACGTCGACCATCTCGCCGCGCGCATCGGCAACCCCTCGCTGGTGGTCTGCCTGGACTCGGGCTGCGGCAACTACGAGCAGCTCTGGCTCACCACCTCGCTGCGCGGCATGACCGGCGGCAACCTCACCGTGCAGGTGCTGGAGGAGGGCGTGCACTCGGGCGACGCCTCCGGCGTGGTGCCGTCCAGCTTCCGCATCCTGCGCGAGATCCTCTCGCGGCTGGAGGATCCGCAGACCGGCACGATCAAGCCGAAGGAGCTCTACGTCGAGATCCCCGCCCAGCGCGTGGAACAGGCGCAGCACGCGGCCACCGTGCTGGGCAGCGACATCTACACCAAGTTCCCCTGGGCCGGGGGCATGCACCCGGTGACGAAGGAGCTTCCCGAGCTGGTGCTCAACCGTACCTGGCGCCCGCAGCTGGCAGTGACCGGCATCGGCGGCATCCCGCCGCTGGACAGCGCCGGCAACGTGCTGCGCCCGTTCACCGCGGCGAAGCTGAGCCTGCGCGTGCCGCCCACGCTGGACGCGAAGCAGGCCGGAAGGTTCCTCAAGCAGTTGCTGGAAAAGGATCCGCCCTACGGCGCCACGGTCACCTTCGACCTGGAGAAGGACGGCAGCGGCTGGAACGCGCCCGCGCTGTCGCCGTGGCTGGAACAGGCGGTGGACGAAGCCTCGCAGCACCAGTTCGGCGCCCCGGCCACCTACATGGGCGAGGGCGGCTCGATCCCGTTCATGGGCATGCTGGGCGAGAAATTCCCCCGGGCGCAGTTCCTGATCACCGGCGTGCTGGGCCCGCACTCCAACGCCCACGGCCCCAACGAGTTCCTGCACATCCCCACCGGCAAGAAGGTGTCGGCCGTGGTGGCCGAGGTGGTGGCGAAGCACTACGCGCAGGGCGCCAAGGGTTGACTCGGTTTTCTCCCTCTCCCCGCCGGGGAGTGGGCGGGGGTGCGGGGCCGATCTTGCGGAGGCGCAGGCAAAAACCAGGGCGCTTCGTTGCTGGTTCTTCGCGAGCCCCCGCCCCTCACCTCAATCCTCTCCCCAAAGGGGAGAGGAGGCGAACGCAAAGAGCCATTACTCCATGGACCACTTGGACCACTCCCACCTCGCCGCCAACTGGACCGACGTCCGTCGCCGCGTGGACGAGGCCTGCCATGCCGCCGGGCGCGACCCGGCGGAAGTCTCCATCCTGCCGGTCAGCAAGACCTTCGGCCCCGAGGTGGTGCGCGGGGCGGTGGCGCTGGGCCTGCACCGCTTCGGCGAGAACAAGGTGCAGGAGATCCGCGAGAAGTCCGGTCCACTGGCCGACTGTGGCATCCGCTGGGTGGTGATCGGCCACCTGCAGACCAACAAGGCGAAGGATGTGGCGCGGCTGGCCAGCGAGGTGCAGTCGCTGGACCGTCCCGAGCTGGCCGAGGCGCTGGATCATCGCCTGCGGATCGAAGGCCGCAGCATCGATGTGCTGGTGCAGGTGAAGACCTCCAGCGAGGAGAGCAAGCAGGGACTGCCGCCCGCCGGGCTGCCCGCCTTCCTCGACGAACTTGCGCGCTACGACACCCTGCGCGTACGCGGCCTGATGACCCTGGCGACCCATGTCGACGACCCGGCCGAGGTCCGTGCCTGCTTCCGCCAGCTGCGCGAGTTGCGCGACGCGGCCCAGGCCCGCGGCCATGAGTTGCCGCGGCTCTCCATGGGCATGAGCGGCGATTTCCCGCTGGCGGTCGCCGAAGGCTCCACCGAAGTGCGCATCGGTACCGCGATCTTCGGGCGTCGCCCCGCGGCGGGCAGCCTGTAACCGGCCTGAAGCAGGACGGCGGACCCACGCTTCCGGGGCGTTCGACGCAAGCTTCGGAAAAGCTTGGTGTTTTCCGAAGCGTGACCGGGGTGGCGGTGTTTGCGAACGACAGGGTTCAGTTAACCTCGATCCAACAACCCGGTTGGACTGACTTGCTAAGGTCAACCCTTCGTCACGTCGTCTGCACGCCAGGCGGCATCTCCGAGCAGAGTTGTAGGGGTCTTGCCTCATGCCAATCCAGCGATTGACCGGTGTCGCCGCACTCGTTTCGATGCTGCTGCTGGCCACTCCCTCGCATGCGGCGGCTCATCCGGCCCAGAAGAAACACGTTCAGCACCGCCATACCCCGGCCCACCACAGCCACTCGCGCCACGCCAAGTCCAGCCATCCGCAGTCCCGTGCCGTCGCCAGTGCATCGGCCGACAGCCATTACTCGCTGGTCACCGGTGGCATCCTCGCTTCCCCGCTGTCGCTGAATCCGCTGCCCGCCCTCAGCCCGATGCCGACGCTGGCCTCGTCCGGCGTGGTGGGCTTCGGTGCCGGCACGACCCCGGCTTTCGGCGTCAAGCACAGCCTGCTGGCGCCGGTCGTGGCCGCTCCTGCCGTGGCCGAGGCCGCCGGTGCGGCTGCCAGCCAGGTCGACAGTGATGTCGACACGGTCACCGACCTGCGCAAGGCGTTGATCGCGCTGGCGATGAACCTGCGCGACGTGCGCTACGTGCGCGGCGGCCACAGCCCCGCCACCGGTTTCGACTGCAGCGGCTTCGTGCACTACGTGTTCGCCCACGCGATCGGCGTGCAGCTGCCGTCCAATTCGGCCTCGCAGTTCCTTGCCGGCCTGAAAGTGAAGCGCGCGGACATGAAGCCGGGCGACCTGGTGTTCTTCCACACCGGCGGCCGTCGCCACCGCGTCACCCACGTGGGCATCTACATTTCCAACGGCAACTTCATCCACGCCCCCACCTACGGCAAGTCGGTGCAGATATCCAGCCTCGACGAGGCCTACTGGGCGAAGCGCTTCGTGGGGGCCAAGCGTCCCGAGGGGATGCTGGCGCTGGCGGGCAACGGCTGATCCCGGGCCTTGCATCCGCATCGCGAAGCCGCCCAACGAGGCGGCTTTGTTTTTGCGATCGTCCCTGATCGCGAAAGCCAGCCGGGCGGCCATCCATGGCCGCACGCTTCAATGTGCCTTTCCGTACATGTGCGCGGGGCAGCGCAGCCGCTACGCTAGCGCATTGCCCCTGCCGCACAGGTATCGACGGAATCCCCCGTGCCGAATCTCCCGCCGGTCACCCGCTACCTGCTGATCGCCAACGTGCTGGTGTTCGCGCTGCAGCAATTGTTGCCGGACGCGAGCTCGCTGGTCCTCATCAGCCATTTCGCGCTGTGGCCGCTGGGGCCCTCGCCGTACTCGAATGTCGCGGGGTTCGAGCCTTGGCAACTGGTCACCTATGCGTTCATGCATGGCGGTTTCGAGCACATCCTGTTCAACATGTTCGGCCTGTACATGTTCGGCGGGGTGATCGAGCGCACCTTCGGCGCACGCAACTACACCATCTACTACTTCGTCTGCGCGATCGTGGCGGCGGTGGCGCAACTGCTGGTGGTGAAGTACTTCACCCACGGCTTCTATCCCACCATCGGCGCCTCGGGCGCGCTGTTCGGCCTGCTGCTGGCCTTCGGCATGCTGTACCCGCACGAGAAGATGTTCCTGATCTTCCTGCCGATACCGATGCCGGCGTGGCTGTTCGTGATCGGCTACGCGGCGGTGGAGCTGGTGCTGGGCGTCACCGGCACCCAGGCCGGCGTGGCGCACTTCGCGCACCTCGGTGGCATGGTCGGCGGCTATGTCATGATCCAGTACTGGCGCGGGCGACTGCCGCTGAAACCGAAGCGCCGATTGCTGCGCTGAACCCACGGGAAAATCCATGAGTCACGACCTGCAGCGCCGCCTCACGCCGCGCCACATCACCTTCATGGCGCTGGGCATGTGCATCGGCGCCGGGCTGTTCCTCGGCTCGGGCAGCACGATCAAGCTGGCCGGGCCAGCGGTGCTGTTCGCCTACGTGATCTGCGGCGCGATGATCTTCATCATCATGCGCGCGCTGGGCGAGATGGCCGCGCACGAGCCGATCGCCGGTTCCTTCAGTGCCTACGCGCACAAGTACCTCGGTCCGTTCGCCGGCTATCTCACCGGCTGGAACTACTGGATCCTGATGATGGGCGTGGGCATCGTCGAGAGCACGGCGGTGGGCATCTACATGAAGGCATGGTTCCCCGACTCGCCGCAATGGATCTGGGCCTTCGCCAGCGTGGCGATGATCGGCGGCCTGAATCTGCTGGCGGTGAAGGTGTACGGCGAGCTGGAATTCTGGTTCTCGCTGATCAAGGTGCTCACCGTGGTGGCGATGATCGCCGGCGGCTTCGCGATGATCTGGCTGGGCTGGGGCAACGGCGGCACGCCGACCGGCCTGTCCAATTTGTGGATGCACGGCGGCTGGTTCCCGCACGGCGTCAGCGGCATGGTGCTGGCGTTGCCGGTGCTGGTGTTTTCCTTCGGCGGCATCGAGACCATCGGCATGGCGGCGGCCGAGGCCGCGCAACCGGAGCGCACGATCCCGCGCGCGGTGAACTCGGTGATCTGGCGCATCCTGATCTTCTACATCGGCTCGCTGTTCGTGATCATGGCGATCTACCCGTGGAACCAGCTGGACGCGAACAGCAGCCCGTTCGTCACCACCTTCGCGCGGCTGGGCATCCCCCGCGCGGCGGGGCTGATCAACTTCGTGGTGATCACCGCGGCGCTGTCCAGCTTCAACTCCACCACCTTCAGCGGCAGCCGCATGCTGCACAGCCTCGCCGGCAAGGGCCAGGCGCCGGTGGCGATGGGCCGCACCAGCATGCACGGCGTGCCGGTGCGCGGCGTGCTGGTGACCATGGTCTTCCTGCTGTTCGGCGTGCTGATGAACTACCTGGTGCCGGGGCGCATCTTCGGCATGATGATGTCCATCCTCGCCTTCAACACGGTGTGGACCTGGGGCATGGTGCTGGTGGCGCACTGGAGCTTCCGCCGCCGCCACGCCGAGCCGCTCGGGTTCCGCCTGCGCGTGTGGCCACTGTCCAGCGTGCTGTGCCTGGCCTTCCTCGCCTTCGTGTGGGTGATGCTGGGCTGGAGCCCCGAGACCCGCGTGGCGCTCTACGTGGGCGTGGCGTGGATCGCATTGCTCACCGTGGCCTACTACGCGTTCGGCATCGAGCGGCGCATGCGGCAGGCGGCCGCCCCGGGTGCGGCCTGATCCGGGATGGCGCGGCCATTCGCTCCCAAGCGCAGGCGATGCGGCGCCTGGCTGCCCGGTTGATCCGTGCCCGTGGCGGGGATCCGCATGCAGCCGGTGCAGCGCATCGCCTGCTGCGCTGGCGTTTCGTCGCCATCGTCGGCAGCCATCGTTGATCGCGCCCGAATCGGCCCGGCCGGTTGCCGTGGCCGCGCTCGGACCGGCGCCGTTCAAGACGGATTTCGTATCACAGTGAGACGTCGAAGGACGGGCCGGAGATGTCGCCGGCCATCGCGTTTCGCCGCAGCCCTTGCCGGGCCTCGTGAGCGGGTGTCGTCGCGGTTCTTCGCGACGAGGAATCGCTTCGTTTCCGCCGACAAATGGCTAGCGGTTCTTTAACGACGCGCATGATCTATTCGCGCCGAGCCCACGAGTTCAGGGGAAGTTTATGCACGATGCCATCGCAAGCGGCACCGATGTCTGGACCCATCGGGTATTGGCCGCCGTCGCGCGGAATCTCGGCGAAGGTGGCCGCGGGGACGTCGCGTCGCTGGCGATTTCGCTCGCGCAATCGCCGTGGTGGGAAGGTTGCCCCACTGCGGCAGGCGTGTTCGGCGCTGCCGGCGCGAACCGCTATCGGCGGTTGTCGCTGAGGCATCCGCAGGGTCCGGACGACTATGCGGTGCTGCTCATCGCCTGGCCGCCGGGACACGCCACGCCGATCCACGACCATGATGGCCTGTGGGGCATCGAGCTGGTGCTCGACGGCGCGCCGCAGGTCGAATCGTTCGCCATCGCGGTGACGCCGTCGCTGCAGCTCGTGCCGCGGGGAACGACGCCACTGGGCATCGGCGACCATGCCGCGTTCTCCGACCGGGACTACGCCCACCGGTGCCGCAACCTGTCCGCGCAGCGTCCGGCGCTGACGTTGCACGTGTACGGCGGCGCGCTGGAGCGGTATCGCGCCTATGGCCGCGATGCCGCGGGTCGCTGGGACAGCGTTCCGCAACGCGCCGGGCTGGAGCTCGCGAACCACTGATTCCACCCACGGGGACATGCGGGCGACTCATCGAGGGATGAGCCGCACGATCGGATGTCTTCGCCCAACCGACAGGACACCATGCATGACCGACATTGCCATCATCGGTGGCGGCGCTGCCGGGGCCGCCGTTTTCGGCGAGCTGCTGCGGCGGCCGGATCGCCGTGGCGCCATCCACTGGATCACCGGCTGCCAAATGCCGGGGCGCGGCGTGGCCTACGCGACCAGCGAGGACCATCACCTGCTGAACGTGCGCGCCGCCGGCATGGGGCTGTTCGCCGACCAGAAGGACGATTTCCTGCAGCACGCGAGCCGCAGCCTCGGCCAGGCGCAGGGCATCGACTTCCTGCCGCGCCGGCTGTTCGGCGAATTCATCCAGGCACAGGTGCATGCGCGCATGAGCGAGGCGCAGGCGCACGGCGTGAGGTTCCATCTGCATCACGCCAAGGCGGTGTCGGTGAAGCGGACGGCGGACTCGTGCTATCGCATCGAGCTTGAGCATGGTGATGCGCTCACGGTCGATGCGGCAGTGTTGGCGATCGGTGCGCTGGCGCCGCGTGCGCTCAGGACCGTGTCGGTCGAGGCGCTGAACAGCGGCGCCTACATGCTCGATCCGTGGAACCAGGAAGAATCGGCGCGTCCGCCGCGTCGCGTGCTGGTGATCGGCACCGGCCTGACCGCGGTCGACACGCTGATCTCTGTCGCCGCGCGCTGGCCCCGCGCGGAACTGGTGGCCGTCTCGCGCCACGGCCTGCTGCCGCTCCGCCACCAGCCCGTGCCGCTGGCGCCCTATCCCTGCCAGGACGACCTCAACGCCGCCCTGCTCGCCTGCGATGGCGCGGCACCGATGATGCGGCTGGTGCGCGAGGCGATGGCCAGCGCGCCGGGCACGGACTGGCGCGCGGTGATCGACGGCATGCGGCCGGTCAACGCGAGGCTGTGGCAGGGCCTCACGCTGGCCCGGCGGCGCCAGTTCCTGCGGCATGTCCGCTGGGTGTGGGAGGCCTCGCGCCACCGCACCGCGCCGGCCTCGTCCGAGACCGTGCAGGCACTGATCGATTCCGGTCGCCTGCAGGTGCATGCCGCCCGCGTGCTCGCCGTCGACGGCAGCGGACCGTTGGCCGTCACCGTGCGCAGCCGGGCCACCCAGTTGATGAGCACGATCGAGGCGGATCGGGTGTTCCAGGCCACCGGGCTGGACACGGCCGTCGCGTATGCGCGCGACCCGCTGCTGGCGCAACTGCTCGACGAAGGACTGGCCACGCCCGACCCGCTGCAGCTCGGCGTCGCCGCCGAACCCGACGGACGCCTGCTGGATGCCCGGGGCCGGCCGCAGCCACGGTTCTACGGCATCGGTTCGCTGCTGCGCGGCAACCTGTGGGAATGCACCGCGATGCCGGAGATCCGCGCAGCTGCCAGCCGGCTGGCCCGGGCGCTTTCCCAGCCGGACGACGGCACGCGCCAGGATGCAGCCGCGGAAGCGTGAGCCGGTAACGAAACCTTTGCGTCCGGACGTCCAAACGATCCTGCTGTACCGACATATCCACATGCCCACTCGCGATTTCAAAGGACGCAAGACACGCCACTAGCCTGATCACTCCACCCGGAACAGGGAGACCGCAACGATGAAGATCCGCACCGCGCTCATGGCATTGGCCGGCACGCTGCTGGCGACCTCCGCCCTGGCCAGGGACGTTACGCTGCTCAACGTTTCCTACGATCCCACCCGCGAGCTCTACAAGGCGGTGAACAGCGCATTCGCCGCCCAGTGGAAGGCCCGGCACGGCGACGACGTGACGATACGGATGTCGCACGGTGGTTCCGGCAAACAGGCGCGATCCGTGGTCGACGGCCTGCCGGCCGACGTCGTCACGCTGGCGCTGGCCTACGACATCGATGCCATCGCCGATCATGGCCTGCTGGGCAAGGACTGGCAGCAGCGCCTGCCGGACAACGCCTCGCCGTACACCTCGACCATCGTGTTCCTGGTCCGCAAGGGCAATCCAAAGGGCATCCACGACTGGAACGACCTGGTCAAGCCCGGCGTGCAGGTGATCACGCCCAATCCGAAGACCTCCGGTGGCGCGCGCTGGAATTTCCTGGCCGCCTGGGGTTACGCGCTCAAGCGGCCGGGCGGCAACGAGGCGAAGGCCCGTGCGTTCGTCAAGACGCTGTTCGAGCACGTGCCGGTACTCGACACCGGCGCCCGTGGCGCCACCAACACCTTCGCCCAGCGCGGCATCGGCGACGTGCTGCTGGCGTGGGAGAGCGAGGCGCTGCTGGCCAGGCGCGAACCCGGCGGCGACCAGTTCGAGATCGTCGTGCCGTCGATCAGCATCCTGGCCGAGCCGCCGGTGGCGGTGGTGGACAAGAATGCCGATGCGCACGGCACGCGCCAGGTCGCCGAGGCCTACCTGAAGTTCCTGTACTCGCCGCAGGCGCAGGACATCGAGGCGCGCAATTTCTACCGCCCCCGCTCGCAGGCGATCGCCGCGAAATACGCCGCGCAGTTCCCGAAGGTGAACACCTTCACGCTGGCCGACGTGTTCGGCACCTGGCGCCAGGTGCAGGCAAAGTTCTTCGCCGACGGCGGCGTGTTCGACCAGATCGGACCGGGTCACTGAACGTGCGGCGCCGGGTGCTTCCGGGTTTCGGCCTCAGCCTCGGGTACGCGCTGGCCTACCTGGGGCTGATCGTGCTGCTGCCGCTGGCCGCGCTGGCGTGGAAGGCGTCCGGCATCGGTCCACATGGGCTGCTGCATCTGCTCGCCGCGCCGCGCACGCTCGCCGCGCTGAAACTGAGTTTCGGGGGCGCCCTGGCGGCCGCGCTGATCAACGTGGTCGTTGGCCTGTTCGTCGGCTGGGCGCTGGTCCGCTACCGCTTTCCGGGGCGGCGCCTGCTCGATGCGCTGATCGACCTGCCGTTCGCGCTGCCGACCGCCGTGGCGGGCATCGCGCTGACGGCGCTCTACGCCCCGAACGGCTGGCTGGGGCGCTGGCTGGCGCCGCTGGGCATCAAGGTCGCATACACGCCGTGGGGCGTGCTGCTGGCGATGGTGTTCGTCGGCTTCCCGTTCGTGGTGCGGACCCTGGAACCGGTATTGCAATCGCTGGAGCGCGACGTGGAGGAAGCCGCCGAGAGCCTGGGCGCGACGCGCTGGCAGACTTTTGCGCGGGTGATCCTGCCGCTGCTGGTGCCGACCCTGCTGACCGGCTTCGCGCTGGCGCTGGCGCGGGCGGTGGGCGAATACGGCTCGGTGATCTTCATCGCCGGCAACATCCCGATGCGTTCGGAGATCGCGCCGCTGCTGATCGTGCAGAAGCTCGAGGAATTCGACTACGCCGGCGCCGCCGCGCTGGGCGTGGCGATGCTGGCGTTCTCGTTCCTGCTGCTGGTGCTGGTCGCGTTGCTGCAGCGCTGGAGCCGGCGCTGGGCGGAGCGGCACGCATGAGCGGGCGACGAAGCCGCCGCAACGGGGCGGGCGGGCGGGTCGGCCGTGCCGCGATCATCGTGGCGGCGAGCCTCTTCCTCGGCGTGTTCCTGCTGCTGCCGCTGGCCTCGGTCTTTGTCGAGGCGTTCCGCCAGGGCATCCGGGCCTACCTGGACAGCCTGCAACAGCCGGAGGCGCTGGCGGCGATCCGGTTGACCCTGCTGGTGGCGGCCATCGCGGTGCCGCTCAACCTGGTGTTCGGCATCGCCGCCGCCTGGGCGATGACCCGCTTCGAGTTTCGCGGCAAGGCCGCGCTGGGTGCGCTGATCGACCTGCCGTTCTCGGTGTCGCCGGTGATCTCGGGCCTGGTCTATGTGCTGCTGTTCGGCGCCCAGGGATGGTTCGGCCCATGGCTCGCCGCGCACGGCGTGAAGGTGATCTTCGCCGTGCCCGGGCTGGTGCTGGCGACGGTGTTCATCACGCTGCCGTTCGTGGCGCGCGAGCTGATCCCGCTGATGCAGGCGCAGGGCAGCGAGGAGGAGGAGGCCGCGCGCGTCCTCGGCGCCAACGGCTGGCAGCTGTTCTTCCGCGTCACGCTGCCGAACATCCGCTGGGCGCTGCTGTACGGCGTACTGCTCTGCAACGCCCGCGCGATGGGCGAGTTTGGTGCGGTGTCCGTCGTGTCCGGCCACATCCGCGGCCTCACCACCACGCTGCCGCTGGAAGTGGAGATGCGCTACAACGAATACGACTACGTCGGCGCGTTCGCCGTCGCCTCGCTGCTGGCCCTGCTGGCCCTGCTCACCCTGGCCCTGAAGGCCCTGCTCGAATGGCGCTACCGCGGCGAACTCGCCGCCCATGCGCCCGGCGGCCACTGAGACCACCCCATGACGCTAGTCCTCGACCGGCTCAGCCGCCGCTTCACCGAATTCGCCGCGCTCGACGACGTCAGCCTGCGCCTGGCGCCCGGCGAGTTCCTCGCCCTGCTCGGGCCGTCCGGATCGGGCAAGACCACGCTGCTGCGCATACTCGCCGGCCTCGACTATCCCGACGAGGGCACGGTGCGGCAAGGCGATCGCGATTTCCTGGCGGCGGGCGCCCGCGAGCGCAACGTCGGCCTGGTGTTCCAGCACTACGCGCTGTTCCGCCACCTCACCGTGCGCGAGAACGTGGCGTTCGGCCTGCGCGTCCGGCCGCGGCGCACGCGACCGCCGAAGGCGCAGATCCGCGAACGGGTGGAGCGCCTGCTCAAGCGGGTGCAACTGGACGAACTGGGCGACCGCTACCCCAGCCAGCTGTCGGGTGGCCAACGCCAGCGCGTGGCCCTGGCGCGCGCCCTGGCGGTGGAGCCGGAGCTGTTGCTGCTGGACGAACCGTTCGGTGCGCTGGACGCGCAGGTGCGCGTCACGCTGCGCCGCTGGCTGCGCGAGCTGCATGAAGAACTGCGCCTCACCACCGTGTTCGTCACCCACGACCAGGAAGAGGCGCTGGAACTGGCCGACCGCATCGCCGTGATGAACCGCGGGCGCATCGAGCAGGTCGGTACGCCGCAGGCGATCTACCAGGACCCGGCCACGCCCTTCGTGTGCGAATTCATCGGACGGACCAACCGCATTCCGCTGGACCGCCACGCCGGCGGCTGGAGCGCGGGCCGCTGGCCGCTGGCCATCGATCCGTGGGGCGGACGCCATCGACACGGCGTCGCCTATGTGCGGCCGGAGCACCTGGCACTGGCGGTTCCGCATGGCCAGCCCGCGTGGGAGGCGCATCTGCGCCACGTCTACCCGGCTGGCAGCGTGACCCACCTCGACCTGCAGGTTGCCGACATCGACCTCGGCCTGGAAGCCGATGTCGCCAGCGAAGACTTCGCCCGCTGGGGCTGGCAACCCGGCGCCGTGCTGCGGGTCGCGCCGCTGCAACTGGTCGCGTTCCCGTTCGACGGCGACGGGGGCCACGCGGTGATCCGCGACCGCTGGACCTGGCGTCCGCCCGACCGCCGCTGAGCGGCAAGACATCCCACGCCATCCGGGGCCCGGCTGGCCGCCGGGCCGCGCCGGGACGGTGTGCGCCTGCGCCGCCCCGGTTCGTCGCGCCGCCGCTCCACGCGGCGGCCAGGCAGGCGCCACCATGAAAGGGGAACACCCATGAAAAAGACGACGCTGACGGCCGCCTTGGCGATGGCGATCCCGACCATGGCAAGTGCCGCCGGGAGCCAGGCCAACACCTACGACTTCGCCGGCGACTGGCCGACCCACCACGTCTTCGACGACGGCACCGACCTGGGCCTGGCGCTCAAGTACCAATACGACGTCGACCGCTTCTCCAACGATGGCGGCCGGCTTGAGGACGCACAGACCAACCGGCGCAAGGAGCTGGGCTTCTACGTGAAGAAGAAGGGCGTCTACGATGCCACGGTGGTCTACGACTTCCAGGCCAGGACCTGGCTCGATACCTACCTGCGCGTGCAGAGCAAGGGGCTGTTCGGCAAGGACGTCGGCGCGTTCCGCGTCGGCTTCAGCAAGACGCCGGTGGGCTTCGAGGGCAATACCAGCACCGGCGCCACCACCTTCCTGGAAGCCGCATTGCCGATCCAGGCGATCTACGCCAACCGTCGCATCGGGGTGGACTGGGCACTCGAGCGCGAGCACTACCTCGTGGACGCGGGTTACTACCGTGGGGGCGACCTCAATGGCGGCAGCGACGGCCGCATGCTCGCGGCCCGCGCAGCCTGGATCCCGCGCAACCGCCCGGGCGACGTGCTGCACTTCGGCCTGTCCGCCTCGCAGGAATCGCCCGAGGGCAGCACCGATGGCCGCGACGTGTACACGCCGCCGCTCGCCCGCCTGCACACCCGCCCCGAAGCCGCCCTGGCGGATCTCCTGGTCGACTCGGGCAATCTCGCACCGGTCGAGCATATCGACCGCAGCGGCCTCGAAGGCTTGTGGATCGGCGGCCCCTGGTCCGTGCAGGGCGAATACCTGCGGGCCAGGGTTTCCCTCCAGGGGCGTCCCGCCTACGCCGCCGACGGCTACTACGTCTTCGCCAGCTGGGTCGCCACGGGCGAATCCCGTCCTTATGCGGGAGGCAACGTCGGCAACATCAAGCCCAAGGGCAGCCACGGTGCGCTGGAGTTCGCGCTCCGCTACAGCGAGCTCGACCTCGACGACGGCACGGTGGCCGGTGGCCGCGAGCGCGACTGGACGCTGGGTGCGAACTGGTACATCAACCGCCACCTGAAACTGCAGGCCAACTATGTCCATGCACAAAGCGACCGGCGCGGACTGGTGCTGGACCCGAACGTGATCGAAGCCCGGGCGCAGGTCGAGTTCTAGCCGCCGCTCCATCCATTGCCGGTGCTGTCCCGCGCGCCGACCGCCCGCGGGGCAGCGCAGTCGGCGCGCGATCCGGCACGGGGTGACTCGCACGCGATGGCTTCCTATACTCCATGGGGGTATCCAAGGCGAGCGCCCATGCCGTACTCGACGCGGGAAAAGAAACAGGCGCTGGTGCGCGTGCGCCGCATCGGCGGCCAGCTGGACGCGCTGGCGCAGGCGCTGCAGCAGGAGACCGACTGCGGCGCCGTGCTGCAGCAGATCGCGGCGATCCGCGGCGCGGTGAACGGGCTGATGGGCGAGGTGCTGGAGAGCCACCTGCGCGCCAGCTTCGCGCCGCGGGCCGTCAAGCCACGCGGGGCAGCTGATGCAGTGGCACTGGAGCAAACCATCACCTTGCTGCGTACCTACCTCAAATAGCCGGCCGCTGAGCCGGCCGAACCATCGATCCGTTGCAGGAGTACCGCCATGAAATCCCGTGCCGCCGTCGCCTTCGCCCCCGGCAAGCCGCTGGAGATCGTCGAGATCGACGTGGCCCCGCCGAAGAAGGGCGAGGTGCTGGTGAAGATCAGCCACACCGGCGTCTGCCACACCGATGCGTTCACGCTGTCCGGCGACGACCCGGAGGGCCTGTTTCCCTGCGTGCTGGGCCACGAGGGCGCGGGCGTGGTGGTGGAAGTGGGCGAGGGTGTCAGCTCGGTGCGGCCGGGCGACCACGTGATCCCGCTGTACACCGCCGAGTGCGGCGAATGCCTGTTCTGCAGGAGCGGCAAGACCAACCTGTGCGTGGCCGTGCGCGCCACCCAGGGCAAGGGCGTGATGCCGGACGGCAGCACGCGCTTCTCGTACAACGGCGAGCCGATCCATCACTACATGGGCTGCTCGACCTTCAGCGAATACACCGTGGTCGCCGAAGTCTCGCTGGCGAAGATCAATCCGCAGGCGGACCACGGGCAGGTCTGCCTGCTGGGCTGCGGCGTCACCACCGGCATCGGCGCGGTGCACAACACCGCCAAGGTGCAGGAGGGCGACAGCGTGGCGGTGTTCGGCCTCGGCGGCATCGGCCTGGCGGTGGTGCAGGGTGCGCGCCAGGCGAAGGCGGCCCGCATCATCGCGGTCGACACCAACCCGGCCAAGTTCGAGCTGGCGCGCGCGATGGGCGCCACCGACTGCGTCAATCCGAAGGAGCACGACCAGCCGATCCAGCAGGTGATCGTGGCGATGACCGGCTGGGGTGTGGACCACAGCTTCGAGTGCATCGGCAACGTCGACGTGATGCGCGCGGCACTGGAATGCGCACACCGCGGCTGGGGCCAGAGCGTGATCATCGGCGTGGCCGGCGCAGGCCAGGAAATCTCCACGCGGCCGTTCCAGCTGGTCACCGGCCGCAAGTGGATGGGCACCGCGTTCGGTGGCGTGAAAGGTCGCAGCCAGCTGCCCGGCATGGTCGAGCAGGCGATGCAGGGCGAGATCGAGCTGGCGCCGTTCGTCACCCACACCATGGGCCTGGAACGGATCAACGAGGCCTTCGCGCTGATGCACGAGGGCAAGTCGATCCGCTCGGTGATCCATTATTGACAGTGGGCCCCTCTCTCCTCGGGAGAGGGGTTGGGGGTGAGGGTACGGTCGGAGCGTTGCGCTTCGACCGTACCCTCATCCGCCCTTTACCCGCGCCATCCTGTCGCTCGCCCCTGCGGGGCCAGCTTCGCTGTTCCGCAGGTGCATCCTGCACCTGCAGGTGGGCACCTTCATTAGGCACATCCATGTACCTCATCCTTAGGGCGGCTTTCGCCGTGCAAATCGGCTTTCCTGCCGATGTGTCTCCCGGAGGGAGAAGGAAAAGCCAGGGAGATCCGACATGAAACTCGAACGCCTTGAACACCGCGCCTGCTTCGGCGGCTGGCAGGACATCTACCGGCATGACTCGGCCGTGCTGGGCTGCGCGATGAACTTCGCCGTCTACCTGCCGCCGCAGGCGGAGAAAGAGCGGCTGCCGGTGCTGTACTGGCTGTCCGGCCTCACCTGCACCGAGCAGAACTTCATCGCCAAGGCCGGCGCGCAGCGCTACGCGGCCGAGCACGGCGTGATCGTGGTGGCGCCGGACACCAGCCCGCGCGGCGAGGGCGTGGCGGACGACCCGGCCTGGGACCTGGGCCAGGGCGCGGGCTTCTACGTCGACGCCACCGAGCCCCCGTGGGCCGCGCACTACCGCATGCACGACTACGTGGCGAACGAACTGCCCGCGCTGGTCGAGGCGAATTTCCCCGCCAGCGATGCGCGCGGCATCAGCGGGCATTCGATGGGCGGCCATGGCGCGCTGACGATCGCGCTGCGCAATCCCGGGCGCTACCGCAGCGTGTCGGCGTTCGCACCCATCGTTGCGCCCGCGCGGGTGCCGTGGGGCGAGAAGGCGTTCACCGCCTATCTCGGGCCGGACCGTGCAAGCTGGGTGCGCCACGACGCCACCGAATTGCTGGAGACGGCGAGCGAGCGGCTGCCGCTGCTGGTGGACCAGGGCGAGGCCGACGAATTCCTCGCCACGCAGCTCAAGCCGGAACTGCTGCGCGAGGCATGCGCCAGGGCGAGCCATCCGCTGACCCTGCGCCTGCATGCGGGCTACGACCACAGCTACTACTTCGTGGCCAGCTTCATCGGCGAGCACATCGCCTGGCATGCAAGGGCGCTGAAGTCTTGAAAGCCCCTCTCCCGCTTGCGGGAGAGGGGAGTAAAGCCGGGCTAGCGCAGCGCGAGGAAATCCGCGCTGACCACGAAGCGCACCGCATCCAGCCGCAGCCGCGACTGCGGCAGGGCGGCGAGCAGGGCGTCGCGTTCGGTGGCGAGGGTGGCGATTTCCGCGGCGCTGATCGACGGGTTCACCGCGCGCAGCGCATGCAGGCGCGACAGCTCGGCATCCAGTGCGGCGCCGGCCTCGGCCATCGCGGCATCGATCATCGCCTGCGCGCGGGTGCGGGCCGCGAGTTCCGCCTTCTCCAGCATCGGCGGCACCAGCTTGGCGAGGAACTTGCGGTAGCGCGGTACCTCGATGTTGCGGTCGGCGGCCTTGCGCAGCGCGGCCTCGCTGGGCTCGAAGTCCGCGCGCTCGGCCAGCCGGGTGTCGATGGTGACGGTGACCGGCAGCGCGGGCAGGAAGCGCTCCGCATCCAGCCGGCGGTCGGCCACGCATTCCAGCACGAACACGGTCTGCAGCAGAGCGCTGCGCGGCGGCAAGGCATCGTCCACCATGAAGGCGGCATTGCCCTGTTCGCCGGAGAGCGCGAGGTCCAGCGCGCCGGCGATCATCGGGTGGTCCAGCCGCAGCAGCGGCAGCTCTTCGCGCGCCAGCGCCACCGCGCGGCTGAAGGTGGCCGACTGCGGGCCTTCGGCGAAGCCGGGCAGGGCGTCGGTGGAGAGGTACTGCGGATCGAGCAGCAGCACCTTGCCGCCCAGTTCCTCGGCGTGGATGCCGTAGGCTTCCAGCAGCCTTTGCACGAAGGCGTCGCGGGCCGGGTCTTCGTCCTCGCGGCGGAACGCCTGGGCCAGTTCCTCGGCGTGCGGGTCGCGGCTGGCGGCCAGTTCCAGCAGGTGGTCGCGGCCCTCGCGGATCAGTTCGGCCATCTGCTCGTGGGCGGCGCGCGTCTCGGCCAGCAGGGCGTCCAGTTCCTGGTCGCGGCCGTCGTCGCCGCGCGCGTGCTGGTCGGCCAGTTGCGCCAAGGTGTCGCCGTAGCGGCGCAGCAGTTCGCGGCCGTCGGCGGGACTCTGCCGGAACGCATCCACGCCCTCGTCGAACCAGCGCGCCAGCACGTGCTGCGCGCTGTCGGCCACCGCGAGGATGTGGATGTCGATGTCGTGGGTCTGGCCGATGCGGTCGAGGCGGCCGATGCGCTGTTCCAGCAGGTCGGGATCCAGCGGCAGGTCCCACAGCACCAGCCGGTGCGCGAACTGGAAGTTGCGGCCTTCCGAGCCGATCTCCGAGCACAGCAGCAGGCGCGCGCCATCCGGCTGGGCGAAGTAGGCCGCGTTGCGGTCGCGCTGCACGATGCCCAGCCCTTCGTGGAAGCGCGCGATGCCGGCGCCGCTGCGCGTGCGCAGCGCTTCCTCCAGCGCCAGCACCTTGGCCTGGCTGCGGCAGATCAGCAGGAACTTGTCCTGCGGATGCGCGTCGAGCAGCTCCACCAGCGCATTCAGGCGCGGGTCGTTCGCGTAGTCGAGCTCCAGCACCGGGGACGGCTGCTGGATGTCGGCGTGGAACTCGGCAAGCAGGGCCTGGCGTGTGGCTTCGTCGAGGCCGGCGGCATCCAGCACCTGCCACTGCGGCATGCGCCGGGGGAAGCCGCCGATGCCGGTGCGGCGGTTGCGGAACATCGCGCGGCCGGTGCCGTGGCGATCGATCAGCGCGGCGAGGATCTCGCGCGCGTGCTCGGGCTTGGTGGTATGGGCGAGCCGCGCTTCCAATGCCGCATCGCCGGCGAAGGCGCCGCGCAGCGCGGCAAGCTGGGCTTCGTCCAGCGCCTCGCCATCCAGCAGCTTGTCGGCGATGCGCGACAGCGGCTGGAAGCGGTCGGCCTCGGCGAGGTAGGTGTCCAGGTCGTGGTAGCGCTGCGGATCGAGCAGGCGCAGGCGGGCGAAGTGGCCGCTGCGGCCGAGCTGCTCGGGCGTGGCGGTGAGCAGGATCACGCCCGGCGTCTTCGTGGCCAGCTGCTCCACCAGGGTGTAGCGCGGGCTGGCGGTTTCCGGCGTCCACGCGAGATGGTGCGCCTCGTCCACCACCAGCAGGTCCCATGGCGCATCCAGCAGTTGCTGCGCGCGCTTCGGGTTCGCTTCGAGGAAGGCGAAGTCCGCGATCACCAGCTGCTCGTCCTCGAACGGGTTGGCGGGCGCGGCGGCGCCGTCCAGCGGCAGATCCAGCGCCTCGCAGCGTTCCTCGTCGTAGATCGCGAAGCTGAGGTTGAAGCGGCGCAGCAGCTCCACGAACCACTGGTAGACCAGGGTGTCCGGCAACAGCAGCAGCACGCGCGAGGCGCGGCCGGTGGCGAGCTGGCGCGCCACGATCATGCCGGCCTCGATGGTCTTGCCCAGGCCCACCTCGTCCGCCAGCAGCACGCGCGGCGGCCGGCGCGTGGAAGCGATGCCGGCCACGCGCAGCTGGTGCGGCACCAGGCCGACGCGGGCGGCGCCCAGGCCCCACATCGGCGAGCGGCGCGCCTCGGCGCGGCGGCGCAGGCCTTCCAGGCGCAGCTCGAAATGCGCCACGGGATCGGTGCGGCCGCCGATCAGGCGGTCGTCGGCCTGGCTCACGCTCTGCTCGTCGTCGAGCTGGCCCTCGTGCAGCTCGCGGCCCTCGCCGCGGTAGATCAGCAGGTCGTCCCTGATCTCCACCCGCTCCACCAGGAAGGCGATGCCCTTGCCGGCCACGCGCTGGCCGGCGCGGAACTCCGCGCGCACCAGTGGCGCGGAATCGGCGGCGTAGGGCCGCAGCACCCCGGCCTTGGCGAACAGCACCTGCACGCCGCGTCCCTCGACGCGCAGCACGGTGCCGAGGCCGAGCTCGGGCTCGGCGGTGGAGATCCAGCGTTGACCAGGTACGAACATTGCGCAGCCGCTTGGGTTCAAGGGCCGACAATTATCCGCGTTGCGGGCGTCAATGCACAGCGAAGGAAGAGGGGGGCATGGCTTTGACCAAGGCTGTACGGCGTGTGATCCGCGTCACCCGCGTCCGGCTGCCGCTTTCCACTTGTCGGCCAAATCCGCCCGTTGGTCGACTGGCCTCTGGCGATGGCGATGGCGGCGAGTAGATTGCGCAGTCGCATGCAGAGGGGGAGTTCATGCGTATTCCGTCGCCATCGCGAAACGTTCCAGCCATCGGCGCGCCATGCCGTGGGCGCGGTTTCACCCTTGTCGAGCTGATGGTTACGGTCGCCGTGGCGGCGATCCTGCTGGTGATCGCGGTACCCAGCTTCCGCAACATCATCAACTCCAACCGGCTCACCACGGCGGCCAACGCCATGGTGAATACGCTGAACACAGCGCGGATGGAGGCGATCAAGCTGAATGCCACTACCCAGTGGTGCAGTGGTGCGCCCTACCAAAACACGGATAGCACTGGCAGTACCGCCGACTCCGCGCTGAGTGCAGCCTGTGGTACATCCGCTGGCGCAGTCGTTGAACTGACAGGCAGCACCGCCAATTCGCTGCTCGCGGCTCCCCAGTTGACCTCGCCGGTGCAATTGAGCGGCTACAACCTTGGCATCCGTTTCAATGGGCAAGGGGTGGGCTACTGGGCTGAAGACCCCGCCAAGACACCCCTCACAAGCAACATTGCAGTTTTATGTGCTGCCGGCTTGAGCGGCAACAACGTAATTACCATCAGCATGGCCACCGGTACCATCGTCACTACCACATCCAGCGCGGAAACCTGCCGATGACACATCCTTGGCTATCCAGAAAGGCGCAGGCCGGCGTAGGGCTGATCGAAGTGCTGGTGGCCGTGCTGGTGCTGTCCATCGGCTTCGTGGGCATTGCCGCGATGCAGGCACGCTCGCTGTCCACCAACAACAGTGCGCTGGCACGCAGCATGGCCACGGTGGCCAGCTACTCCATCCTCGACGCCATGCGTGCCGACATCGCTGGCGCAGAGGCTGGCAACTACAACGGCAAAGTCACGGCCAATTCCTGCGGTAGCGCGGGTACTGCACTGGATACCGAGCAAATCTATGCATGGTGCAACCAGCTCGGATCCACGCTGGGCGCCTCCGCCAGCACCACGGGCGATGTTGAGTGCAGTGCCGTGACGGGCTCGACCGCCCTCTGCACGATCACCATCCAGTTCGACGACAGCCGCGCTGGCGAAGGCGGCGGTTCCGCCCAGCAAGTCGTCACCAGGGCCATGCTATGAGCAAGTTGCAAATGACCCACGGCCAACCACGGCGCCATCGCGGCTTCACCCTGGTCGAGCTGATGATCGCCATGCTGCTGGGCCTCATCGTGATTGGTGGCGTGATCAGCGTGTTCCTCGCCGGCCAGCAAACCTACCGTGCCAATGAGGCGATGGGCGACGTGGGTGACAGCTCGCGTGTGGCGTTCGAGTTGCTGTCGCGCGATTTCCGCGGCGCCGGTCACACCGGTTGCGACGACACCAACGGCCGCGTCGCCAACGTGCTCAACAACGCCACGCTCTGGTACACCAACTGGAGCCTGCCGCTGCAGGCCTATGACGACGCCAGCAAGGACCCGGCGATCAGCACCATCACGGGCGACGGCGCGCCGGTGGCCAATACCAGCTCGGTGCTCATGCTCAGCACCAGCAACACGGACGCGTCGGTGGGTAGCGCATCCGGCGACCCCGCCAGCTTCAACATCAATGCCGCCAGCACGCAACTGGCCGCGGGCGACATCATCGTGGTGTGCGATTTCGACCACGCCACGATCATGCAGGTCACCTCGTACAGCGGCACTTCGGTCGGGCACGCCTCCGGTACCACGGTGACGCCGGGCAATTGCACCACGGGACTGGGCTATCCGGGGAATTGTTCCGGTAGCAACTCCTACACCTTCCTGCCCAATGCGCACATAGGTCTGCTCACGGCGTCGGACTGGTACATCGGCACCAATCCCACGGGTACGGGCGGCCATTCGTTGTACCGGGTCAGCGTCACCTATGGCGCCACCGGAGCGTCGGTATCCGCGCCGGTGGAAATGGTGCGCAACGTCAGCAACATGCAGATCAGTTACCTGCAGTCCGGCGGCACCGCCTTCGGCAATGCCGCCAGCATTGGCAACTGGTCGACGGTCAGCGCCGCGCAGGTCACGCTCACCGTACAGAGCGCCAACCTCCGCGCCAGCGTCGACAACTCGGCGCCACTCTCGCGCCAGTTCACTTCCACCATCACCTTGCGTAACCGGGTGCAATGACATGAACGTGCCTGACGTTTCCCGTGCCTGCCGCATCCGCCCCATGCCTGGCGGCGCCCGCGCGCAGCGCGGCATCGCCCTGGTGGTGGCGCTGATTCTGCTGGTGCTGATTACCCTGGTGGGCCTGGCCGCGATGCACGGCACCATCATGCAGCAGCGGATGGCCTCCAACCTGTACGATCGCGAGCAGGCGTTCCAGAGCGCCGAGGCGGCGGTGCGTGCCGCCGCCGCGCAGATACCCACGGACTCCACCATCATCTGGCACAACTGCCAGGCCGGCGGCATCGTTTGCCAGCCCAATCCGTTCGACAGCAGCGGCGCCAACCCAGCGCCGGCCAGCGCCATCCACAACGTGCCCACCGGCACTGGTACCGGCGACTACACCGCCAGCGCCACGGCCTACGGCCAGCCGCAGTTCGTGGTGGAAAGCATGGGCAACTGGGTGGACCAGAACACCAATACCGGCTTTGGTCAGACCGCCAACTCCCGCAACTACGGCGTGCAGGGCGCCTCCGGCACGGCGGTGTACTACCGCATCACCGCGCGCAGCGGCGATCCCGCCGTGGTGGGCGACCGGGCGGTGGTCACCGTGCAAGCCATCGTCAAGCAGGGCTGACAGCCAACAATCACATGCAGGCGCACGCGCGCCGCCCTTTTGAAGAGTGGAATCGCCATGAAAAAGACATTGCCGCCGAGTCATCCTCGTGTCAGCGCCTTCGGCCGGTTGCTGGGCGTCATGTTCGGTGTCTGGTTGCTGGGCGCCGTGTACACACCCGCCGTGGCCGCCACCACGAGGGTGACCGTGGATCAGCAGCCTCTGACCGTGCAGCCTACGATTCCGCCGAACGTCATGCTGATGTTTGACGACTCGGGGTCGATGTATTGGGACTATATGCCCGATTGGGGATATATGACCTCGTCCAGCGGTAACGGCAGTCCGACCAATGACCAAGTGCGCAACTCCGCGATCAATGGCGTGTATTACAACCCAAACATAACGTATACGCCGCCACCCAAGGCTGATAGCACGGCGACCAATCCGGATCTTTATCCCAATTCGCCCGGGCTGACGAACGCCTACTTCGACGGGTTCAACGACACGTCCACGGCTGACGAACAGGATATAACTTCCTATCAGGCAAACAATAACGCCAATAACAGCGGTGGCAGCAATTATCCCTACTACACGACGTTCAGGGTAACTGTTACCTCCCCCGATACTGTCAATCAGACGACGTCCTACTCTTGCCCGGGTAGTGCGCCAAGCGGTTCATATGTGCTGGGTGCCGAAAGTCCACCCCTTTGCTATCAATGTCCTAGTGGTTATACCCGATTGTCCTACGGAAGCAATCCGGTCAAATGCGAAAAACCCTCGCCTAGCACCACCAAGACATCGTTCATTGCCACGATCGCCTCCACTTCGACGACAACCTACTCTTGTCCGAGTGGGGACACGTCGAGCGGAAGCGGCAGCAGCACCACTTGCACAAAGAGTGCGAGGGTTAACCAGAACTATTTCACGTACACGACAGGTGCCAGCAATACCGAGCATTACGTGGGTACGACGGGTACCTGTGCATTGCTGTCGACGGCCAGTCCGGCCGTCAGCACAAGCTTGTGCGACGAAACTGCGGCAACCCAGCAGAACGTGGCCAACTGGTTCTCGTACTACCGCACGCGCATCCTGATGGCCAAGAGCGGCCTGATGACGGCCTTCTCCACGGTGGATCCGAATTTCCGGGTTGGTTTTGCATCCATCAATGGCAGTGGAGCAAGCTGGATCAAAAACAATCTGAGCAATTACCAGAAATTCTCGACATCGACGAATTCCAGCAACTATCTGGCGCAAGTGCAGCCGTTTGGCGATGGTTCGTCAGGCACTCAGAAAGCAAACTTCTGGCAATGGGCGGTTGCACTGTCAGCGAATGACAGCACCCCTTTGCGCGGTGCGCTTGACCAGGTGGGTCAATATTACGAAACGAGCCAACCATGGACGGTGATGTCGTCGGATCCGAATTACGACCCCAATGCCACCGATCAATCGCCGATCGCGTGCCGTCAGGCTTACACTATTCTGACCACGGACGGCTTCTGGAACGACAGCTACACATCGACCACCACGCAAGGCGCCAGCGATACCGCAGGTCCGGAAGTGGATGGGCCGAACGATCAGAAATACACCTATCCCGCCACGTCACCGTATTCCGGAGGTGACGTGGCATCGACCGTGACGAGGCATCGGGATGGCAGCACGACCACCACATTGAATCCGTCGCTTGCCGACGTGGCGATGTATTACTGGAAGACCGATCTGCAATCCGGTATCAGCAACGAGGTACCGCCCAGCACGGACGATCCCGCGTTTTGGCAGCACATGACCACGTTCACCATGGGCTTGGGCTTCACGCCGAGCGATGCGAATGGCAACGCGATCGACTCGACCGCCGTGTTCAGCTGGGCCAATGGCGGAACACAGCCTTCCAACTGGGGTGGTTGGCCGACGCCGGCGTCCAATTCGATCAACAACATCGCCGACCTTGCCCACGCAGCGGTGAACGGTCACGGCGGCTTCTATTCCGCCACCAGCCCGCAGAGTTTTTCCAGCGGCCTGACCGATGCCTTGAAGCGTGCGGGATCACGCACGGGCACCGGCGCCAGCCTGGCGGCCAACTCCACCCAGCTCACCAACGGCACGGTGGCCTACCAGGCTAAGTATGTCACCTCTCTGTGGGACGGCGATCTGATCGCGCAGGCGGTCGACTCCAGCACCGGCGCAATTACCACGACCAACTGGAGCGCAGTCACCCAACTGGGCAAGAGTGCCAGTAGCGGCACCTACCCGAACCGCGATATCGAAACCTACGTGCCGCCAGCTACCTGGACGACGGGCACGGGTAGTTTCGTGGCGTTCAAGGACAGCGGCACCACGCCGCCGTCTTTGTCCAGCAGCCAGTTGAGCGCGCTGGGCAGCGATGCCACCGCGCAGGCGAATATGGTGAACTACCTGCGCGGCGACGACACGCTGGAGCAGCAACTGAAGGTGGGCAACTACCGCAACCGCACCACTCCGCTGGGCGACATCGTTGATTCGCAGCCGGTGTATTCCGGCGCGCCCAATCCCAACGAGTTCGAAGGCCAGTCGTTCACCGGCATCAGCAACAGCGCCAGCAGCGGCGACAACTCCTTCCAGGCCTTCGCGGTGGGCACCACGGATTCCAGCGGCACGGCCACGGCCAGCGCGGCATCCACGCGTACCCCGCTGGTGTTCGTGGCGGCCAACGACGGTATGCTGCATGCGTTCAAGGCCAGCACCGGCGATGAGGCCTATGCCTACCTGCCTGGCGCGGTGATCACGGCGGGCCTGAGCAACCTGTCCAACCCGGACTACGGCTCCGACACCGTGCCGCACCAGTACTACAACGACGGCGAGTTGACCATCGCGGACGTTTTCCTCGGTTCGGCGTGGCACACGGTGCTGGTGGGTACCACCGGTCGTGGTGCGGCCAAGGCCATCTATGCACTGGACATCACCAATCCCGACAGCATCACACCGCTGTGGGAGCGCTCGGCCGGCGATGGCGGCACCAATGCCAACTACATCGGCCAGATGGTGGGCAAGCCGGTCATCGCCCAGGTGGCCGATGGCAACTGGCAGGTGCTGATCGGCAACGGCTACAACAGCGCCAACGGTACGGCGGCATTGCTGGAGTTCAACATCGCCGATGGCACGCTGAGCGTGCATACGACGGACAGCACGGCCGGCAATGGCCTGGCCGCACCCGTGGCGTGGATGGACGACCCCAGCAACGGCATCAGCATGGAAGCCTATGCCGGCGACCTGCAGGGGCGGGTGTGGGAGTTCCCGTTGGATACGGCGACAACGACTACCAGTGGCAGCACCACCACGACCACGTATACGGCCGATCTCGCCACGGCAGGCACCAAGGAGTTCACCGCCGATTCGGGCGGCACGGTGCAGCCGATCACCGCCGGCATGCTGGCGGGGCGCGATCCGGCGACCGGCAACGTGTGGGTGTTCTTCGGCACCGGCCGGTACCTGAGCAGTGGCGACATTACCAGCACGCAAGTGCAGAGCTGGTATGGCCTGATCGTGCAGGCAGGCAAGAACCAGCCGGCCCTGCCCGCCCTGCCGACGGACACGCAAAGCGGCAACCTGGTGCAGCGCTCGATCACCTATGAACAGGACGCCGATTCCACCGCCACGCCGCCGACCCTGGGCGTGCGTACGGTGACCACCTTGCCCACCCCCAGCGACATGGCTGGCAAGCTCGGCTGGTACATGGATCTCGAAGCGCCGACCGGCACCGATGGCGCGCTGGTTCCGCAGGGCGAACGCATAGTCACGCCCAGCCAGTTCCAGGGCAACCTGTTGCTGGGCACCACGCGCATCCCGGAAGCGGCTACAAACAGCGACATCTGCAACTCCTCCGGCACGGGCTGGGTGATGGCGGTGGATCCGTTCACCGGAACCAACCCTGGCGCGAGTTTCTTCCAGGTCAACGGCGGTAACGGCACGGTGACCTTGCCCAGTGGTCAGGTCGTTCCAGTGGCGGGCGTGGGCTTCACTTCGCTGCCCAACAACCCGATCTTCGTGGGCGGCGACATGCTGATGAGCTTCGACAACGGCACCACGAGCAACGTGAACACCTCGGGCGCCAGCGGTGTGCCGCAGCGCGTTTCCTGGCAGGAACTGGTGAACCCATGAGCAAGGCCGACATGAACAAGGCAAACCACATCAGGGCGTGGACGCACGCGGGGTTCACCCTGCTCGAACTGATGATCGTGGTAGCGATCATCGCGATACTCGCGGCCATCGCGATTCCCTCGTATTCGCGCTATGTCGTCAAGACCAACCGGGCTGCGGCCGAAGGCTGCCTGTCCGAGTACGCGAACTACATGGAGCGCTACTACACCACCAATTTGCGCTACGACGAGGCTCCCGCCAGTTCGGGAACCGCAGCGGATACGCCGAATCCGATCATCGCTTCGCCGGAGACAGTGGTGGGGTGCGCGTCGCCGTCGCAGACGGGTAGCAATTACAACTACTCTGCGCCAGCGGTTTCGGCGACCAGCTATACCGTCCAGGCCGCGCCGATCAATGCACAGCTCACGCGTGACACCGAATGCGCCAACCTGACGCTGGACCAGACCGGTACCCGCAACATCAGCGGCACGGGCACCGTGGCGGAATGCTGGGGCGGCTGAGGCTCAGCTCTCCACCCATTGCCGCAACAGGTTGTGATAGACGCCGGTGAGCTGCAGCACGGCGTCGCGGTCGGCGCCGGTGGCGGCGAGGCGCTGGATCGAGGCGTCCAGTTCGAACAGCAGGCGGCGGCGGCCGTCGTCGCGCACCAGGCTTTGCACCCAGAAGAACGCGGCCACGCGCGCGCCGCGTGTCACCGGCTGCACGCGGTGCAGGCTGCTGGCGGGGTAGATGATGGCGTCGCCGGCGGGCAGCTTCACCTCGTGCTCGCCGTAGGTGTCGCTGACGATCAGCTCGCCGCCGTCGTAGTCCCCCGGCTCGCTGAGGAACAGCGTGCATGAGATGTCGCTGCGCAGCTGCTCGCCGTTGGGCAGAGCCATCACCGAACCGTCGACGTGCATGCCGTATTCGCCGCCGCCCTCGTAGCGGTTGAAGCGCGGCGGCAAGGTGCGAAGCGGCAGCGTGGCGGCGTGGTAGAGCGGGTGGCGCGCCAGCGCGGCAAGCACGACGCGGCCCAGTTCCTCGCGCAGCGGCGAGGCGTCCGGCAGCTGCCGGTTGCGCTTCACCTGCGCACCTTGCGCGCCGACGGTCTCGCGGCCGTCGGTCCAGTCGGCCGCGTCGAGCGCCTGGCGCAGTCGCGCGACCTGCGCGGAATCGAGGATGCCGGGGATGTGCAGCAGCATGGGTGGTCCCTGGACGGAGCAAGTGTTGCGGATTTTCTCATCCCCCTGCCTGCAGGGGAGGGGCGACATCAGAAGCGGAAGTTGGCGGTCAGCATGCCCGAGCGCGGCGTGCCGGGGATGTAGCGGTAGCCGCTCTTGTTGATCGACGCGGCGTACTGCTTGTCGAACAGGTTGTAGAGGTTGAGCTGCAGGTCGAAGTGCTTGTTGACCGGGTAGGTGGCCATGGCGTCGAACACCCAGTAGGCCTTGAGGTACTGCGGGGTGCCGATGGCGCCGTCGGTGCCGCGCTGCATTTCGCCGGAATAGCGTGCGCCACCGCCGATGACAAGGCCGAACGGCAGGCGGTAGGTGGTCCAGCTGGTGAACGCGCTCTTCGGCGTGTAGGCCAGCACGTTGGAGCCGTCGGCGGCAGGCGAGGAGTTGGAAGTGGCGCTGCCGACGGCGCCGCTGCTGGTGCTGGTGTGCATGCTGGTGAAGCCGGCGTTGACCGCCCAGTTTTTGGTGATCTGGCCGACGGCGGTGATTTCCACGCCCTGCACGCGCTTCTGGCCGATCTGGTAGTAGAGCAGGGTGGTGGGGTCCTGCTCCAGGTCGTTGCTGACCGTGGTGCGGTAGAGCGCGGCGGTCAGCAGCAGGCGTTCGTCGAGCAGGTTCCACTTCGTGCCCACTTCGGCGGTGCGCGCCTTCTCGGGGTTCAGCATCGCGTTGTCCGCGCTGCTGGCCGAGCTGCTCAGCGACAGGTTGTTGCCGCCGGGCGGCTGGGCGGAGGTGGCAAGGTTGGCGTAGACGCTGCCGTCTGCCGTCGGCTTGTAGATCACGGCGAACTGCCAGCTGGTCAGGTTGCCGGATTTGCCGGCGTCCAGGCCGGGCACGATGGAGCCGTTCGACAGGCTGCCGCAGGCCGGGGCGCTCTTGCCGCCGCAGGCGACGGCGCTGGCGAAGTCGGTGCTGTAGTGGTCCATGCGCGCGCCAGCGTTGACTTGCCAGTGTTCGTCGAACTTCAGCGTGTCGAACAGGTAGGCACCGGCCGTATCGGTCTTGCCGTTGTTCCAGGCGCCGTTGGGGCCGTAGATCAGGCCGTCGCCGACATCGGGATCCGGGTCGTACAGGTTGGCCGCGGGCCAGCTGCTGCCGTTCAACGCGGCCATCGTGATGGCGTCCAGCTTTTCCCGGCTCAGCTCGATGCCGGTGCTGAGGTCGTGCGTGATGGCGCCGGTCCCGAAATCGGCCGTGAGGTTGAGCTGGTTGGCGACGATGCGGTTGGTCTGGTTCTTGAAGTTCGGGTTGCTGCGCGCCAGGGTCCAGGTCGAGGGGTCGTTCGGGTCGGGTGTCTTGAGGTTGGCGGCGGTGGCGGTGAACGAGGTCAGCAGGTAGTCCTCGTGCGTGCGGCCCCAGCGCAAGGTGTCGTGCAGCGCCACGTCTTCCGAGAAGTCGTGCTGCAGGATCGCGGTGAACATGTCTTCGACGACGTGGTCGTGGTCCTGGTCGGTGCCGTAGAAGTTGCCGGGATCGACCTTGGGCGCGTCGCCGATGAACGGCCGCGTGGAATCGGGGCTGCCGTAGCCGGGCAGGCCGATGGTGGGGATGCCGCCGTCGGGCACGTTGTCCTGCTTCACGTGCAGGTAGTCGAGGTAGACGCGGGTGGATGTGCCCAGGCCGAAGGCCAGCGTGGGCGCCACGCCCCAGCGCTTGTTCTTCACCTCGTCGCGGCCGGGCACGCCGCTGTCCTGGTCCAGCACGTCGAGGCGGAAGGCGGCGTGGTCGCCGATCCGCTGGTTCCAGTCGGCGGTGGCGCGCCTCTGGTCGGCGCTGCCCCAGGACACCGAACCGGACAGGGCTTCGCCTAGCAGCGGCTGCTTGCTCACCATGTTGACCGCACCGGAGGGGGCGGTGCGGCCGTATTCCGTGCTGTCCGGGCCCTTGGTCACTTCGACCTGTTCGATGTCGAACACGTCGCGCGAGATCGTGCCGAGGTCGCGCACGCCGTCCACGAAGATGCTGCCGGAGGTGTCGAAGCCGCGCATGAAGATGGCGTCGCCAGTGCTGGTGGAGCCGTTCTCGCCCGCGAAGAACGTGCCCACGCCGGGAGTGTTGCGCAGCGCCTCGGTGAGCGTGGTGGCGCCCTGCTCGTGGATCAGCTCGTTGCTGATGACCACGATGGTCTGCGGCGTGTCCACCAGTGGCTGGGTGAACTTGGGAGAGGAAACCTGATCGACCTTGTACGGCACCGCCGTGCCTTCCACGGTGACGCCGGGCAGGCGCTTGGCCGTGGCGACCTGGGCATCGGTGGCGGGCGTCGCGGCATCGGTGGTTGCTGCCATCGCCGGCAAGGCCAGCGCGAGCCCGGTCGCCAGCGTGGCGGCGGTGAGCGCGGGTACGGGCGAGCGGCGCATCACCGGATGCTTGCGGCTCTTGACGAAGTCCATCAGGGAAAACTCCTCGGTATGCCGGAAGGGAGGGCGGGGCGCAGGCGCCATGCCCGGCGAGATGCGCGCAAGCGCGTCTCGTGTGGAGGCGCAAGATAAAGCAAACGAGAATGATTCGCAATATGAAATGGCGACAAAAGGAGGGCACGCCGACCAAGGTCGGCTCGGCAGCGGTTGCGGGTCGCGTTACCCTGACTGACGCACTGGCGAGGGTCGCCACGAGGAGAGAAGGCATGCGGATTCTGGTTGTCGGCGCCGGCGCCACCGGAGGCTATTTCGGCGGACGCCTGTTGCAGGCTGGACGGGATGTGACCTTCCTGGTGCGGGAAGCGCGTGCGGCCCTGCTGGCGCGGAACGGCCTGCATATCCGCAGCGCCTTGGGCAACGCCGACATCGCCGCGCCGCCCACCGTCACGGCGCCCATGTTGCGCGAGCCGTTCGACCTCGTGCTGCTGGGCTGCAAGGCCTGGGACCTGCCGCGGGCGATCGAGGACATCGCGCCGGCCATGGGCGGGCACAGCGCGGTGCTGACCATTCTCAACGGCATGCGCCAGCTCGACCTGCTCGATGCGCGCTTCGGCGCCGCGCGGGTGCTGGGCGGGCAATGCGTGATCGCTGCCACGCTGGATGCCGACGGCGTCGTGCACCACCTCAACCGCTCGCACAGCCTCGGTTTCGGCGAGCGCGACGGCAGTGATTCGGAGCGCGTGCGGCGCATCGCGCAGGCGATGGCCGGCGCGAACTTCGAGCCGCACGCCAGCACCGCCATCGTGCAGGACATGTGGGACAAGTGGGTGTTCCTCGCCAGCCTCGCCGGCATCACCTGCCTGATGCGCGCCCCGGTAGGCGACATCATGGCGGCCGCCGGCGGCCGCGAGGCCACGCTGGCCCTGCTCGACGACTGCCGCCGCGTCGCCGCCGCCTGCGGCCACGAACCGCATCCGGCGGTGCTGCAGCGCGCCCGCGAAGTGCTCACCGAAACCGGCTCCGCGCTCAGCGCCTCGATGATGCGCGACCTCGAGCGCGGCAATCGCATCGAGGCCGACCACGTGATCGGCGACCTGCTGGCGCGCGGGGAGGCGCATGGTGCGGAGACGCCGCTGCTGCGGCTGGCGCATGCGCACCTGAAGGCCTACGAGGCGCGTCGCGCGCACGCGTGATCATGCGTGACCGCGTGGAGAGGGCTTCCCGCCTTTCCCGCGTGCGGGAGAGGCTGCCCGCAGGATGCCCGGCATGGGCAGCCGGCACAAAAATCGTCAGGAACGATTTTTGACGCCGCATTGGCGATGGCCCGAAGGGTGGCCACAGGGATGGTGGTCGCAAAAAAACGCCGCGCTTGCGCGCGGCGTCGAGGAGACTGCGGGCCGCGACGGAATCCGTCGCGACCCGCAGGGACTTACCAGATCTTCACCTGCTTGTCGCCCGAGCGCACCATCGCGTCGCCCGGCTTGCACTGGAAGGCGGTGGCGAAGGCGGTCATGTCCGACGGCGAGGCGATCGCGCGGACCGCGATCGGCGAGTGCGGATCGATGTTGAGGTACAGCTCGGCCTGCTTGTCGCGCACGCTGCCGCGCCACACGCGCGCCCAGTTGAGGAAGAAGCGCTGGTCCTGGCTGTAGCCGTCGATCTTCTGGTCGGCCTCGGATGGATCCTTCTTCAGCGCGGCCTGCAGCGCGTCGTAGGCGATGTTGAGGCCGCCCAGGTCGGCGATGTTCTCGCCCAGGGTCAGCTTGCCGTTGACGTGCAGGTCGGGCTTGCCCGCGACCGGCACATAGCCGTCGTACTGGTCCACCAGCGCCTTGGCGCGCGCGTCGAACTGCTTCTTGTCCTGCGGCGTCCACCAGTTGGCGCGGTTGCCGTCGCCGTCGAACTGGCTGCCCTGGTCGTCGAAGCCGTGGCTGGACTCGTGGCCGATCACCGCCCCGATGCCGCCGTAGTTAATCGCGTCGTCGCCCTTTGCATAGAAGAACGGCGGCTGCAGGATCGCGGCCGGGAAGTTGATGGTGTTGGTGCTGGGGTCGTAGTAGGCGTTGACCGTCTGCGGGGTCATGCCCCATTCCTTGCGGTCGGTCTTCTTGCCGATGTGCGACAGGTCGTACTGGTAGTTGTACTTGCGCGCGGCCTGCAGGTTGGCGTACCAGTTGTCCGGGCTGATGGTCAGGCCGGACCAGTCGCGCCACTCGCCCGCGTCGGGGTAGCCGATCTTGGGCAGGAACTTGTTCCACTTGTCGATGGCCTTGGCCTTGGTGGCGTCGCTCATCCAGTCCAGGTGCTCGATGCGGTTCTTCAGCGCGTCGCGCACGTTGGTGACCAACTCCTCGGCGCGTTGCTTGGTTTCCGGCGTGAACACCTTGGCCACGTACAGCTGGCCCAGGCCCATGCCCATCGCGTGGTTGACGCCACCCAGCACCTGCTTCCAGCGCGCCTTCTGCTCGGGCTGGCCGGACAGGGTCTTGCCGTAGAAGTCGAACTTGTTGTCGCGGAACGCCTTGGACAACGCAGTCGAGGCGTCGTCGATGGTGTGGAAGCGCAGGTAGGCCTGCCACTCCGAGGCCGGCGCCGTGGCCAGCAGCTTGTCGAACTCGGCGAAGAACTTCGGCTGCGACAGCGAGAAGCCCTTGTCGATGGTCACGCCCTGGGCCTTGAAGAACTGCTCCCAGCTGAAGTGCGGGGTGACCTTGTCGGCTTCCTTGACGCTGACGAAGTGGTACTGGTTGTCGAGGTCGCGCATCTCGGTGGGCGCCAGCGAGGCGCCGGCCAGCGCGGTCTCGAACTTCATCACCGCGTCGGCCTGCTGCTTGGCATCGGCCTCGGACACGCCGGTCAGCTGCAGCGTCTTGGCGACGTAGGCGACGTATGCGGCGCGCAGGTCCTTGTACTCGGGCTTGGAGTAGTAGTCCCTGGTGGGCAGGCCCAGGCCGCCCTGCATGGCGAAGCCGATCTGCTGGGTGGCGTCCTTGAAGTCGGCGCCGGAGCCGAAGTTGAACACCTGGCCGTCGCCGTCGGCGGCGCTCTGGTCGAGGTAGTTCACGATGTCGGCGGTGTTCTTCAGGCCGTCGATGGCGGCGAGCTTCGGCCTGATCGGGTCGAAGCCGGCCTTCTCGATGGCGGCGTCGTCCATGCCGGACTTGTACAGCCAGCCGATCTTCTGATCGACCGAACCGGCCTTGGCGCTGTCGGCGTTCTTGGCGGCGTCTTCGACGATCTGGTGCTGGGTATCCAGGCTCTGCTCGGCCAGCTGGTTGAACGCACCCCAGCTGGTGTGGTCGGACGGGATCGGGTTGGCGGCGACCCACTTCGCGTTGACGAAGCTGTTGAAGTCCGTGCAGGCCTCGTTGCTCGCGCCCAGCTCGCTGACGTCGAACACGCTCTTCGGCGCGGCGGCCGCAGCGGTGGTGGCGGCCGCGGCTGGCGCGGCGGCGGTGGCCGCCGGCGCCGGGGCGGCGGCCTGCTCGCTCTTGCCGCAAGCGGTCAGCGCCAGCGCGACGGCGGCGGCCAGTGCCAGAGGCTTCAGATACTGCTGGGTCATGGACTTCCCTCTCTATGGTGTGTGTGGTTCCGCCGAGGCGGTGTTCTGCGCATGCCGACCGGCAGCGGGCCGATACCCCCGTACCGGCCATGACCGGCCACGCTAGGCCGATCGTCATGGTCGGCACAGTGTCAAAGGTCAGGGGGTGCGCCGGCAAGCGGCCGGCCTGTTCAACGTGCCGGCGGAGCCGGGCGCGGGGCGGGCAGGTTGTCCGGCGACACCGCGCCGCCGGAGATGATGAAGGCCATCGCCTGGTCCATCGTCCAGTCGGTGGGCGTGAGCTCGTCCATCGGCACCAGTTCCAGGTAACCGCCGGTAGGGTTGGGCGTGGTGGGGATGTACACCGCCGCCATCTCGCGGCCGCTGCCTTCCTCGATCAGGATGCGGGTGACGAAGCCCACCACCTTCATGCCCGGCCGCGGGAACTCCACCAGCACCACGCGCTGGGTGCCGCCAGGCTTGTTCTGCAGCACCGCCGTGAGCTTCTTGGTGCCGCCGTAGATCGTCTGCACCAGGGGGATGCGCTGCAGCAGGCCGTCAAAGGCGTCGAGCAGGCGCCGTCCGATCACCCGGTTCGCCAGCCAGCCCACCGCATACAGGCCACCCAGCGTCAGCAGCAGGGCGAGCACGAACACCAGCCCGCTCTTGTTGAGCGTGTCGGCGACGTGCGGCGCCACCAGCCCCAGTGCTTCCGTCAGCGCCACCACCAGCGGCGCGCCGATGCCGGCCAGCAGGCCCAGCACGAACTTGAACACCAGCACCGTCACCCACAGCGGCAGGAAGGTCAGCAGGCCGGTGATCAGATAGCGTTTGAGTCGCAGAGGGGGCATGGCGGCACGCACGGGGAAGGGCAGCCCATTGTAGGGAACGGCTCAGGGTTGCGGATGCATGCCGCGACGCCACCCCTTGCGGTACAGCCGGCGCAGCCCGATCAAGGCCACCAGCAACCACACCGCCAGGCTCACGTACACGCCCGCGGCGGGGATCGCCAGCAGGAAGTCCGCGTGCAGCGCGCGCGCCAGTTCGAACGTGCCCACGGTGTACATGCCGATCGGGAACACGATGTCCCAGTCGTCCGTCTCGTAGCGCAGCGGCACGTGGCGCCACACGTGCCGCCACACTTCCAGGATCACCAGCAGCGGAATCCACCAGGTGGCAGTGGCCCAGAAGAACAGGGTGAACCCCTTCACGAACGGCAGCAGCTCGGCCAGCGCGCCGTGCGCGGGCGCGTGGATCACGACCAGGCTGCCGGCGAGCGTGGTCACCGCCAGCGCGCCCATGTCGATCCAGTACGGCGGGGTGAACTCGCGCGCGCGCAGCGGGAAGAACACCATGCGGTACACCACCAGGGTGATGATGAGCAGGTACAGCGCCGCGCCCAGCATGTAGAGCGAGAGCGCCACGAACTGCAGGCGGTCCGGGTCGGCGCGGCTGGCCGCGACCAGGGTCAGCAGCGCCGACAATGCCTGGGTGGCCACCACCGCCACCAGCCAGCCGCCGTTGATGCTGCGGGTGAAACCGGGCTTGAAGCGCGCGGTGATGGTGGCGGCGAAGAACAGGTAGATCAGCACGACCCACAGCAGCGCGCCGGCCACCGCCAGCACCGTTGCCAGCACGGGCAGCAGCTGCACCAGCACGCACTGGCTGCCCAGTACGCAGGTGGCCGCGGCCAGGGTGAGGAAACCGGCGCCGCGCGAGGGATCGGTGAAGTCCGCCACCACCTCGCGGCGGAAGCGCGCCAGCCGCAACAGGCTCAGCGCCAGCAGCCACGCATAGGCCAGCAGGTTGAGCACGAACAGCGCCTGCGCCAGCCGTGGCAGGCCGTGCTGGCTGGCGTCCACCGACACGATGCCGGTGGCCATCACCAGCGCGAAGCAGCCCGGGTCGAGCCGGCGCACGCGGATCAGCAGGATTTCGGCCAGCGCCATGGATGGGTTCCATTCTGGAAGCACGATCGGGCCCGGGCACCGCTGCCGCTCGCGCCGAGCGTAGCCTGCGTCGGCAGGCGGAGTCGGAGCGCTTGCCACGACCCTTCGACTACGGCCCTGCGGGGCTGCGCCCAGGGCGAACGGTGCGATGCGACCGGCACCTTGCGGCGATTATGCGGACGCGCCATGTCGTTGCCCGGTGACGTCGTGTGACTTTTCCCGCGTTCTTGCGAATCATGCTGGCAACGACGGGGGAGTACGGCCGGCATGGGTGGCAAGGCGGACCAGCAACGCTTCGAGGCACTGTGGCGCGAACACCGCGGCATCGTGCTCAAGGTGGCCGGCGTCTACGCGCGCGGTGCCGAGGAACGACTGGACTTGGCGCAGGAGATCGGCGCGCAGCTGTGGCGTTCCTTCGCGTCGTTCGACGAGCGCAAGGCGAAGTTCAGCACCTGGCTGTACCGCATCGCGCTGAACGTGGCGATCTCGCATCTGCGCCGCGCGGGTGGCGAGGCCGGGCGCTTCGAGCCGCTGGACGAAGCGCATCTGGAAACCCTTGCGGGCGAACCCGCCGCGGAACCGGACGAACGCCTCGCCGCGCTGCACGCCTTCATCGGCGAGCTCGACGCACTCAACCGCGCGCTGATCCTGCTGTACCTCGAAGACCGGAGCTATGCCGAGATCGCCGACGTGCTCGGCATCAGCGCCACCAACGTGGCGACCAAGATCAACCGCATCAAGACCAGGCTGCGCGGCCGGATGACCGCCGCGGCCACCACCGGAGCATGAGCATGGAACTCGACGAGATGAAACTCGCCTGGCAGGCCCTGGGTGATCAGCTGGAGCGACAGCAGGCGTTGAACATGCAGTTGTTCCGGGACAGCCGCCTGGACAAGCTGCGCCGCGGCCTGCGGCCGCTGGTATGGGGGCAGATGCTGCAATTGGCGTTTGGCGTGATGTTTGCCGCGATGGCCGCCATGTTCTGGGTCGGCCACCGGCATACCGTCGACCTGCTGGTGTGCGGACTGCTGGTTCACGCTTACGGATTGCTGCTGATCGTGATGGCCGCGAAGGTGCTGCACCTGGTCAGCCGCATCGACCACGCATCGCCGGTGCTTGCCATCCAGCGCCAGGTGGCGGACTTGCGCGCATGGCGCGTCCGCGTCGAGTCACCGGTCAACGTTGTCATGGGCTGCTTCATCTGGATACCGGTGCTGTGGATGAATCTGGCCTGGTATGGCATCGACCTGTGGTCGCCCGGGTTCATGTCCTGGACGGTGTCCAGCGCCCTGGTGGGACTGGCCGGCTGCGTGCTGGTGGTGTGGCTGATGCGCCGTGCCGGCATGGGGCGCAAGCTCGATGACAGCGCGGCGGGGCGCAGCGTGCAACGGGCCGAGGCGGCACTGGAGGAGATCGCCCGTTTCGAGCAGGAATGAGCCCGCAGGAAACCGCTCCTACAACTGGCGGGCTTTGGGTTTCAATCGGACGTAGATCTGCTTGCGCACGCGGGCGATGACTTCGCCGGAGGCGGTGGTGATCTCGTTCTCGAACCAGCGCAGCACCTTCCCGCCGCCGGCCGCGGCCTGACGCAGTTCGTCCAGCGTGGCGTCGTCCAGGTGGAAATGCGCGTAGACATCCTCGCGCCCGGGCGCCACGAAGTCGATCATGCCGGCCTGGTCCCACACGTAGTAGTCGGGGCCGAGCCGGTGCATCGCCAGCAGCATCCAGAACGGGTCGACCATCGCGAACAGGTTGCCGCCGAATTGGCTGCCCACGTAGTTGCGGTTGCGGCGGCGCAGGCGCAACACCACTTTCGCCTCGGACCAGTCATCGCTCAGCGACTGCAGGCGGATGGCGTTGACCAGGAACGGCGGCCACAGGTTGAGCAGCCGCCGGAAGGTGGAAGCCTTCAAGGGATGGGCGCTCAGAACAGCAGCGAGGCCATGCGGCGGCGGTAGCGGCCGACCAGCTCGGCATCGTCCAGCGTGCCGAAGGCGGCGAGCAGGCGCTTCTTCGCGGCGCCGTCGTTCCAGTCGCGGGCCTTTTCGAGGATGGCGAGGAATTGTTCGAGGCCGGCGGCGGGATCGTCGCCCAGCAGCAGGCGCACGCCGAGCAGGTCGCGCGCCTGCCAGTCGGCGGCATCGGCGGCGATGCGTTGCTCCAGTTCGGCCTGGGCGGGCGCGTCCTTCAGCGCGCGCGCCAGTTCGAGCTGCTGGCGCAGGCGCACGGCGCGCGCGTCGGTGGCAAGGTTGGCGGGCAGGGCGTCGAGCTCGGTGGCGGCGGCATCGCTCTGGCCAGCCTGGGCCAGCGCCGCGGCGAGGTCGAGCTTGAGTTCGGCGTTGTCGGGTTCGGCGGCGATGGCCTGCTGCAGGCGGTTGATCGCCGCTTCCGGCGTTTCGGCGGGCGTCTCGACGACTTCGTCCCCGTCGCCTTCCGGCGGCTGCACATGGCGGTCGAGGAATTCGCGCAGCTGGCCCAGCGGCAACGCGCCGGCGAAGCCGTCGGCGATCTGGCCGTCCTTCACCAGCACCACGGTAGGCACGCTGCGGATGCCGAACATCGCGGCGAGCTGCTGGTTCTTGTCCACGTCCACCTTGCCGAGGCGGAACGCGCCCTTGTATTCGGCGGCAAGCTGTTCCAGCAGCGGGCCCAGCGTCTTGCACGGGCCGCACCAGGTGGCCCAGAAATCCACCAGCACCGGGGTATCCAGCGAGGCGTTGATGACCTCGGCCTCGAAGTTCTGTTCGGTGACGTCGAAGACGTGGTCGAGGGTGGCGTCGGTCACGGCGGATTCCAGCGGACGGGAAACTCCCCAGATCGGGGCGCCGGCGAGCATATCAAGGGAATCGGCGGGGCTTCAGCCGCAAGCCGGCCGGATTTGCGAGAATTGCCGCATGGACGCGTCATCCCCGCACTGCATCGACACGACCGCTCCGGCGCTGCTGGTCTGCGAGCACTGCGACACCGTGCATCGCCGCCGCCCGCTGGCGCGGGGCGAGGTGGCCGAGTGCGCACGCTGCGGCGCGGTGCTGGAGCGTTGCCGCGGCATGCCCGCGGGCACGATGCTGGCGCTGTTGCTGACCGGGCTGGTGCTGTTCGTGCAGGCCACGCTGTGGCCGATCGTGACGCTGGGCCTGAACGGCCAGTACGTGGCCGCCACGCTGTGGGACATGATCCACATGATGTGGGTCGACCACTCGCAGGTGGTGGCGGTGCTGGCGGCGGCCACGCTGTTCGTGTTCCCGCTGGGCAAGATCCTGATCCTGGGCTGGCTGCTGCTGTATGCACGCAGCGGCCGTCGCGCGCCGGGCTTCCGCCGGCTGATGGTGGCCTTGCATCACCTGGGGCCGTGGACGATGAGCGAGGTGTTCGTGCTGGGTGCGCTGGTGTCCATCGTCAAGGCGCACCTGTACTTCGACGTGATCCCGAATCCGGGCATCTATGCCTACGCTGCGCTGATGCTGCTGATCACCGTGTTCGCCGGCATCGACCTGACCCGGCTGTGGGACGAGACCCGCGACGAGGACGCGGAGGTGGCGTCGTGAGCGCCCTGCCGCGTGCCGACGAGCTCGGCCTGCTCGGCTGCCACGTCTGCGGCCAGGTCTGCCGGGCAACCGGCGGCGAGGACGGCGACGGCACTCTGGCCTGCCCGCGCTGCGGCTCGACGCTGCACCGGCGCAAGCAGGCGGTGTACACGCGCACCTGGGCGCTGCTGGTCGCCGCGTTCCTGATGTACATCCCCGCCAACGTGCTGCCGATCATGCGCACGGCGAGCCTGGGCGACATCGACGACAACACCATCCTCAGCGGCGTGGTGGAGCTGTGGGTGAAGGGCTCGCCGGGGCTGGCGGTGATCGTGTTCTGCGCCAGCATCATGGTGCCGATGCTGAAGTTCCTCGCGCTGGGCACCTTGCTGGTCACCTGCCGCCGCGGCAGCAACTGGGCGCGGCGGCAGCGCGCGCAGCTGTACCGGCTGGTGGAGCTGATCGGCTACTGGTCGATGCTGGACGTGTTCGTGGTGGCCCTGCTCACCGCGCTGGTACGCTTCGGCTACTTCAGCCTGGTGGAGCCGCTGCCTGGCGTGGTGTTCTTCGGCCTCACCGTGGTGCTGACCATGTTCGCCTCGATGTGCTTCGATCCCCGGCTGATCTGGGACGGCAAGGAAGATTCCGATGACTGACGAACAATCCGGCACGCCGCAGCCGCCAAACGGCGGCGCCTTGCCGCGCCCGGTGCTGCGCAAGCGGCGCACGAACGCCTCGCTGATCTGGCTGGTGCCGATCCTGGCGGCGATCGTGGGCGTGTCGCTGGTGGTGAGCAACTGGTTGCAGGCCGGCCCGGACATCACGATCAGCTTCCAGAGCGCGCAAGGCCTGGCCGCCAGCAAGACGCCGGTGAAGTACAAGGACGTGGTGATCGGCAAGGTGGACAAGATCCGCCTCAGCGGTGACCGCAGCCACGTGCTGGTGACGGTGGCGCTGGACAAGAGCGCGAAGGCGTTCGCCACCAAGGACACGCGCTACTGGGTGGTGCGCCCGCGCATCGGCCTGGGTGGGGTCTCCGGCGTGGACACGCTGTTCTCCGGGGCCTACATCGGTGCCGACACCGGCGATTCCAGCGAGCCGCAGGACGAGTTCAAGGGTCTGGAGAACCCGCCGGCGGTGACCCACGGTGAGCCGGGCAAGAGCTTTACCCTGCATGCCGACGACCTCGGTTCGCTGGACATCGGCTCGCCGGTGTACTTCCGCCGCATCCAGGTGGGGCGGGTGGTGTCCTACCAGTTGGACAAGGACGGCAAGGGCGTGTCGCTCGCGGTGTTCATCGACAGCCCGTACGACCGTTTCGTGGATGCCGCCACGCGCTTCTGGAACGCCAGCGGCGTGGACGTGTCGCTGGGCGCGAACGGGCTCAAGCTCAACGCGCAGTCGCTGGCCACCGTGCTGGCCGGCGGCGTGGCCTTCCAGGATCCGGCTGGCCCGCACGACACCACGCCGGCGCCCGACGGCGCCAGCTTCAGCCTGTTCGGCGACGAGACCACCGCGTTGGCGCCGCCGGACGGCGAGCCGCACTACATCCGCATGCGCTTCGACCAGTCGCTGCGCGGGCTGGCGGTGGGCGCGCCGGTGGAATTCCTCGGCGTGAACTTCGGCAGGGTGGTGTCGATCCGCATGGATTACGACGAGAAGACCCAGCGCTTCCCGTTGATCGTCGGTGCCGTCGTCTACCCCGACCGCCTTGGCCAGGCGCACGACAAGCTGGTGGCGCTGGCGAAGCGGCACGGCGACAACGCCGACATCTCGCACATGATCGGCAAGCTGGTCGAACACGGCCTGCGCGCGCAGGCGCGCACCGGCAACCTGCTCACCGGCCAGCTCTACATCGCGATGGACTTCCTGCCGCACGCGGCGCAGGTGCATTACGACCCCGATGCGCGGCCGCTGGAGATTCCCACCGCGCCCGGCAGCTTCGACAAGCTGCAGGAGCAGATGGCCGACATCGTCGACAAGCTGGACAAGATCCCGTTCGACCAGATCGGCAACCATCTCAACGACTCGCTGGCCAACCTCGATGCCACGCTGAAGCAGGTGAACGGCCAGACCCTGCCGTCGCTCAACGACACCCTGCATGACGCCCGCAAGACGCTGGGCACGGCCAACGACACGTTCTCCGCCGACTCGCCGCTGCAGCAGAACCTGGGCAGCACGCTGCAGGAGCTGCAGCGCACGATGCGCTCGCTGCGCGTGCTTACCGACTACCTCGGCGTGCATCCGGAGTCGCTGCTGCGCGGTCGCCAGGCCGACCCGGCGCCGGCCGCACCGAAGCCGGCCACCCCTGCTACCCCTGCGAACAGGAGCCGGCCATGAGCCGTCTGCATTCGTGTCTCCTTGCCGGCGCCGTCACGCTGGGCCTTGCCGGCTGCGCCTCGGCGCCGCTGCATTACTACACGCTGGTGGCGCCGCCCGGCAGCGCCGCCCTCGCGGCGCCGACGCCCGCGCCGTACCCGTTCGAACTGCTGCCGGTCAGCGTGCCGGCCCAGGTCGACGTGCCGCAACTGGTGGTGCGCGAAGGCGGCCAGGGCATGCTGCCGCTGCAGGACCAGCGCTGGATCGCGCCGCTGGGCGACGAGATCCGCGGCGCGCTGGCCGCCGACCTCGCCCGTGCCATGGGCGTGCCGGACATGAGCGGTCTGCCCGGCAACGGCCAGCCGCGGCTGCGCGTCACGGTGGATGTGCGCCGTTTCGAATCGGCACCTGGCGACCACGCGCTGATCGACGCGGCGTGGAGCCTGCGCCTGGTGGGCGGCTCCGGCGGGCAGGATGCGCTCACCTGCACCAGCCGCGTCAGCGAGCCGGTGGCGGCAGGCTACGACGCGCTGGTGGCCGGCCATCAGCAGGCGCTGTCCGCGCTGGCCGCCCGCATCGCCGCCGCCGCCCGCGCCTACGAGTCGGGCCAGGCACCGGCTTGCCCCGCAGATTGAAGGCATCGAATTCCTCCCGTGAGTGCATGGGAGGAGCGGGGCGCGGTGTTTTTCGGCCAGGCGTGGGCCGGGGTGCGGGCCCATTCTGCTAATCTGCCCCGTTCTCCCGGCAGCCCGCCATCCCGCGTCACGCTGCCTGCAAAGACCACGGTTACGGACCCATGCAAGACAGCCACGATCCCAGCAAGACCGAGCAGGACTACCAGCCTCAGGCGGTGGAAGCCGCCGCCCAGCAGTACTGGAGCGCGCGGCACGCCTACGAGGTGAAGGAAGACCCAGGCAGGCCGAAGTTCTACTGCCTCTCGATGCTGCCGTATCCGTCGGGCGCGCTGCACATGGGCCACGTGCGCAACTACACCATCGGCGACGTGATCAGCCGCTACCAGCGCATGCAGGGTCGGAACGTGCTGCAGCCGATGGGCTGGGACGCGTTCGGCCTGCCCGCCGAGAACGCCGCGATCAAGAACAGGACCGCGCCGGCCAAGTGGACCTACGCCAACATCGAGCACATGCGCAGCCAGCTCCAGTCGCTGGGCTACGCGATCGACTGGAGCCGCGAGTTCGCCACCTGCCGCCCCGAGTACTACCGCTGGGAACAGCTGATGTTCACCCGGCTGATGAAGCAGGGCCTGGCCTACCGCAAGAACAGCGTGGTGAACTGGGACCCGGTCGACCAGACCGTGCTGGCCAACGAGCAGGTGGTGGACGGCCGTGGCTGGCGCTCCGGCGCGGTGGTGGAGAAGCGCGAGATCCCGCAATGGTTCCTGCGCATCACCGACTACGCGCAGGAATTGCTGGACGGCCTGGACACGCTGCCCGGCTGGCCGGATGCGGTGAAGACCATGCAGCGCAACTGGATCGGCCGCAGCGAGGGCCTGGAGATCCATTTCGCCGTGGAAGGCGAGGACGCGCCGCTCAGCGTGTTCACCACGCGCCCCGACACGCTGATGGGCGTCACCTTCGTCTCCATCGCCGGAGAACATCCGCTGGCGCTGAAGGCCGCGCAACAGGATCCGCGGCTCGCCGCCTTCCTCGACGAGCTGAAACACGGCGGCGTGTCCGAAGCCGAGCTGGAGACCCAGGAAAAGCGCGGCATGGCCACGGGCCTGTACGCCATCCATCCGGTCACCGGCGACAGGCTGCCGGTGTGGGTGGCCAACTTCGTGCTGATGGGCTACGGCACCGGCGCGGTGATGGCGGTGCCGGGCCACGACGCGCGCGACTTCGAGTTCGCGCACAAGTACCACCTGCCGATCCGGCAGGTGATCGCCGCGGGCGACGAGGCCTACGACCCGGCGCAGTGGCAGGAGTGGTACGGCGACAAGACCCGCGCCGACATGCGCGTGATCAATTCCGGCGCGATGGACGGCAAGGACTACCGCGCCGCCTTCGACTACATCGCCGGCGTGCTCGAAGCGGACGGCAAGGGCCAGCGCCGCGTGAACTGGCGCCTGCGCGACTGGGGCGTCAGCCGCCAGCGCTACTGGGGCTGCCCGATCCCGGTGATCTACTGCCCGAAGTGCGATGCGGTGCCGGTGCCGGAAGACCAGCTGCCGGTGGTGCTGCCCGAGGACGTGGCCTTCAGCGGCGTGCAGTCGCCGATCAAGGCCGACCCCGAGTGGCGCAAGTGCGCCTGCCCGCAATGCGGCGGCCCGGCCGAGCGCGAGACCGACACCTTCGACACCTTCATGGAGTCGAGCTGGTACTACGCGCGCTACACCTCGCCGGGCGCGAACGGCCAGGTCGACGAACGCGCGAACTACTGGCTGCCGGTGGACCAGTACATCGGCGGCATCGAGCACGCGATCCTGCACCTGCTGTACTTCCGCTTCTATCACAAGCTGCTGCGCGACGCGGGGCTGGTGAAGTCGGACGAGCCGGCCACCAACCTGCTGTGCCAGGGCATGGTGATCGCCGAGACGTTCTACCGCGACCACGCCGACGGCTCGAAGGACTGGATCAACCCGGCCGACGTGGAAATCCAGCGCGACGACAAGGCGCGCGTGACCGGCGCGGTGCTCAAGGCCGACGGCCAGCCGGTGAAGATCGGCGGCACCGAGAAGATGTCGAAGTCCAAGAACAACGGCGTCGACCCGCAGGCGATGGTGGGCAAGTACGGTGCCGACACGGTGCGCCTGTTCTCCATGTTCGCCGCGCCGCCCGAGCAGTCGCTGGAGTGGAACGAGGCCGGCGTGGAAGGCATGGCGCGCTTCCTGCGCCGCTTCTGGCGCGAGGTGACCACGCACGCGGCGCAGCCCGACCATCCGGTGGTCGACCCCGCGCGGCTCGACGCCGGCCAGAAGGCGCTGCGCCGGCAGCTGCACGAGACCATCCAGAAGGTCAGCGACGACTTCGGTCGCCGCCACTCCTTCAACACCGCGATCGCCGCGCTGATGGAACTCTTGAACGCCGTGGGCAAGTTCGCCGACATGGGCGAGCAGGGCCGCGCGGTGCGCCACGAGGCGCTGGAAACCATGGTGCTGCTGCTGAACCCGGTGGTGCCGCACGTGAGCCACCACCTGTGGCAGGTGCTGGGTCATGCCGAAGCCGTGCTGGAGGACCAGCCCTGGCCGACCGTGGACGAAAGCGCGCTGGTGCGCGACAGTCTGACCCTCGCGGTGCAGGTCAACGGCAAGCTGCGCGGCACCATCGAGGTGCCGGCGAACGCCGGCAGGGAAGAGGCCGAGGCGCTGGCGCTGGCGCAACCGCAAGTCGCGGCCTTCCTCAAGGAGCTGACCGTGCGCAAGGTGATCGTGGTGCCGGGCAAGATCGTCAACATCGTCGCAGGATGAAAGTCATGAACCGCATGCTCCTTGTCGTGTTGCCGCTCGCCGCCACCCTCGTGCTCTCCGCCTGCGGCTTCCACCTGCGCCGCAATGCCGCCCTGCCGCCGTCGATGAGCCGCGTGCACCTCACTGTCTCCGGCGGCGGCGACCTGGAGCGCAAGCTGACGCGCGCGCTGGAAAACGCCAATGTCGACGTCGAGGACGCCGCCGGTCCCGGCGTCGCGGAACTGCGCGTGCCGGTGGCTTCGTTCGGCACCGAGTCGCTGACCCAGGGCGGTTACGTGCGCATCACCGAGTACGCGGTGCGCTACCAGGTCGAGTTCGACGTCACCGGCGCGGACGGCGCCACCCTGCTGCCGCATCAGAGCATCAACATGCAGCGCGAATACAGCTACGACTCCACCGACACCATCGGCAACGCCTCGCAGGTGCAGCAGATCGAGGGCAGCCTGATCGACGACATGGTGCAGGCGATCATGTTCCGCCTCGAAGCCGCCGGCCAGCACCCGCAGACCGCACCGGCGCCGGCATCCACCACCGGCAAGCCCTGATGCCGCTGGCCCCTGCGCAATGGCAGAAGGCGCTGGCCGCCGACAGCCTGGCGCCGGTCTACCTGCTCGCGGGCGAGGAGTTGCTGGTGCTGGAGGCGGCCGACGCGCTGCGCGCGCAGTCGAAGCGGCTCGGTTACACCGAGCGCGAAGTGCTGGAAGTCGAGCAGCGTTTCGACTGGGACGACCTTGCGCGCGCCGCCGCCGGCATGTCGCTGTTCGCCGCGCGCCGCCTGCTCGACCTGCGCCTGCCCACCGGCAGGCCCGGCGTGGAGGGCGCCAAGGCGATCGGCGAGTTCTGCGCCGACCCGCCGCCCGGCGTCACCTTGCTGATCACCGCGATGGAGTGGAGCAGCAAGCACGACGGCGCCTGGAGCAGGAAGCTCGACGCCGCCGGCACCATGGTGGTGTTCAATGCGCCCCGGCCCAACGAATGGGCGGCCTGGATAGGCGCCCGGCTCGCCGCGCGCGGCCTTGCCGCCACCCCTGAAGCCGCGGCGCTGCTGGCCGAACGCGTGGAAGGCAACCTGCTCGCTGCAGCGCAGGAAGTGGACAAGCTCGTCGTGCTGCGCGCGGGCGACGACAGCCGCATCGACGCCGACGCGATGGAAAGCCTGGTCGCCGACAGCGCCCGCTACGACGTGTTCAAGCTCGCCGACGCCGCGCTGGCGGGCGAAGGCGCCCGTGCGCTGCGCATCCTCGCCGGGCTGCGCGCCGAAGGCGACGAGCTGATCGCCCTGATGGGCTGGCTGGTGAACCAGTTGCAGCTCGCGCTGCGCCTCGCCAATGCGCCCGACCTCGCCGCGCAGGCGCGCGCCGAGCGCCTGTGGCCGGCGCGCGAGCAGCTGTTCCGCAAGGCGCTGCGCCGCGCGCCGCGCGAGCACTGGCTGGCCTGCCTGGCGCGGGCTTCGCGCATCGACCGCATCGCCAAGGGGCGCGAGCAGGGCGAGGCCTGGCGCGAGGCGGAACGGCTGATCGCGGCAATCGCCGAACCGCGGGCGGCGCGGGCGCTGGCATAAGGTCCCGCACATGAGCACGCGTCCGCTCGCCATCTTCGGCGGCACCTTCGATCCCATCCATATCGGCCATCTCACCGTGGCTTGGGAGGCGGCGGAGTTGCTGGATGCGGAAGTGCGGCTGATGCCGGCGAACGTGCCGCCGCACCGGTCGCCGCCGCTGGCCTCGGCTGCCGAGCGCGTGGCGATGCTGCGCGCGGCCCTGGCCGGGCAGTCGCGGCTGGTGCTGGACGCGCGCGAGCTGGAACGCGACGGCCCGTCGTACACCGTCGACACCTTGCACGAGCTGCGCGCGGAGCAGGGCGCGCGGCCGCTGGTGCTGCTGCTCGGCGCCGACGCCTTTGCGGGCCTGCCGACCTGGAACCGCTGGCGCGAGTTGTTCGACTTCGCGCATGTCGGCGTGTTGAGCCGGCCCGGCGCGGAGGTCGCGCGACCCGCGGTGCTGGCGGAGGAAGTCGCTGCTCGCCGCGTTGACAACGTGGCGGCGCTGCATGCGGAGCCCTGCGGCAAACTGGTCGAGCTCGCGGTGACGCCGCTGGAGGTCTCCGCCACCCGCATTCGCGAATTGCTCGCCGCGGGGCGTGATCCGCGCTATCTGTTGCCGGCAGGGTTGTTCGACGATCCGGTGCTGTTGGCGCCTTATCGTCGCTGAAGCGGTTTTGCTGGATGCAAGGCGGTTTCGAGCGCCTGGCGGCGCCCGAGTTAGTTTTCTCCGCGGGGCCAGAGAAAAGTAACCAAAAGAGAGGCCACCCCGATGGCGCGCCCTTCGGGCATCCTGCCTTCCGGGTGCGCGGGTGGGCTGCGGGGTTTTTCGACGGGACTCCTGTCCCGGCGAAAAACTGGCCCGCATCCCTGCGGGCCATCCTGCGGACTTTCCTTCGCCCACCCGCCGCGCCATAGGGGCCCCGGGTAGAGCAGCGCGCTCCCAGCGCGCAGAAGCAACAGCAGCAGCCACGAGCTTGCGGCGTCTTGGTTTCTGGCGTGCACGATGCGCGTCACCCCGTCCGCGCCACGAACCGCAACGCCACCGAGTTCATGCAGTAGCGCAACCCGGTCGGCGGCGGGCCGTCGTCGAACACGTGGCCGAGGTGGCTGTCGCAGCCGGCGCAGCTGATGGCGATGCGTTCCATGCCGAACTGGTCGTCGCGGCTTTCGATCACGTTCCGTTTCGCGATGAGCCGCCAGAAGCTGGGCCAGCCGGTGCCGGAGTCGAATTCGGTGGCGGCGTCGTAGAGCGCGGTGGCGCAGGCGATGCAGCGGAAGATGCCGGCTTGCGCCGAGCGTTCGTGCGGTCCGCTGAAGGCGCGCTCGGTGCCGTCGCGGCGCATCACCTCGTAGGCCAGGGGCGAGAGGCGCGAGCGCCATTGCGCGTCGCTGAGCACCAGCCGGTGCACCTTGCAGGCGCCGAGGTCGCGGCCGTCGTCGGCGTAGCACTCCAGCAGCGCGTCGCCGGGCATGCCGTGGACCAGTGCAGGCAAGCCGCCTTCGGCGCCGGCGGCGAGCAGGCGGGGCAGGGCGAAGCTGCCGCCGGCCGCGAGCAGGGCGCCGCCACTCAACGCGGCGCGCAGGAAACGGCGGCGATCCATCGCGAGGGTTTCGTCGATGCGGGACATGGCCAACCTCCAACGCTGATGTACACGAAGGGTTCGCATGTGTTCGCGGCACATGGCATGTGCCGCATGCCGCATGCGATCAAGTACGTCGTGCTTGATCGGCGGAGGCGGGTCCGGACATGCGCCGGACCCGCCGAGCCGGGTATCCAGGAAGCTCAGCCGAACGTGAACGCGTAGGCGCGCACGCCGGGATCGAGGAAGGTGATGGTGAACGTGCGTTCGCCGGTGCCGTGGGCCTGGCGCACCAGCTGGTACAGGCGCTGCGCGGTGACCGTGCCGTTGCCATCCGCGTCGGTGTCCATGCCGTGGTCGGCACCGGGCGCCTGGCCATCCAGCGTGACGCGGAAGCGCACCGGCTTGCCGTCGCTGCCGGGGCCCAGCACCAGGTGCAGGTCGCGGCCGCGGAAGCGGTAGGTGATGCTGCCGTCGGCGGCGTCCAGCGTGGCGTCCTGCGCATGCACGGTCCAGCGTCCGGCCAGCCCCCACTGGTTGGTGGCCAGCGTGGCGGGCGCGCGGTAGCCGAACGCGTCGTCGTGCGCGACCTGGCCGCTGGCGAAGTGGTCGGCGCGCGCGTAGCCCACGTAGGTTTCCGGCGAACGGTCGTAGTCGCCCGAACTGGCCGCCTCGGCGCCCTTCGCGCCGGGTTGCACGTAGCCGCCGGGGAGGTCCTTGTAGCCCGCCTCGGTGAGCAGCTGGCGGATCACGTCTTCGTCTTCGGCATAGCCGCCTTCGCCGAAGCTGTGGTGGCGGATGCGGCCCTGCGCGTCGATGAAGTATTCCGCCGGCCAGTATTCGTTGTTGAAGCCCTGCCAGATCGCATAGTCCGGATCCAGCGCCACAGGATAGCGCACGCCCAGCCGCTGCACCGCCGCGGCCACGTTGGCCGGATCCTTCTCGAACGCGAATTCGGGCGAGTGCACGCCGATGATGACCAGGCCGTGGTCCTTGTACTTGTCGTGCCAGGCTTCGACGAAGGGCAGCGAGCGCAGGCAGTTGATGCAGGAGTAGGTCCAGAAATCCACCAGCACCACCTTGCCGTGCAGCGCGGCGGGCGTGAGCGGCGTGCTGTTGAGCCAGCCGGTGGCGCCGGCCAGCGACGGCAGCGTGCCTTCCACCGGCAACGCCTCGCCGGGCTTCGGCGCGGGTGCCGCCACGGCGGCGGGCATCGGGCGCACGGCGTCGATCAGCTTCTGCTCGATGCGGTTGGTACTGGCCAGCGAGACGCGGGTGAGCACGCCGGTGTCCACGCCCGAGGCGATGGCGGCCACCCCGGCCAGCACCAGCGCGCCCAGCGCGCGGCGCACCCACTGGCCCGCGCCCAGCGAGCGCTTCATCAGCGCGAACACCTTGCCGCCGACCGCCAGCGCCAGTGCCAGCGAGGTGGCCGCGCCCAGCGCATAGGTGAGCAGCAGCAGGGTGGTGGTCACGCTGGCGCCCTTGAGCGCCGCGCCGGTCAGCAGCAGGCCGAGGATCGGCCCCGCGCACGGTGCCCACAGCAGGCCGGTGGCGATGCCCAGGCCCACCGCGCCCCAGATCGACTCGTGCTCACCGTCACTGTGCTGCGACAGCCGGTTGCCCAGTGCCACGAACGGCCGCGTCAGCCACTCGGCGACATGGCTGGAAAGCAGGGTGAGGCCGAGCAGGGCCAGCACCACCAGCGCCACGGCGCGGCCGTACTGGTTCGCGTGCACCGCCCAGCCGCCGCCCACCGCCGCCAGCGTGGCGACCAGGGCGAAGGTGGCGGCCATGCCGATCAGCATCGGCAGGCCGCTCTTCAGGAACGGGCGGTCGGCGCGGGCGAACACGAAGGGCAGCACCGGCAGGATGCAGGGGCTGAGGATGGTGAGCACGCCGCCGAGGTAGGCAAGGATCAGCAGGAGCATGGTGGTGGTCCGGGCTTGGGATGTGCTGGTGATTCGCCGCCATGGCGCCGCCGGTTACATCGGCGGATGCGGGGTAACCCGGGTGGCGGATGCGGCGAATCACCCGGCGGAACCCTTGCACAGGACAATACGCCCTTGACCGCGGATGGCAGCTTGGTATGGGATGGGGGCTTCGCCCCGCCACCGGATTGCCGCGCCCCCGTGTCCGCCGAACCTGCCAGTGCCAGTGAACAGGCCGACCACCGGCGTGCCGCGTGGATGGCGGCCGCGCAGGCGGGTGACCGGCGCGCCTACGAGCGCGTGCTGGCGGATTCGGTGGCGTTGATCCGTGCGGTGGCGCGGCGGCAGGGGGTGGCGACGGATGCGCTGGACGACGTGGTGCAGGAGACCCTGCTCACCGTGCACCGCGTGCGCCACACCTACGACCCGACGCGCTCGTACGATGCGTGGCTGGGCGCGATCGCCGGCCGCCGTGCGATCGACGCGTTGCGCAGCCGCGGCCGGCGCGATCGCCGCGAGCTGCACGACGAGGTCGCGCTGGACCGGCAGCCGGATCGCGACGACGCCAGTGCGGATGCCGAACGCCGCCAGCAGGCGCGGCAGTTGCGCGACGCGATCGCGCAGCTGCCGCCCGGCCAGCGCGAGGCAGTGGAACAGCTGGGCCTGCGCGAGCAGTCGCTGGCCGAGGCCGCCGCGCAGACCGGCCGCAACGCCGGCGCACTGAAAGTGAACCTGCACCGCGCACTGAAGGCCTTGCGCGGCCGCCTGCATGGAGAAGACTGAGTCATGGCCGATCCGCGTTCCAACGACAGCCTGATTGCCGCGCTCAGCGCCGAGCTGGTGCCGGTACGGCGCCTGCTGCCGCCGTGGCTGCGCACCGTGGGCTGGCTGGCGCTGGTGGCGACGTTTGCGGTGCTGCTGTTCGCGCACTATGGCGATGAACCCATGCTGCGTCGCTGGGCCGGTGCGCCGGATCTCGCGTGGGCCGCGCTGGGCGCGGCGGTTACCGCGATCACCGCGGCCTGGGCCGGGTTCGCGCTGGCCGTGCCGGGGCGTTCGCGCGCCTGGGCCTGGCTGCCGCTGCCGCCCGCGCTGCTGTGGATCGGCGCCAGCGGCCTGGGCTGCCTGCGCACCTGGCTGGCGCCCGGCACCAGCATTGCCACCGTGCATCAGTCGGCCGACTGCCTGGTCTTCATCATCGCCTTCTCGATTCCCCTGTCGGCGCTGCTGGTGTGGCTGCTGCGCCGCGCCTGTCCGTTGCGCCCGCTGCTGGCCGCGCTGCTGGTGGGCCTGGCCAGCGCCGCCGCCTCGGCCTGCCTGCTGGAGATATGCCACGCCTACGACGCGGCCGTCACCGACCTGCTCACGCATGCGCTGGCGGTAGGCATCGTGGTCGCGGCGAACGTGGCCATGGGCGGACGGCTGCTGTCGCGGCGTTGAAGTAACCGTTCGCGCGTTCGTGGCGAAGGAAGGAGCGGAAGCGCTGTGGCTGCTTCCGTCCCTTTCCTCACTCAAGGATCCACCCATGAACGCACGCACGCTTGCCGCCCTTGCGCTTTCCGCCGCCGTCGGCGCCTTCGCCTTTGCGCCCGCCTTCGCGCAGGACGCCATGCCCGCCAGTGCCGGCACGGCGATGTCGCACCAGGCCATGTCGTCCAAGGATGCGATGAAAGGCTCCATGCACAGGGACGACATGATGAAGAACGACGCGATGAAGCCTGGCGCGATGAAGTCCCGGGCCATGCAGCACGGGGACAAGATGAAGAAGGACGGCGCCATGAAGATGAAGCAGGACGCCGGTGGCGCCATGAGCAGCGGCGGCTGATGCCGCGGCGGCATGGCGGGTGCCGGCGCGTCCGCCATGCCGCGCTTCATGCCGCATGGACGCGACAGGTCGATAATGGCGGGGCTTTTCGCAACGGATGACGTGCATGGCCTCGCTGGCAGAACGGTTCGGCATCGAACTCCCGCTGGTCCAGGCGCCGATGGCCGGCGCCACCACGCCGGAGCTGGTCGCCGCGGTATCGAACGCCGGCGGCCTGGGTTCGCTGGGCGCGGGTTATACCGAGCCGCAGGCCATCCTCGACCAGGCGGCACGGGTTCGCGCGCTGACGGACAGGCCGTTCGCACTGAACCTGTTCGTGCTGCCCGACGATTTCGCTCCCGACATGGCCGCGGTGGCGCGGGCACGCGAGCGCCTTGATGCATTGATGGAGCGCGAAGGCCTGGCCGCGCGCAGCACCGTGCCGGCGCGCTGGGCGCCGCGCTACTCCGAACAGTTCGCCGCGCTGTGCGAGGCGCGGCCCGCGCTGGCCAGCTTCGCGTTCGGCCTGCCCACGCCCGCGCAGATGCAGGAACTCAGGCGGCGCGACATCCGCGTGATCGGCACCGCCACCACGGCGGCGGAGGCGCGCGCCTGGGCCGAGCATGGCGCCGACGCGGTATGCGTGCAGGGCGCCGAGGCCGGCGGCCACCGCGGCGGCTTCCTGCACGCGGGCGAAACGCCGCTGGTCGGCCTGTTCGCCCTGGTCCCGCTGGCCGTGCAGGCGGTTGCGGCCAGCGGCCGCGGGATTCCGGTGATCGCCGCGGGGGGCATCATGGACGGCGCCGGCATGCTCGCCGCCGAAGTGCTGGGTGCCGCGGCCAGCCAGCTCGGCACGGCCTTCCTCGCCTGCCCGGAATCGTCCGCGACGGCGGCGTGGAAGCACGACCTGGCGAGCGCAGAGGATCATCGCATCGCCACCATCCGCAGCTTCTCCGGCCGCGCCGCGCGCGGCCTGCGCAATCGTTACGTCGAGGCGATGGAAGATGCGGCGGACGAGCTGCCGCCCTATCCCGTGCTCAACGCGCTGACCGCGCCGCTGCGGCGCGCGGCCGCCGCGGCCGGCCGCGCCGACCTCATCTCCGAATGGTGCGGCCAGGCCGCCGCCCTGGCGCGCCCGCAGCCCGCCGCCGAACTGGTGGCGCGGCTGATGCACGAATACCGGCTGGCACGGCGGGCACTGGCGCATTGACTTGTGCCAGAGCATCCCTTGCGCCACGGGCGTTATACTGCCGCCGCGCCGCTCAGGCGCGTGATTCCGCACCGAGGCTCCCCCATCTTGAGCACTAGCCGCAAGACCAAGGCCGACTCCACGGCCGAACTGCGCAAGACCGTCGTCGCCGCGCTGGAAGAACTGAAGGCCAAGGACGTCCGCGAGATCGACGTCCGCGGCAAGACCTCCATCGCCGACCTGCTGGTGATCGCCTCCGGCACCTCCGCGCGCCATGTCAAATCCATCGCCGACGAAGTGGTGAAGTTCGCCAAGAAGGCGGGCGTGATGCCGCTGGGCGTGGAAGGCGAGCAGGAAGCCGAATGGGTGCTGGTGGACCTGGGCGACGTGATCGTCCACGTGATGCTGCCGCGCATCCGCGAGTTCTACGGCCTGGAGCGGCTGTGGACGGTAGGCGACCGCGAGCCGGACGCCGGCGCCGCGAGCGCGGGGTGAGCACTGGCTGGGCTTTACCCTCTCCCCAAGGGGGAGAAGGTTGGTTTCCTCCCTCTCCCCCTTGGGGAGAGGGTCAGGGTGAGGGGCCAACCTCGCGACGAACCGGCAACGAAGCGAAGCGCCGCCTTGCCGTATCCCATCGCGAGCCCCGACCCCTCACCTCAATCCTCTCCCCGCCGGGGAGAGGAGGCGAACGCAGGCGCTGCGCGCCGGCTTTTCCCGTTGAACCGCGATCATGCGCGCGCGCCTGATCGCGGTTGGCGAACGCATGCCTTCGTGGGTGGCGGAGGGCCTTGCCGAATACCGCAAGCGCCTTTCGCACGAATTGCCGCTGGAACTGGTCGAACTGAAGCCCGGCGCGCGCGGCAAGGGCCGCGATGACGCGAAGGCGATGCAAGACGAGGGCGCCGCGATCCTCGCCGCGCTGCCGCGCGATACGCACGTGGTCGCGCTGGACGGCGGCGGCAAGGCCTGGTCCAGCGAGGAACTGGCCGGGCAGCTGAAGGCATGGCGCATGGCCGGCCGCGACCTGGCCTTCCTGATCGGCGGTCCCGACGGCCATGCGCCCGAGGTCCTCGTGCGTGCCGACCAGCGCTGGTCGCTGGGCCCGCTGACCCTGCCGCACATGCTGGTGCGGCTGGTGCTGGCCGAACAGCTCTATCGCGCCGCTACCATCGTGGCGGGGCATCCCTACCACCGCGCCTGAAGCCGGCGCCGGAGCATCGTGCGAAGCCGGAGGAAAAGCCCATGTCGTTCGAGATACGCCGCGCCACGTTCCACGACATCGATGCGCTGGTGCCGCTGTTCGACGGCTACCGACGGTTCTACGGCAAGCCGTCCGACGAGGCGGGGGCGCGCGAATTCCTCACCGCCCGCCTGCGCCTCAACGAATCGATGATCCTGCTGGCGCACGATGCGCACCGCGCGGCATTGGGCTTCACCCAGCTCTATCCGCTGTTCTCCTCGGTGCGCATGGTGCGCACCTGGCTGCTCAACGACCTGTTCGTGGCCGCCGCGGCACGGCGGCAAGGCGTCGCGAAGGCCTTGCTGGAAGCTGCCGCCACGCAGGCGCGGAACCAGGGCGCGGCCAGCCTCTCGCTCTCCACCGCGCACGACAACCTGGCCGCGCAGGCGCTGTACGAATCGCTGGGCTGGCAGCGCGATACGCAGTTCCGCGAATACAGCCTCACGCTCTGAGGGGGCGCGCGCATGCTCCATCTCGCCTCGCAATCGCCGCGCCGCCGCGAACTGCTGACCCAGCTCGGCGTGGCGTTCCGGGTGGTCGACGTGGACGTGCCCGAGCTGCGCGCCGCGCAGGAATCGCCGCTGGAGTACGTGAGCCGGGTCGCCCGCGACAAGGCGCGCGCCGGCCTGGTCGCACTGGCCGGTGGTGCCGATGCGCAGGTGCTGGGGGCCGACACCGAAGTGGTGCTGGACGACGAGGTGTTCGGCAAGCCGCGCGACGCGAGCGATGCGGCGGCGATGCTGCGGCGCCTGTCCGCCCGCACGCATGCGGTGGTCTCGGTCGTGTGGCTGGTCGACGCGCGCGGCGAGCGCAGCGCCAGCTCCGTGTCGCGGGTGCGTTTCGCGGAACTCGACGAGGCTGCGATCGCTGCCTATGTCGCCACCGGCGAATCCTTCGGCAAGGCCGGCGCCTACGCGATCCAGGGCCGCGGCGCGGCCCTGGTCGAGCATCTGGAAGGCAGCTATTCCGGCGTGATGGGCTTGCCGCTGTTCGAGACGGCGCGGCTCCTGCGCGAGGGCGGCGCCCCCGGCTGAATCCGTCACTGATGGGCCAGCGACACGAACAGCGCCAGCATCGCCAGCAGGTTGTTGATGGCGTGGGCGAGCACCGCCGGCCACAGCGAGCCCGAGCGCAGCCGCAGCCACGCCAGTACCACGCCGAGCAGCGCGAGGTTGGGCAGCGCGTACCACAGCCAGTGCAGGTCGGGCAGGTGCACCAGGGCGAACAGGGCGGCACTGGCCAGCACCGCCCAGGCGGTGCGCAGGTGGCGCAGCAGGGCGGACAGCAGCACGCCGCGGAACAGCAGTTCCTCCACCAGCGGGCCGATGCTCGCCACTACCAGCGTAAGCGCGATGCGGAAGCCGGTACTGGCGCCCTCGCCCAGCTGCTTCACGTCCTGCGGCACGGCATGGCCGTGTGCCAGCAGCTCGGTGAGCTTGCCGCCGAGCAGGGGCACCACCAGCCCCAGCGCCACCGCGGCGACGCAGTACGCAGCCGCGGGCGCGGCAAAACCGAAGCCGGGCGGCACGGCCTGCGACCACAGCCGTGGCCAGCGTGCTCGCACTGCCCACAGCGCGCCCAGTGCGGCACCGAGCAGGGTGACGATCACCACCATGCTGCTGGCGTCCGGTCGCGTCAGCAGCGCGACCGGATCGGCGGCCGTGGCACCGTGCAGGAGGCGATAGCCGAAACCCAGCAGCAGCGCCGTGGCGAAGCCCACCACCACCTGCAGCACGAAGTACAGCGCGATCAGGCCCAGCGCGCCGCCGATGCCGGGCCACGGGGGCTGCGACGGAACGGCGAGGGCGGGCGGCAAGCTGTGGCGTGGTGCATCCATCGGACGAAGAACCCGGGCGCCTGACGGACGGCATCGCCGGAACGCGCGGCGCCGCGCTCCGATGCGCCATCTTGGCGGCCCCGCACGAACAGGCGCAATCCTCCCTTCGGCAGGGGCAGGCTTGCGGCGACCGGATCGGTGCTACGCTCTGGCGCAACCTGGTGACGCGGCCACGTGGCGGCGTCCAGCGTAAGGGCGGCTTGCGCTGCAAGGGAGGGGCAGTGAACGAGGATCAAGTGCGCAGCGCGCCCGAGCGCCTGCGAGCGGTCACCGAGTTTCCCGAAATCTTCTTCGAGCGGGTGCTGGCCGACGGCAGCCTGCAGCCGGGCAGCGCCGTGCTGGACCTGCACTGCGGCGGCAGCAACATCGCGCGCGGTTTGGCCATGCGTGGCTGCGTGCTCACCGGCGTCGACCATTCCGCGCCCCTGCTGGCCCATGCCGCCGAACTCGACCGGCTCGCCGGCGTGACGGTGAAGCAATGGCGGGCGCGGGTGGAGAACGCGGATTTTCCGGCCGCCTCGTTCGACGCGATCACCGCCGGCCAGTGCTGGCAGGCCTGCGAGCGGCCGCGCACGCTGGCGTTGGCGCGTGGCTGGCTGCGCCCCGGCGGGCACCTGCTGATCGCGCAGTACGAATGGCTGCCGCTGGCCGGCAACGTGGTGCAGGACAGCGAGCGGCTGATCCTGGCCTGCAACCCGGGCTGGACGGCGCACAGCGGCAGCGGGCTGCATCCGCTGTGGCTGAAGGAAGTGTCCGAGGCCGGTTTCGTCGACCTGCGCACCTGGTCGCTGGACATCGAGGTGTCCTGCAGCCATGCGGCCTGGCGCAAGCGCGTGCGGGCCAGCACCGGCGTGGCGGCGCTGAACGACGAGGCGCGGCTGCAGCGGCTGGACGTGGAGCTGATGGCGATGCTGGCCGGGCGCCACGCGAACGAGCCGATGGCCGTGCCTTACCGGCTGTGGGTGGTGAGCGCGGCGGCACCGGGCGAGCTGGCCTGAGATCCGGCGGCGCTTGCTATAGTGGCCTGCCCTGTCCGGGAGGACCACGGCGCCACGGCGCTTCCCCATGCTCGCATTCGACTGGCTGACCGATCCCGCCGCCTGGGCCGGTCTCCTCACCCTGGTGGTGCTGGAGATCGTGCTCGGCATCGACAACCTCGTCTTCGTCGCGATCCTCGCCGACAGGCTGCCTGCGCAGCAGCGCGACCGCGGCCGCCTGATGGGCCTCGGCCTCGCGCTGGTGATGCGCCTCATGCTGCTGGCGGCGATGTCCTGGCTGGTGCAGCTGACCGCGCCGATCCTCAGCTGGCACGGCGTCGCGCTGTCCTGGCGCGACATCATCCTGCTGCTGGGCGGCGCCTTCCTGCTGTTCAAGGCCACGCTGGAACTGCACGAGCGGCTGGAGGCCGGCGACGGGCATGGCGCCGGCGAGCGCGCCCGGGGACGCTTCTGGCTGGTGGTGGCGCAGATCGTGGCGCTGGACCTGGTGTTCTCGCTGGATTCGGTGATCACGGCGGTGGGCATGGTCGACCACCTCGCGGTGATGATGATCGCGGTGGTGATCGCGATGGTGCTGATGATCGGCGCCAGCAAGCCGCTCACCGCCTTCATCAACGCGCGGCCCACGGTGGTGATCCTGTGCCTGTCGTTCCTGCTGATGATCGGCTTCAGCCTGGTCGCCGAAGGCTTCGGGTTCCACATCCCGAAGGGGTATCTGTACGCGGCGATCGGCTTCTCGATCATGATCGAGGCGTTCAACCAGACCATGCGCCGCAACCGCCGGCGCGGCCTGTTCAGCAGTCCACGCAGCCTGCGCGACCGCACCGCGCAGGCGGTGCTGCGCCTGCTCGGCGCCGGCGGCGAGGACGAGGAGGATGCCGCCAGGGCCGCCGCGGCCACCGCCGAGAGCGGCGGCCCGGTGTTCGGCAAGGACGAGCTGGTGATGGTGCAGGGCGTGCTCGACCTGGCGCACCGGCCGGTGCGCTCGATCATGACCCCGCGCCCGGAGATCAGCTGGATCGATCCACGCGAGGACGCCGACAGGCTGCGCGCCGAGGTCACCGCCTCCAGCCATCACTGGCTGCCGGTCGCCGGCGACGATCTCGACCAGCTGATCGGCGTGGCCACTTCGCGCGACCTGCTGGCCAGCCTGCTGGAACACGGCCGCATCGACACCGGCAGCGTGGTGCGCAAGCCGATGAGCGTGCCGGAGTCGCTGAGCGTGCTGCGCCTGATCGACGCGTTCCGCCGCTCGCCGCTGCAGGTGGCGCTGGTGGTGGACGAGTACGGCAGCGTGCTTGGCCTGGTCACCCCGGCCGACGTGCTGGAGGTGATCGCCGGCGAGTTTCCCGACGAAGGCAGCGGCGACCCCGCCGCGGTGCAGGAGGGCGACGGCGCCTGGCTGCTGGACGGCAGCCTCGACCTGCGCCGGGTGGAACACCTGCTGGGTCACCGCCTGAGCGGCGACGACAGCTTTTCCAGCCTGGCCGGCTACGTGCTGCAGCAGCTGGGCCGGCTGCCTGCGGAAGGCGACCGTTTCACCAGCGAGGGCCTGCAGTTCGAGGTGGCGGCGATGGACGGCGCGCGCATCGGACGCCTGCGCGTGCTGCCCGCTCCTGGCGCTTGACGGCTCAGCCGCCCAGCAGCGCGCGCAGCGTGCCGAAGGCGGCCAGCAACAACACCGCGACCAGGGCCAGCGCACTCAGCGCGAAGCCGCCCTCGCGCTTGCTGGCTTCCTTGAGATAGGCCAACGCGTACCACACGCGGCCGAACACCCACACCAGGCCGGCCAGACCCGCCCAGCCGCCCAGGCCGAAGTGCGTGGCCAGCCACAGCAGGGGCAGGAACATCATGCAGGCTTCCAGCGTGTTCATCTGCACCCGGAACGCACGCTCGAAGTCCGGGTGGCCGCTGGTGGCCGGCGCCTTGATGCCGTAGCGCGCCCGCGCGCGCCCGACGGCGTACGCGGTGCCGGCCATCAGCAGCACGGCGAGCAGGACGACCAGGGCGGGCAGTTGCTGGAGCATGGCGCATCTCGTCCGGAGGAAGGCGCCACTGTAGCGGTTTGGTGCCGCGGCGGGTGAGGCGCTATCGTCGCCACGGGCATCGGCACGGGAGCGCGGACATGGACTGGCAGAAGGGCGAAAACAGCGACAATGTCGAGGAAGGCAGCGGCGGCGGTGGTGGCGGCTTTCGGCCCGGTGGAGTCCACCTCGGCCTGGGCGGCTTGCTGGTCCTCGTGGTGCTCAGCCTGATCTTCAAGCGCGACCTCATCACCCCCTTCCTCGGCGGCGCCGGCGACGGCGGGGTGCAGGCCAGTGGGCAAACGCAGCCGGTCCAGGCCGTCAGTTGCCAGAATCCCGCCAGCGAACAGATCTCGTTCGCCTGCCACATCATGGGGTCGACCGAGAAAACCTGGGGCGATTATTTCGCTGCGATGGGCCGGACCTATGCCGACCCCAAGCTGCATCTGTTCCAGGGCCAGGTGGCGACCGCGTGCGGCGCCGCCTCCACTGCGGTGGGGCCGTTCTATTGCCCGGGAGACCGCAAGGTCTACCTCGACCTGGGCTTCTTCCAGGAGTTGCAGGACCGCTTCCACGCTTCCGGCGATTTCGCGCGTGCCTACGTGATCGCGCACGAAGTCGGCCACCACGTGCAGGACCTGCTCGGCGTCTTCGACAAGGTGCGGCAACTCCAGCAGCAGGGCTATCCGATGGACGGGGCCGATGGCCTGTCCGTGCGGCAGGAACTGCAGGCCGACTGCTTCGCCGGCGTGTGGGCCAACCGCACGCAGCAGCGCCTGGCCTGGCTGAAGCCCGGCGACGTGGAGTCCGCGCTCAACGCGGCCAGCGCGGTAGGCGATGACACGTTGCAGCAGGAAACCCGCGGCACGGTGATGCCCGACACCTTCACCCACGGCACCTCGGCGCAGCGCGTGAAGTGGTTCAAGGCCGGCATGGCCAGCGGCGACGTCCAGAGCTGCAACACTTTCGCGGGCGAGCCCTGAGATCGCCAAACCGTTTGCCCAGAGCGCAGGCCGCAAGGCCGGAATCGAAGGGCCTTGGGCGTGGTGCGTTGCGCGCCTTTCGACTTCCTCGCTGCTCAAAGCTGCGGCCATCCTTGGCCGCTCCCCGCGTGCGCTGCGCTACGCTCAAGGCGAACGGTGATGGCACCATCTTCCGTGCAGCACCGGCCGGCCCTAGAATCCCTGCGCCGCGCGCCTCGGGGTGCGCTTTCGCCGGCCTGCATGAGCCATCCCTGCCTGAGTTGCGGCGCCTGCTGCGCCCATTTCCGCATCGCCTTCCACTGGTCCGAGACCGACCCTTCCCTGGGCGGCACGGTGCCCGTCGAACTCACCGAAAAACTCGACCCGCACCGCGTGGGGATGCGCGGCACGCAGTCGCCGCCGATGCGCTGCGTGGCGCTGGTGGGCGAGATCGGCAAGGCCGCGCACTGCGGCATCCACCCGATCAAGCCCTCGGTGTGCCGCGAGGTGGAGCCGTCCTGGGAATTCGGCCGGCACAGCCCGCAGTGCGACAAGGGTCGCATCGCCCATGGCCTGCGTCCGCTGACGCCCGGGGACTGGATCGATCCCCCGGGTTCGAACCACGCGCCCTTGCCGAAGAGCGCCTAGACGTCCGGACACCTAGTGCGCGTCGCTGCGCAGCTACCTCGGCATCCGCAGCGTGCGGCACGTGCGGGGCAGGGATGCGCGGGCCGTCACCGAGGAGGTGATGGCATGAACCGGCGCATCGTCCATGCGGCATGCGCGTTGCTGGTCTTCGGCGGCGGGCTGGCGGCGGCTGCCGCCGCGCCGGCGGCGAACCGGATCGAGATCCGCAACTTCATGTTCATGCCGAAGACGCTGACTGTGCCGGTCGGCGCGGAGGTGACCTGGATCAACCGCGACGAGGAGCCGCACACCGTGGTCAGTGCGAACGGGCAGTTCGCGCCGTCGAAGGCGCTGGACAGCAACGACCGCTACGTGACCCGCTTCAGCAAGCCGGGCACCTATACCTACTACTGCACGGTGCATCCGTTCATGACCGGCACGGTCGTCGTCAAGTGACGGCGTCCGCGTCGTCGAAACGGTAGATGTCCATCGCTAGGAAGCCGAGGTCGATGCCGGCGTCGATGCGTTGCGCGCGAGCGCCGTCGCCGGCCGCGCCCAGTGCGAAGAACAGCGGCAGCAGGTGCTCGTCGGTGGGATGCGCGCGTTGGGCGAACGGCGCCTGGCGGCGGTAGTCGAGCAGGGTGTCGGTGTCGCCCGCGGCGAGTTTCTGCTCGATCCAGGCGGTGAACGGGCGCACGTAGGGCGCCTCGCGCTCCACGCCGTAGCCGGCGCGGAAGTCGTGCAGGTTGTGGGTGATGCTGCCCGAGCCGATCAGCAGCACGCCTTGCCCGCGCAGCGGCGCCAGCGCGCGGCCCAGGGCGTACTGGTGCGCCGGACCGAGCCCAGGCTGGATGGAAACCGGCACCACCGGAATGTCGGCCGCGGGATAGAGCAGGCGCAGCGGCACCCAGGCGCCGTGGTCCAGCCCGCGTTGTGGATCGAGCCGCGGCGCAAGGCCGGCATGGTCGAGCAGTTCCGTCACGTGGGCCGCGAGCGCCGGTGCGCCGGGTGCGGGATAACGCAGCTCGTACAGCTCGCGCGGGAAGCCATGGAAGTCATGGATGGTTTGCGGCTGCGCCGCGCCGCCCACCAGCGGCGTGTGCGCCAGCCAGTGCGCGCTGGCGATCACGATGGCGGTGGGGCGCGGCATCGCCTGCGCCAGTTCCGCCAGGCGCGCGCCGGTGGCGCCGGGCTGCAGCGCGGTCATCGGCGAACCGTGGGAGATGTACAGGCTGGGCAGGGTGGGCATGACGGGTTGCCTCGCGGGGAACCTGCCCAAGATAGGGGTGTTTGCGCGGTTTGCAGCGGCGGCAGGGGCGAACGCTGCGTTGCCGTGTGGCAACGATGAAAAGGGGCGTGGCTCCGCTTGCGAACGCCGGGCCCGGTATCGGCGGAGACGTCATCCCGGCCTTCACCGGAATGGCGGACACCGGCTACTTGTGCCGCGGCGGCTTGCCGTCGTGCGCGTGCGGCTTGCGCGCACCGGGCTTGAAGCCGGCGTTCTTGCGGAAGGCGCCGGGGCGGCGCGCGGGGTGCGTGCCATGCTCGCCGGCATCGTCGTCCTTGCCGTCCCATTCGCGGATGTTCAGCTGCTGGCGCGCCACCCACACCTTTTTCAGGTGCGCGAAGATTTCCTTGGGCATGCCTTCGGGCAGGTCGATCAGGCTGTGGTCGCCGCGGATGCTGAGGCGGCCGATGTACTGGCTGTCCAGCCCCGCCTCGTTGGCGATCGCGCCGATGATGTTGCCGGGCTTCACGCCGTGGTCGTGGCCCACGTCGATTCGGTAGGTGAGCTTGCCGGCTTCCGTGGAGTGCGGGCGTGGCGCAGGGGAAGCGGCGCGCGGACGGCCCTGATCCCGGTGTTCGCGCTCGGCGCGCTCGCGGTGCTGGGCGCGCTCGGGCTTGTCTTGGTGCCCGGCCTGCTCGCGCGGCGCGTATTCGCGCTTCGGCGGCGGCGCCAGCAGCAGCGGGCGCTCGCCCTGCGCAATGTGCGCCAGCGCGGCGGCGATCTCGACGGCGGGGATGTCGTGCTCCTGTTCGTACTGCTCGATGAGCTGGCGGAACAGGTCGAGTTCGCCCATCGCCAGCGTGTCGCTGATGCGCTGCTTGAACTTGGCGATGCGCTGGTCGTTCACGGCTTCCACCGTGGGCAGCTTCATCTCGTCGATCTTCTGCCGGGTGGCGCGTTCGATCGCGCGCAGCATGCCCTTCTCGCGCGGCGTGACGAACAGGATCGCCTCGCCGCTGCGGCCCGCGCGGCCGGTGCGGCCGATGCGGTGCACGTAGCTCTCGGTGTCGTAGGGGATGTCGTAGTTCAGCACGTGGCTGATGCGCTCCACGTCCAGGCCGCGCGCGGCCACGTCGGTGGCGACCAGGATGTCGAGCTTGCCGTCCTTCAGCTGCTGGATCACCCGCTCGCGCTGTGGCTGGGCGATGTCGCCGTTGATCGCGGCGGCGGCGAGGCCGCGCGCCTGCAGCTTCTCGGCCAGTTCCTCGGTGGCCTGCTTGGTGCGCGCGAACACGATCATCGCGTCGAACGGCTCGGCCTCGAGGATGCGCGTCATCGCGTCCAGCTTGTGCAGGCCGCTGACGAACCAGAAGCGCTGGCGGATGTTCGCCGCGGTGGTGGTGGCCGCCTTGATGGCGATCTCCACCGGCTCCTTCAGGTGCCGCTGCGCGATCTTGCGGATCGGCGCGGGCATGGTGGCGGAGAACAGCGCCACCTGGCGGGTGGGCGGTGTCGCCTCCAGCACCTTCTCCACGTCGTCGACGAAGCCCATGCGCAGCATCTCGTCGGCTTCGTCGAGCACCAGGTACTTCAGCTCGGAAAGATCCAGCGTGCCCTTGTCCAGATGGTCGATCACGCGGCCCGGCGTGCCGACCACGACCTGCACGCCGCGGCGCAGCGCGTGCAGCTGCGGGCCGTAGCTCTGCCCGCCGTAGATCGGCAGCACCTGCAGGCCGGGCAGGTGCGCGGCGTAGCGCTGGAACGCCTCGGCCACCTGGATCGCCAGCTCGCGCGTGGGCGCCAGCACCAGCGCCTGCGGCTTGCCGGGCTTGAGGTCGATGCGCGAGAGGATCGGCAGCGCGAACGCGGCGGTCTTGCCGGTGCCGGTCTGCGCCTGGCCCAGCACGTCGCGGCCTTCCAGCAGCGGCGGGATGGTGGCGGCCTGGATCGGCGAGGGCGCTTCGTAGCCCACGTCGGCCAGCGCTTTCTGCACCTCGGGCGAAAGCGCAAGCGCGCCGAAGCCGGCGGAGGCCGGGGCGGAATCGGGAGACGGGGCGGACATGGAGAACCTCGGGGTGGCACGCGCGGCGGCATGCGGGAGAATGGCCGTATTGTAACAGTCCGCACGCCATCCATCGGGAGACGAACATGCAGAACCGTCTGAAAGACCGCATTGCGCTGGTGACCGGCGCCTCCTCCGGCATCGGCGAGGCCACCGCGCTGGAACTGGCCCGGCAGGGCGCCAGGGTGGCGATTGCCGCTCGTCGCCGCGAGCGGCTGGATGCGCTGGCGAAGGAGCTGGCCGCGCTCGGCGCCGAGCCGCTGGTGCTGGTGGCCGACCTCGCCGACGAGGCCGATGCGCAGCGCATCGTGCACGAGACCGAGCAGCGGTTCGGCCGTCTGGACATCCTCGTCAACAACGCCGGCGTGATGTACCTGGAGCCGATCGCCGAGGCCGACCTCGGCCGCTGGCGGCACATGCTGGAACTCAACGTGCTGGGCCTGATCGCCGCCACGCAGGCGGCGCTGGCCGGCATGCGTGCGCGGCGCGAGGGCCACATCGTCAACGTCTCCTCCACCGCCGGCCGCATCGCCAACCCGAACGCGGGCGGCTACGCGGCCACCAAGTTCGGCGTGGTGGCGTTCTCCGAAGCGCTGCGGCGCGAGGTGTACAAGGACAACATCCGCGTCAGCGTGATCGAACCGGGCGCGGTGGCCACCGAGTTGCGCGAGCACATCGGCCATGCCGCGACCAAGGACGCGCTCAATGCCTGGGCCGACAGCATGCGCCAGTTGCAGAGCCGGGACATCGCGGAGGTGATCGCCTTCTGCGTGGGCCGGCCAGCACACGTCAACATCAACGAAGTGCTGGTGCGGCCGACCGACCAGGAGCGCTGAGGTGGGTTTTTCGCCGCGGCTGCACACCGAACGCACGCGCATCCGCCTCGCCGGGGAGGCGGATGCGCCGGCGCTGCTGCGTTACCGCGTGGCGAACCGCGCGCATCTCGCACCGTGGGAACCGTTGCGCGAGGAGGCGTTCTACACGCTGGAGCATTGCGTGCAGGCCATCGCCGAGGGCCGCGAACATGCGCGGCTGGATCGTGGCTATCCGTTGCTGGTGTTCGATCCCGGGGAAACGGAAATCCTCGCCAGCTTCACCCTGGCCAACGTGGTGCGCGGCGCCTTCCAGGCCTGCCACCTCGGCTATGGCGCCGCGGCGCGCGCGCAAGGGCAGGGGTTGATGCACGAGGCCCTGCAGGCCGGCCTGGCCTGGGCCTTCGGCGAGCTGGACCTGCATCGCGTGATGGCGAACCACCTGCCGCGCAACGAACGCAGCGCACGCCTGCTGGCCAGGCTGGGCTTCGAGCGCGAGGGCTACGCGAAGGGCTACCTGCAGATCGCCGGCGTGTGGGAAGACCACGTGCTCACCGCCCTGGTGAGGCCGGAGGCGCCGTAGGAGCGCACCCCGCGCGCGAAGGCCCTGGCGCTTGATCGAAGCGGAAAGCCGTCGCGCACGGGGCGCGCTCCTGCACGAAGGCGCCGGTCAAGCCTTCGCGGCGGGGCGCGGGCGGCGATGGCGCTTGCGGTTGCCTGCGGCGTGTTCGCCGCTGCTCTTTTGGGCATGGCCGTGCGGGCGATGCGCCTGCGACGAACCCTGCGGGCGCTGCGACTGTCCGCCTTGCGAACGCTGCGGCGTACGCGACTGGCGCTGGCCTCCCTGCTTGGGGCGCGGTGCGCCGGCATCCAGGCGCAGCGGCGTGGAAGGCTCGAAGCCGGCCACGTTGTCGACGGCGATCTCGTCCTTGAGCAGCTTGCGGATGTCGCGCAGCAGGCCGGATTCGTCGTGGCTGACCAGCGACACCGCCATGCCTTCGCTGCCGGCGCGGCCGGTGCGGCCGATGCGGTGCACGTAGTCTTCGGCCACCATCGGCAGGTCGTAGTTGATCACCATCGGCAACTGGTCGATGTCGATGCCGCGCGCGGCGATGTCGGTGGCCACCAGCACGGTGATGCGGTTGTTCTTGAAATCGCCCAGCGCCTTGGTGCGTGCGTTCTGGCTCTTGTTGCCGTGGATCGCGGCGGCGCGCAGGCCGGCGTGTTCCAGGTACTTCACCAGCTTGTCGGCGCCGTGCTTGGTGCGGCTGAACACCAGGGTCTGGCGGCGGCTGTCCTGCGCCAGCACGTGCAGCAGCAGGTCGCGCTTGCGCTCGGCGTCCACCGGGTGCACGTGGTGGCTCACCGTGGCGGCCACGGTGTTCGGCGGGGTCACCGTGACCTCGCGCGGCTCGCGCATGAACTGCATCGCCAGCGCCTTGATCTCGGGCGCGAAGGTGGCGGAGAACAGCAGGGTCTGCCGCTGCTTCGGCACCGCGCCGAGGATGCGCTTCAGCGCCGGCAGGAAGCCCATGTCCAGCATGCGGTCGGCTTCGTCCAGCACCAGCGTCTCGACGCCGGAGAGGTCGAGCGTGCGCTGCTGCATGTGGTCGAGCAGGCGGCCGGGCGTGGCGATCACGATGTCCACGCCGCGGCGCAGCGCGTTGATCTGCGGGCCCATGCCGACGCCGCCGAAGATGGTGGTGGCGCTGACGCGCAGGTACTTGCCGTAGACCTGCGCGTTGTCGAGGATCTGCGCGGCCAGCTCGCGGGTGGGCGTGAGCACCAGCGCGCGCGGGCGGCGCGTCATGGTCGGGCCGGCATCGACGAGCTTGTGCAGCAGCGGCAGCGCGAACGCGGCGGTCTTGCCCGTGCCGGTCTGCGCGGCGGCGAGCAGGTCGTGGCCGGCCAGCACCAGCGGGATGGATGCGGCCTGCACCGGGGTAGGTTCGGCGTAGCCCTGTTCGGCAAGCGCACGCAGCAACGCGGGCGCGAGGCCCAGCGATTCGAAAGACATGAAAACACTCCTGTGCAACCCGGAGCGTTCATGCGGAACCGTGTTGCGATCTTGGGGGATGGGGGCAGCGAAGCCGCCAACGGCAGAGAGCCGTCCGGCGATTATAGCCGATATCGGTGCCGGCCGTCGGGTCGGGCGGCAAGGCGTTCCGGACAGGGCTGCCGCGAGGCCATGCTAGCCTGCGCCATCACTTTGCGGAGTGCCTGCCATGTCGTTGCTGTCGTCCCTGCGCGAGCTGAACCATGAGCAGCGCCACACCGTGCTGGCGAGCTTCCTCGGCTGGACGCTGGATGCGTTCGACTACTTCCTGCTCACCCTGGTGATCGTGGCCATCGCGAAGGAGTTCGACGTCGGCAATACCGAGGTCACCTTCGCGCTGACGCTGACCCTGGCGGCCCGGCCGCTGGGCGCACTGATCTTCGGGCGGTTGGCGGACCGTTACGGGCGGCGGCCGGTGCTGATGCTGGACGTGATCCTGTTCTCGCTGTTCGAGCTGGCCACCGCGTTCTCCACTTCGCTGGCGATGCTGCTGGTGCTGCGCTTCCTGTTCGGCGTGGCGATGGGCGGCGAATGGGGCATCGGCGCCTCGCTGGCGATGGAGGCCATCCCGCCGAAGTCGCGCGGGCTGGTCTCGGGCCTGCTGCAGAGCGGCTATCCCTGCGGCTTCTTCCTCGCCGCGCTGGTGAACTGGCTGCTGGTCGACGCGATCGGCTGGCGCGGCCTGTTCGTGGTCGGCACGCTGCCGGCGCTGCTGGTGCTGTACATCCGGCGCAAGGTGCCGGAGTCGCCCGTGTGGCAGGCGGGGCGGCACGCGCACGGCAAGGTTGGCGTGCGCGAGGCGATGCGCGGCCACTGGAAACTGTTCGCCTACATGATCGTGCTGATGTGTGCGTTCAATGCCTTCAGCCATGGCTCGCAGGACATGTACCACACCTTCGAGGAAGTGAACCTGCACCTGCCCACCGGCTCGGGCACGGCCTTCCTGCTGGTGGCGCTGCTCAACCTCGGCGCGCTGGCGGGCGGCCTGTTCTTCGGCGCGTGGTCGGAAAGGGCCGGGCGGCGTCGCGCGATGGTGGTGGCCGCGCTGCTGGCGATCCCGGTGATCCCGCTGTGGATGCACGGCGGCTCGCTGCTGCTGCTCGGCCTCGGCGCCTTCCTGATCCAGGTGATGGTGCAGGGCGCCTGGGGCGTGGTGCCTACCCATCTCAACGAACTGTCGCCCGATGCCGTGCGCGGCACCCTGCCGGGCTTCGCCTACCAGCTGGGCAACCTGCTCGCCGCCGGCACCGCCACTGCGCAGACCTGGCTGGCGCATCGCCACGGCGGCGATTTCGCCTGGGCGATGTCGTTGTGGATCGCGGTGGTGGCCGTGGTGCTGGCCGTGCTGGTGTGGCTGGGGCCGGAGGCGCGCGGGGTAGGCTTCGGCAGGTCGGGCTCCTGATAGAATCGCTCTTTTGCACCCATTCGAGAGACAGGCAATGAAGGCTGGCAAGGACAAAGTCGTCGCGCTGCACTACACGCTGGGCGTGGACGGCGGGAAGGTCGAGAGTTCGCACGATCGCGGCGAACCGCTGTGGATCCTGCTTGGCCACGGCCAGCTGATCCCGGGGCTGGAGAAGGCGCTGGAGGACCACGCCGCCGGCGACGAGCTGCAGGTCTCGATCGCCCCCGCCGACGGCTACGGCGAGCGCCAGGCCGGTCAGGTCCAGCGCGTGCCGAAGAAGTACTTCCGGGACGCCAAGTACCTCAAGCCCGGCATGACCACCGTGCTGGCGCTGAAGGAAGGCGGGCAGCGCGCGGTCACCGTGCACAAGGTCGGCATGAGCGCGATCGACGTCGACCTCAACCACCCGATGGCCGGCAAGACCCTGCACTTCGACGTGAGCATCCAGGAAGTGCGCGACGCCACCGAGGAAGAACTCAAGCACGGCCACGCGCATCCGCCGGGCAGTGCGGAGCACTGATCGGCGGATCAAAGGTCAAAGCAAAACGGCGCCCGCGGGGCGCCGTTTTCGTTCGCTCCCTCTCCCGCTTGCGGGAGAGGGTTGGGGAGAGGGTGCGGCCTTGCGATAAGCCAGACAGGGCACCGACCAGCAGCGGATCAACAGTCAAACCCAAACGGCACTGCAAGGCACCATTTCACGTTCGCTCCCTCTCCCTCCGGGAGAGGGTACGGCCTCGCGATGAACCAGCAGGGCGCCGATCGGCGGATCGACGATCCGGGTCGTCCCGAGCCGGGAGTCAGACCAGGCCGATCTGCACGTCCACGTTGCCGCGCGTGGCGTGCGAGTAAGGACAGATGTCGCGATGGGCGGTGTCGACGAGATCCTGCGCCACGCTGCGGTCGAGGCCCGGCAGGCTCACCTCCAGTTTCACCGCGATGCCGAAGCCGGTCGGCTCGCGCGGGCCGATGCCGACGTGTGCTGTCACCGAGGCCTCCTTCAGCGCGATCTTCTTCTCGCGGGCCACATGGCGCACCGCACCCTCGAAGCAGGCCGCATAGCCGGCGGCGAACAGCTGCTCCGGGTTGCTGCCGTGGCCGCCCGGTCCACCCAGTTCCTTCGGTACCTTCAGGTCGAAGTCCAGCACGCCGTCGCTGCTGTGGACATGGCCTTCGCGGCCGCCCTTGGCGGTGGAGGTGGCGGTGTACAGAATCTTGCTGATATGCATGGAGCGATCCTCGGTGGGGAGTGGCCCGGGCTGCCGGGACGGCATCGCGCAGGCAGGAAACGGCAGGCCGTGCCGCCGGATGCCGCGCCGGCTTGTTCGCACAAGGCTAGGCTCGCGCCCGTGAGGTAAATGTCCACTCCGCGTCCGCGTCCGCATCCGGATGCGACGGGTATCAATCCAGCACCCGCCTCCCGAACGCGAAGTGCCCGCCCCAGTACGGTCCGTCGATGTCGTCCAGCCGCACCGTGCCGCCGCTGTTCGGCGCGTGCACGAAGCGTCCCTTGCCCACATAGACGCCCACGTGGCTGATGCGGCCGCCGATGTCGAAGAACACCAGGTCGCCGCTGACCAGCTGGGTCATGCGCTTGACCTTGCGCGCATCCATGTCGGCCATTTCGCCGGAGGTGCGGGGCAACTGCAGGCCGGTGGCGCTGCGGTAGATGTAGTCGACCAGGCCGCTGCAGTCGAAGCCGCCGGCCGGCGTATTGCCGCCCCAGTGGTAAGGCGTGCCGACCAGGGCCATCGCGCGGAACAGCACGTCGTTGGCGGCCGCGGCCTCGCCGTCGGGCGCGCGCGCGGGTTCGTTGGCGAGGGCGGACTGGGTGGCGGCGTGGCGGGGAGCGCTGGCGCAGGCCGCCAGCAGGGCGATCGCGAGGGTCAGCAGCACCAGGCGGGCGATGCGCGCGGGCGTGGCGGCGAATCGGGCGGCGGGCTGCGGATTCACGAGACAACCTCGGCGTGGGATGTGCCGAGGTTATCAATTCAATAATTCACATGCAAATCAATTGGCTTTCTGCTATTTCGAACTTCGTTTCTCAGCTTTGTCCTGACCCGTCTTGCTGGGCAAGGGCGTCAGGTTGAATTCGACGGGCACGCGGGCAGAACCCTCAACCGGCTTGCCGTTCTTCAGAGCCGGGTTGAAGCGCCATTGCATGGCGGTTTCACGGGCGGACTCCACCAAGTCCGGTGCGGCCTTGGTCGCCGGGTCGACATCGATCCTGAGTGGCCTGCCGTCCTTGCTCACCAGTACCTTCAGGACCACCGTGCCCTGCTCTTTGTTCTTGATTGCCGCTTCGGGATAGCGCGGCTGGATGCGCGCGTTGAAGGTGAGGTTCGAACTGGCCTTCCGGTTGTTGGTCGCGGCCTGTGCCACGAACACGCTGCCGGCCACGAGCACGGCAAGCGCGGCAACACCCGCACGACGGCGCAGCGCGCCGGGACGATGACGCTGGATCATGGTGAGTCGCTCCTTGAGTTGGGGCTCGGCGAGCCAGGGAATCAGCGCCGGCATGGGCGACAGGCCGACGCTGTGCAGCAAGGTGTGGGCGTAGGCGGTCTCGTCGCGCGGTGCGTCGCGCAGCACGCGTTCGTCGCAGGCCAGCTCCTGGTCGAGCCGGAAGCGCGGCAGCGCCACCCAGGCCAGCGGGTGGAACCAGAGCAGCGCCGCCGCCAATCCGGCGATGAGGCTCCACAGCGCGTCGCCGCGCCGCAGATGGGTCAACTCGTGGCGCAGTACCAGACGCTGCTCGGCGGCATCGAAGCGGTCGAGGAAATCCGCCGGCAGCAGCACCAGGCTGCGTGGCGCCCACAGTACGGCGGGGCCGGCGGGATGCAGGCGCAGACGGCGCGGGTCGAAGTCGTCCAGTGCGTGCCGCAGGCTGGCCGCGATTGCCATCGGCAGTGCGCGGCTCTGCCGGCGCAGGCGCAGGTAATGCACGGCGAGCCGCAGCAGCATCACGCTCGCGCCGGCCAGCCAGAGCCAGCGCAGCCAGGGCATCGACATGGCTGCATCGGTGCCCGCCGTGCCGGTGGCCATGCTGTCGGGCAATACCCGGAGGGCCGGCAGCACGGACCAGCGCGCGGGCAAGCCCGGCAGGCATGGCAGCACCAGTGCCAATGCAGGCAGCAGCCACAGGCCGAAGGCGGGACCGGCGCCGAAGGCCCTGCGCAGGAGGCGGCGCACCAGCAGCACCAGGGCCAGCGCCGCAGTCGCGTACAGCAGGCTGAGCGACAGGATCGCGTCCATCTCAGCGCCCCTTCTTCTCGATGCGCTCCAGCAGCCTGCGCAGCTCGGCCACGTCCTTCGCGCCGAGTTTCTCGTGTTCGCTGAAATGCGCCAGCAAGGGTGAGAGGCGACCGCCGAACACGCGGTCGAGCAGGCTGCGGCTTTCCTGCGATTGCCACTGCTCGCGGCTCAGCGTGGGCGAGTACAGATAGCGTCGGCCGTCCTTCTCCGCGCTCACCGCGCCCTTGCCGAGCAGGCGGCCGAGCAGGGTGCGGATGGTCTTCTCGTGCCAGTCGCTGTCCCGTTGCAGGATCGCGACGATCTCTTCGGAGCTCTGCGGCGACTTGCGCCACAGCGCTTCCATCACGCGGCTTTCGGCTTCGCTGATCGCGGGCGGGGGATGGGGCATGGTTGCACCTGCAAGGGATTACGGGCGTAGTTCCATGAAAGACTACACTCGTAATCCTTTTGGTGCAAGGGTCACGGGGGCGCTATCCTGATGTCGCTTTCCGACAATGCATGGCCATCGCTGTCGCTGGCGCGCAGCTGGTATGAACCGGGGCGCAGATAGAGCTTGCTCGTTTCGATAGGCCCCATGAAGGCGTAGCGGTCGGCGGCGATGGCGTCGTTCGGTTCGCCAGGGTAATACGCACCGACCACGCAGGGGATGGTGCCTCGGCACAACGACGAGTCGATCGCATAGGGGCGGCGTTTGCCGCCCAGCGAGAGCCAGGCTGCCCGCTGCATTTCGTTGCGCTCGAGAACGTGCGGCAAGCCGGATTCGTAGGCGTTGCTCCGGAATCCGTATTTGTATTTGCCGAAAGCTTCGATGCTGAGGCTGGGCGGCAGGATCACGTCGACATCGTAAGCCGCCGGCCGCGCGCTCCACGGCTGGCCGGACTGGCGGTTCAGCAGGACTTCGGGCTTGTCGGATGGAAACGCATGCACGAGCCGATGGTAGGCATCCGAGGCATCCAGGTCGGTTTCGAGAAAGTCGGTCTGGTCGATGCACAGCGGCACCAGCCCGGTAAGCTTTTGCAGTTGCATCGCCATTGGACGCCATTTGCCCAGGCGGCCCGGCGCCTTGTCGATATGCGCGTAGCCGGCATGCACGAACAGCCGTGCATGGGGGTCTTTCGCAAACACCTTCTGGTACAAGGCCTCGGCCTGCGCGGTTTCACGTGCCTGCCCGGCGAGTGCGTTGTCGTAGGGGACGAGGGTGAAGCCCAGCCGGATCGCTTCGCGCAGGATGTCGCCGTACAGCGGGTCGCGCAGGTATTCCGTGCCGCTCTTGCGCAGGGGATAGCCGCGCTTGGCGAGGTCGGGATCGTTTTCGCCCAGTGCTTCGGCGGCGAAGTAGGTGAAGCCGAGTGCGCGCAGCCGCGGCAACAGTTCCAGCGTGAGTTGCCGGGTGTGTCCGTCGTGGTGCGCCTCGTTGACCATCACGATGTGCCGTTGCGTCGCGAGCGCGGCGATGGTGTCGACGGCATCCGCCGATCTCCACTCCCCGGACGCAGGCAGCTTGAAGTCATTCGGCAGGCTGTTCTTCAACGGGAAATCGAACACCGCCTGGTCGTAGAGGCCGAGCTCGTCCTGCGAAAAGGCCATGAACTGCAGCGCCAGCAGCTGGTTGCCGGGAGACAGCGACGGCTCCTTCCGGATGAGATAGCTGTAGCGTGCCAGCGTGGTTGGCGCGCGCCCCATGTCCCGCAGCAGTTTCAGCGCGGAAGGATCGAACGACTGCGCGGCAGCGCTGGCGCAAACCAGCAGAGCGGCGATGAAGCCTGCACGAACGGCGAGTCTGGCCAGCATGGTCATGCCTTTGGGAAACAGGCGCCTCGCATCGTGCCCGTTGCCGCCAGTACACGCATGACGCGACGCAGCAGACCGCTACAATGGCCGGATGGATACGACTCGCGGGGACGTACTGATACTCGGCGGCGGCGTGATCGGCCTCGCCTGCGCCTTGCAGCTGTTGCGCAAGGGGGCTGCGGTGCGCGTGCTGGAGCAGGGCACGCCGGGCTGCGGCGCATCGCACGGCAACTGCGGCACGATCACGCCAAGCCACGCCGCACCGCTGGCGATGCCGGGCACCCTCGGGGTGGCCTTGCGCTCGGTGCTGCGCGCCGACGCGCCGCTCTACCTCAGCCCGCGCTTCGACGGTCCGCGCCTGCGCTGGCTGCTGGGCTTCGCCCGGCATTGCAACTGGGCAGACTTCCACCGTGCCGCCACGGCCCGCGCGGCGATCCTGCAGCGCTCGCGACGGCTGCTGGGCGAACTGGTGCGCGACGAAGCGCTGGATTGCGAATTCGCCGAGGAGGGCGAGCTGTACGTGTACCGCAGCGCACAGGCGCTGGCGGCCGACGAGCGACACCACGCGGCCGTGCTCGACTGCCTCGGCATCGAAGTGCAGCGCCTGCGTGGCGACGCGGTGGAGGCGATGGAGCCGGCGCTGAAGCCCGGCGTGGCCGGCGGCCTGTTCCATCCCGGTGACGCGCGGCTGCGGCCGGATCGCTATGTCGACGAGCTGGCGCGGCGCGTGCGCGAACTGGGCGGCACGATCGAGTGCGGCGCGCGCGTCGAGGGCTTCGCTACCGACGGCAAGCGCATCGCGCAAGTGCACACCACGCGCGGCGCGTTTGCGGGCGAACGCGTGCTGCTGGCGCTGGGCGCGTGGTCGCCGCTGCTGGGGCGCTCGCTGGACCTGCGCCTGCCGATGCAGCCGGGCAAGGGCTATTCGATCACCTACACGCGGCCGGCGCGGCCGCCGCGCCACGCGCTGGTGCTGCGCGAGGCCCAGGTTTGCGTGACCACCTGGGCCAGTGGCTACCGGCTGGGCAGCACGATGGAGTTTTCCGGCTACGCCGAGGGCCTCAATCGCGCCCGCCTCGACGCATTGCGTCGCGGTGCGGCCGCGGGACTGCACGAGCCGGAGGGTCCGCAGCAACTGGAGGAGTGGTGGGGCTGGCGGCCGATGAGCGTGGACGAAGTGCCGATCATCGGTCCCAGCACGCGCTGGACCAACCTGCACCTGGCCACCGCGCACGGCATGCTCGGGGTGAGCATGTCGGCAGCCACCGGCGAGCTGGTGGCTGCACAGCTGGGTGGCAACACGCCGGCGCTCGATCCGCAACCCTACGCACCGGCGCGCTTCGGTCTCTGAGAGCCGGTTTACAGCCACATCCCGTTGCCATCGGGCGGCCTGCGGAACGATGGCGGCGAGTGCCGTGCAGGATGGTTTGTTATACGCGTCGTCACCTTGCTGAAGCTCGGGTGTCCGCGATCGGCGTATTCCGGAAAACGTGCGTCGTGTTCAGTGCCGGTGCGCCTGCGTTGCTGCTATTGTGACGCCGTCGCGCCACCCGCGTTGCCGGGTTCCGGCCGGGTTCGCGATACAACAATATCGTCGAGGTTCACCATCATGATGCGTAAACTTGCGATCGCTTCCCTGATTGTCGCGGGCGTTGCCCTGTCCGGTTCCGTGCTGGCCCAGGAGGCTGCTCCGCAGGCTGCCGCTCCGGCTGCGCAGGCCGCTCCCGCCGCCGCTCCGCAGACCACCGCTCCCGCCGCCAGCAATGCCATGAGCAGCACCGAACACAAGACTGCCAGCCACCACAAGGCCAAGCACCACAAGAGCCACAAGAAGGCTGCCAAGAAGGCCGCGGCGCCTGCCACTGCCTCCAGCGGCGGTTGATCACGAGTCGCCGGAGTCTCCTTCCTGAAAAGCCCGCCGGTTCGCCGGCGGGCTTTTTTGTGCAGTCAGGAATGGTCGCAGCGGGCAAGCACGGCCACGCATTTCAGCTCGATCGCGATCGGCGTGGGCAGCGCGGTGATGCCCAGTGTGGTGCGGCAGGCGCCCACGCCGGCGAAGTGCTCGGCGTACAGCTTGTTGTAGGCGTCGAAGTCGCGCGCCATGTCGGTGAGGAACACGGTGATGTCGACCAGGTCCTCCCAGCGGGCGCCGCTGGCTTCCAGCACCGCGCGCACGTTGGCGAACACCTGCCGGCATTGCGCCTCGATGTCGTAGGCCACCAGCCTGCCGTCGGCATCATGCACGTTGCCGGGAATTGCGTTGCTGCCCGGCTGGCGCGGACCGACGCCGGAGAGGAACAGCAGGTTGCCCACGCGCCGCGCATGCGGATAGGCACCCACCGGCGCCGGTGCCGCGTCGGTGCGCACTACGTCGCTCATGCCGGCGTATTCCAGCGTTCGGTCATCCGCGCCAGCGCGGCTTCACAGGCGGCCGGCAACTGCTCGCGGCCCGGAACGTCAAGGCCGAGGTCGTGCATGTGGCCGTCGGAGAGACCGTAGACCCAGGCGTGCACGGCGAGCTTCTGGCCACGCTCCCAGGCGTCCTGGACGATGGTGGTGCCGCAGACGTTGATCGCCTGCTCCATCGCGTTGAGCTCGCACAGCCGCGCATGACGCAGCTCGAACGCCACGCTGCGATCGAGCACCCTGGCATGCTTGCCGGCCACGTCGGTGACGTGCCGCAGCCAGTTGTCGATCAGGCCCAGGCGGCTTTCCTGCAGCACCGCGCCGATGCCGCCGCAGCCGTAGTGGCCCACCACCAGGATGTGCTCGACCTTCAGCACGTCCACCGCGAACTGGATGGTGCTGAGCGCGTTGAGGTCGGTATGCACCACCACGTTGGCCACGTTGCGGTGGACGAAGATCTCGCCCGGCGGCAGGTCGACGATCTGGGTGGCCGGCACGCGCGAATCGGAGCAGCCGATCCACAGGTATTTCGGCGCCTGCTGCCGCGACAGGCTCTCGAAAAAGTGCGGATCCTGCGCGGTGACGCTGGCGGCCCAGCGCCGGTTGCTTTCCAGCAGGTCTTTCAATGAATGCATCGACGGTCCCGTATCAGTAGCGAATGCAGACGTTCTTCGGCTCGGTGAAGAAGCGCAGCGCCTCGGCGCCGCCTTCGCGACCGACGCCGGAGTGCTTCACGCCGCCGAACGGCGTGCGCAGGTCGCGCAGCATCCAGCAGTTGATCCACACGATGCCGAATTCCAGTTGTGCGGCGAGCCGGTGCGCGCGGGCGAGGTCGCGCGTCCACAGCGAGGCGGCCAGGCCGTAGCCGGTGCCGTTGGCGATGGCCAGCGCTTCGGCCTCGTCCTCGAACGGGATCAGCGTCACCACCGGGCCGAAGATTTCCTGCTGGTTGGTGGCGGCTTCGTTCGGCAGGCCCTCGATCACCGTGGGCGCCACGAACCAGCCGCCGGCGCAACGGCCGTCCACGCGCACCGCCTCGCCGCCGCACAGCACGCGGCCGCCTTCCGCGCGCGCCGTGGCCAGGCCGGCCAGCACCTTGTCGTAATGCGGTTTCGAGACCAGGGCGCCGAGGTCACTGGCCGCGTCGTTCGGGTCACCCACGCGCAGCGCGCGCACGCGCGCCAGGTAGCGCTCGCGGAAACCGGCATAGACCGAGCGTTGCACCAGCAGGCGCGAACCGCACAGGCAGATCTCGCCCTGGTTGGCGAAGCCCGAACGCACGATGGTGTCGAGGTGGGCGTCGGAAAGCTCCGCGTCGGCGAACACGATCGCCGGGTTCTTGCCGCCCATCTCCAGCGACAGCTTCTTGAAGCGCGCAGCGGCCGCTGCCGCGATGTGCGCGCCGGTGGCGGTGCTGCCGGTGAAGGAGACCGCCTTGACCTGCGGATGCTCGACGATGGCCTGGCCCACCGAGGGTCCGCGGCCGTGCACGATGTTCAGCACACCGGGCGGCAGGCCGGCCTCGATGGCCAGCTCGCCGAGCAGGGCGGCCGTGCATGGCGTCACTTCCGAGGGCTTGGCCACCACCGCGTTGCCGGCGGCCAGCGCGGGCGCGATCTTCCAGGTGAACAGGTACAGCGGCAGGTTCCACGGGCTGATGCAGCCCACCACGCCCAGCGGCTGCCGCAGCGTGTAATTGATCGCACCCTGATCCGCTGGACCCAGCGCCATCGCGTGCGACTCGCTGCCCCATGCCGTGACCGCGGCGGCGAAGAAACGCAGGTTGCTGACCGCGCGCGGGATGTCCACGCCGTGCGCGAGCTTCACCGGCTTGCCGCTGTCGCGCGATTCCAGCGCGGCGAGTTCCTCGAGCCTGGCCTCGATCAGGTCGGCGAGGCGCTGCAGCAGGCGGGCGCGCTGCTCGGCCGGCATTGCGGCCCAGTCCGGCGCGGCGCGGTGCGCGGCCTCGACCGCGGCGGCGACATCGCCGGCGTCGGCATCGGGGCAGCGGGCAAAGACTTCGCCGGTGGCCGGCTCGAACACGTCGAGCCAACGATCGGCCCGCGGCGGCACGAGGCGGCCGTCGATCAGATTGGCGAGGCGCGGTAGGGGCATCCGGCCAAGCTTACGCTGCGAAGCCCGTGATTGCACCGGACGCAGGGGTACGTTCGAGGCGGGAGGTCGGGCGTGGCGGATACGGCAATGCCGGGGCCGGACGCATGCTTGCGGTGCCTTGGCGTATCCCGAATCCCGCCCTCCTAAAGCGAACGCATGCGCCCGCCATCCACCGGCAGGCTGACACCGGTGATATAGCTCGCGGCAGGCGAGGCGAGGAAGGCCACTGCGGCGGCGATTTCCGCCGGCTCGGCGAAGCGGCGCATCGGCACCTCGGCCTCCATTGCCTGCTGCACCTCGGCGGCCGCCTTGCCGCTCTTCTGCGCGCGCGCCGCGACGATCTGCTCGATGCGCGGCGTGCGGGTGGAACCGGGCAGCACGTTGTTGACGGTGATGCCGGACGGTGCCAGTTCGCCAGCCAGGGTCTTGGCCCAGCTGGCCACCGCACCGCGCGTGGTGTTGGACACGCCGATGCCGGGAATCGGCTCGCGCACCGAGGTGGAGATCACGTTGACGATGCGACCCCAGCCGGCCGCACGCATGCCGGGCACCACGGCCTGCGCCAGCGTGTGGCAGGCCAGCAGGTGCTGGCGCCAGGCGGCGAGGAAATCCTCGGGCGTGGCGTCGAGCACGCTGCCGGGCGGCGGGCCGCCGCTGTTGTTGACGAGGATGTGCACCGGCGAGGCCGCGACCAGCGCCTCGGCCTGCGCGCGCAGCGCAGAGGCATCGCCCACGTCGACGGCAAGATAATCGTGGCGTTGTGCAGCGTGCGTGCGTGGCAGCTCGCCAGCGAGCGCTGCAAGCATTTCGGCGCGACGTGCCAGCAGGGTGACGCTCGCGCCCAGCGCGGCCAGCTCGATCGCGCTGGCGCGGCCGATGCCTTGCGAGGCGCCGCAGACCAGGGCATGACGGCCGTCGAGTTGCAGTTGCATGGGCGTTGCTCCGTGGTCGTGTACGGCGGTCAGCCCCAGCGCAGCCGCATCGCCAGCGCGGCCAGCCAGCACAGCCAGCCCAGCCACTGGCTGTAGCGCCAGACGCCGCGCCAGCGGTCGATGTCGCGGTCCTGCAGTGCCGGCAGTGCCGGTGAGCGCAGCACGTACTGCATGCGCATCCAGGTCTGCAGCGGACCGGTCCGGCCCTTGGCGGACTCGGTCACCACCTGCCAGTGCTGCGGGTAACGCAGGCGCATCAGCGTGGCGACCCGGAACGGCGCCACGTAGGAGAGCACGAACAGCGCGACGCCGGCGAACAGCAGGCCCAGGTAGATGGCCAGCACGCTCAGCTCCCCTTGGCCTTGGCGGCGTCGCCGCTGCCGGTGTTGCTGGTACTGGTGTTGCTGGTACTGGTGTTGCCGTTGCCGTTGCCGTTGTTGTTGCTGCTCCATGGCAGCGGCAGGGCGCTGCGCAAGGTGTTCAGCACGCCGTCCCCTGCCTGCGGTTTCTTGCAGACCGCGTTGTCCACCGCCTTGGCATAGGTGCTGTTCATCATGCCCACCCAGACGGTGCCATCAGGGCCGTGCGGCACGCTGAAGGAACCGCTGGGGTTCATGTCCAGCGTGGGCATGCTGGTCGAGGTGGCCTGCGTGGAGAACGTCGTGGGCGACTGTTCCCAGTAGGTCTTGCCGGTCTGCTGGTCGGCCGAGCTGTAGACCAGCAGGTAGCGTGCCTGCTTGGTGTCGACGGTATAGCTGCCGAACGCACCGGAGGTCGCATCGCTCCAGCCCATGTGCTCGCACAGCGAGATGTCGCCGGAGCCGATCGGCTGGAAGCCGCTGTCCAGCAGTACCACGGTGGGTGCGAACAGGTAGCTGGACTTCAGCCAGCGGCCGTTCAATTCGGACTTGAACGCCACGCGGTAGGGCAGCTTGGCGCCTTCGGGCAGGCGGAAAGCGAGGAAGTAGCTGTGCGTGCCGTTGATGCTCGCCACGCTGCTGCCGCTGCCCAGGGTGAACGGCTGTGGTTGCCGCGGCAGCAGGTTCTGGTAGGAGAAGTCGGCAAAGCTGGTGCAGCAGGGTGTGGCATCGAGCAGGCGCTGCTGCGCCTGCTTGAGCGGGTCGTCGTTGTTCTCCGGCGGGCGCAGATTCGGCGGCACCAGGCTCGTCGGCACCAGGTCCTTCACGGTATGGCAGCCGGCCAGCAGCAGGGGGGCGGCAAGGGCGAGGGCCAGGGTGGGGAACCGATGCTTCATGGCAGTACTCAGAATTCGGCCGTCCCCGCGGCACGCGGATAGGGGATGGCATCGCGGATGTTGGAGAGGCCGCAGACGTAGACCAGCAGGCGCTCGAAACCGAGGCCGAAGCCGGCATGCGGCACCGTGCCATATCGGCGAAGGTCACGGTACCAGCCATAGGTGGCAGGATCGAGTCCGAATTTGGCCATCCGGGCGTCCAAATGATCCAGGCGCTCCTCGCGCTGGGCACCCCCGATGATCTCGCCGATGCCCGGCGCCAGCACGTCCATCGCCGCCACGGTCTTTTCGTCGTCGTTGAGGCGCATGTAGAAGGCCTTGATCGCCTCGGGGTAGTTCATTACGACCACCGGGCGGCCGATATGTTTCTCGGCGAGGTAGCGCTCGTGCTCGGTCTGCAGGTCGATGCCCCAGGCCACCGGATACTCGAATTTCTGTCCCGACTTCTTGAGGATTTCCACGGCCTCGGTGTAGTCGATGCGCTCGAACGGCTGGGCGATGAAGGTTTCCAGCCGGGAGACGGCCTCGGGCAGCACGCGCTCGGCGAAGAACGCCATGTCGTCGGCGCGTTCCTCCAGCACGGACTTGAAGATCGCCTTGAGGAAGCCTTCCGCGCAGTCGGCATTGTCGTTGAGGTCGGCGAAGGCGATCTCCGGCTCCACCATCCAGAATTCGGCGAGGTGGCGCGGCGTGTTGGAGTTCTCGGCGCGGAAGGTGGGGCCGAAGGTGTAGACCTTGCTCATGGCGAGGCAATATGCCTCCACGTTGAGCTGGCCGGACACGGTGAGGAAGGCCTCGCGGCCGAAGAAATCCTTGCGGAAGTCGATCTTGCCGTCCGGCGTGCGTGGCAGGTTGGCCAGGTCCAGCGTGGACAGGCGGAACATGTCGCCGGCGCCTTCGGCGTCCGAGGTGGTGATGATCGGCGTGTTGATCCAGAAGAAGCCCTGCTCGGTGAGATGGCGATGGATCGCCGTCATCATGGTGTGGCGCACGCGGGTGACCGCGCCGAACAGGTTCGTGCGCGGGCGCAGGTGGGCCACCTCGCGCAGGAACTCCATCGAGTGCTGCTTGGGCTGGATCGGGTAGGTTTCCGGATCGTCCACGAAGCCGGTGACTTCGACCCTGTCGGCCTGGATCTCGAACGCCTGCCCCTTGCCCTGCGAAGGCGCCAGCGTGCCCGAGACGATCACGCCGGCGCCGGCGGTGAGGTGCTTCACCTCGCTCTCGTAGTTGGAAAGCGTGGCCGGCACCACCGCCTGGATCGGGTCGAAGCAGGAGCCGTCGCTGACACTGACGAAGGACAGGCCGGCCTTGGAGTCGCGGCGGGTACGCACCCAGCCGCGCACGGTCACGGCGCTGCCGGCCTCGAGCTTGCCGGAAAGTGCCTGCTTCACACTGCATGCCGTGGGGCGGACCGCCGTCATGGATTGAAACTCCCGTTGGTGCACCACATCTCGTAGGTGCATGAAATCGCTGGAACGCGCATCCCGCGGAGCGCGTGGACAAACCAGCATGATAATGTAGCCCTTGCCCGCGCCGCGACCCGTCCGGCGTGCGCGATTCCCGCTTTTCGCACGAAGCCCTGCCTGCCATGACCATCACGATCACTCCCGCCGCCAGCGAACGCATGCGCCAGTTCCTCGCGCAGACCCCCGGCGCCGCCGGCGTCCGCTTCGGCGTGAAGCGCACCGGCTGCTCCGGCTTCGGCTACGTGGTGGACCTGGCCCAGTCGGTGGGCGAGGGCGACCGGCTGGTCAGCATCGACGGCGTGCCGCTGGTGGTGGACGACAAGAGCCTGCCGCTGGTGGACGGCACCGTGATCGACTTCCAGCGCCAGGGGCTCAACGCCAGCTTCGTGTTCCACAACCCCAACGCCACCGGCGAGTGCGGCTGCGGCGAGAGCTTCACGGTGGGTTGAGCGCGGTACTTGTGCGCCCACCCGTGAGCGCACAAGTCAAACGGGTGGCCGCCCATGGCCGCACGCTTCAAGTCTCGTGCGCTCGTCCCTGATCGCGAAGGCCGAACGGGCGGCCATCCCTGGCCGCACTATTGAATTCAATCGCTTGCGCGATACCCGCGCTCCACTTACAATTCCGCTTCTGTCCGCCCCGCAAGGGGTGTGACGGACACTTGCCTCACCGCATCCGGCGGGAGGCTGCGAGGCCATTCCGGCCGCATCCACAAGGAGTCGAACCACGATGTCCCTGCGACATTACGAAGTCGTGTTTCTGGTCCACCCTGACCAGAGCGAACAGGTCCCGGCGATGATCGAGCGCTACAAGGCGCTGATCGAGACCGACGGCGGCAAGATCCACCGCCTGGAGGACTGGGGCCGCCGCCAGCTGGCCTATCCGATCGTCAACCTGGCCAAGGCGCACTACGTGCTGCTGAACATCGAAGTCGGCCAGAACGCGCTGAACGAGCTGGAGTCGGGCTTCCGCTTCAACGACGCGGTGCTGCGCCACCTCGTCATCAAGCGCGACGCCGCCGACACCGAGCCGTCCTTCATCCTCAAGAGCAAGGAGAAGGATGACGCCCGCTCGTCGCGCCGCCGCGACGACGACAGCGACGGCGACGGCGACAGCCGTGGCAATGATCGCGACAGCGACGACTGAAAGGAGCCCAGACCATGTCCAAGTTTTTCCGCCGCCGCAAGTTCTGCCGTTTCACCGCGGAGAAGGTGAAGGAGATCGACTACAAGGATCTCAACACCCTGCGCCAGTACATCACCGAGAACGGCAAGATCGTGCCGAGCCGCATCACCGGCACCAAGGCGCGCTACCAGCGCCAGCTGGCGACCGCGATCAAGCGCGCACGCTTCCTCTCGCTGCTGCCGTACACCGACAACCACGACGTCTGATGCTCCGGCTCCCTTCTTCTTTACGGAGGAGGGGCCGAAAGCAGGACCTTCGGACAACCGTCCACGGCTGCGCCGGCCCTCCCGGCGCTAACGAAAAGGAATACCCATGGAACTCATCCTTCTGCAGAAAGTGCGCAATCTGGGCGACCTCGGCGACAAGGTCAGCGTGAAGCCCGGCTACGGCCGCAACTACCTGATCCCGCAGGGCAAGGCGGTGCGCGTGAATGCCGCCAACCTCGCCGCGTTCGAGCAGCGCCGCGCCGAGTACGAGGCCCGCGCCAACAACATGCTGAGCGAGGCCGAGGCCCGCAAGGCGAAACTGGCCGGGGTGTCGGTGACGATCGAGGCGCACGCCAGCCCCGAAGGCAAGCTGTACGGTTCGGTGGGTCCGCGCGACATCGCCGAGGCGCTGCAGGCGGTCGGCCACGACATCCACAAGGGCGAAGTCATCCTGGGCGAAGGCCCGCTGCGCAACACGGGCGAGTTCGAGGTGGCGATCCACCTGCACGCCGACGTGCAGACCAGCGTCAAGGTGATCGTGGTCGGCGAGAAGAAGTAAGGCCGCCGCCACACGTTCTGCGAACGGGCGCCTTCGGGCGCCCGTTCGTTTTGGATGACCGGAAGCGTGCGGGCACCGCTTTATCCCCAACTTTCCCCAGCTTTTCCACAGGATTCCATCTCGACCCGTGAGACGCCGCCGCGCATCATGTGGGTCTTGTCCGCTGCCGCGCGTCAGCGCCTGCCGCGGCGGCGGCCGGTTCGTCTTTCCGAGGTAGTCCGATGTCCTTCGTGCCCGAACGCAAGCCTTCGTCACCGGCCATCGAGGCGCTGCGTGTGCCGCCGCATTCGATCGACGCCGAGCAGGCGGTACTGGGCGGCCTGATGCTGGCCCCCGACGCGCTGGACAAGGTGGCCGACCGCCTGGGCGAGGGGGATTTCTACCGTCGCGACCACCGCCTGATCTGGCGCGCGATCAACGAGCTGGCGAACAAGGGCATGCCCTGCGACGCGGTGACCCTGGGCGACTGGTTCGAGGCCAACGGCCTGGCCGAGATGGTGGGTGGCGCAAGCTACCTGATCGAGCTGGCCAACGGCACGCCCAGCGCGGCGAACATCGCCGCCTACGCGGAGATCGTGCGCGAGAAGTCCGTGCTGCGCCAGCTGATCGACGCCGGCACCGGCATCACCGAGGACGGCTACCGCCCCGAGGGCAAGAGCGTGCAGGAGGTGCTGGAGAACGCCGAACAGGCGGTGTTCAAGATCGCCGAGTCCGGCGCACGCGGCAAGAAGGATTCCGTCTCCATGCGCGAGGCGGTGAAGGACGCGTTCCGCCTGCTCACCGAGCGCTACGAGAACCGCGGCCAGCTCACCGGCATCACCAGCGGCTTCAGCGACCTCGACAACCTCACCTCGGGCCTGCAGCCGTCCGACCTCATCATCGTGGCCGCACGCCCCTCGATGGGCAAAACCGCGTTCGCGCTGAACATCGCCGAGAGCGCCGCGCTGCGCGCGAAGAAGGCGGTGGTGGTGTTCTCGATGGAAATGTCCGCCTCGCAGCTGGCGTTCCGCCTGATCTCCTCGGTGGGCCGCATCCACCAGCAGCACCTGCGCAACGGCGACCTCGCCGAGGAGGATTGGCCGCGCGTCTCCAACGCGATCGCGATCCTGTCCGAGGCGAAGATCTTCATCGACGACACGCCGGGCCTGTCGCCGGTGGAACTGCGTTCGCGCGCGCGCCGCCTGCATCGCGAGCACGGCGGCCTGGGCCTGATCGTGATCGACTACCTGCAGCTGATGCAGGTGCCCGGGAACAAGGAGAACCGCGCCACCGAGATTTCAGAAATCTCGCGTTCACTGAAGGGGCTCGCCAAGGAACTGAACGTGCCCGTGATCGCCCTCTCGCAGTTGAACCGCTCGCTGGAGCAGCGCGCCGACAAGCGACCGATGATGTCCGACCTGCGCGAGTCGGGCGCCATCGAGCAGGACGCCGACGTGATCATGTTCATCTACCGCGACGAGTACTACAACAAGGAATCGGCGGACAAGGGCCTGGCCGAGATCATCATCGGCAAGCAGCGCAACGGCCCCACCGACACCGTCAAGCTCACCTTCCTCGGCCACTACACCAAGTTCGAGAACTACGCCGCCGATTCGTTCGTGGGGGCGTTCGAGTGAGGGCGGGGAACGGAGAACGGGGAATGGGGAATGGGCCGGTTGCGCGGGCTTGTGGCCTGTCGTCCGACATGGCCGAAGATGCCTGCGCGAACCGTGGCCTGCCTGTCCATCGTGTGTCCCCCGTTCCCCGTTCCCCATTCCTCGTTCCCCGCTCCACTCCATGAGCCGCACCACCGTCGCCACCATCCATCTGGGCGCGTTGCGCCACAACCTCGCCCGCATCAAGGCCATGGCCGCGCCGGCGAAGGTGATGGCGGTGGTCAAGGCCGATGCCTACGGCCATGGCCTGGAGCGCGTGGCGCGCGCGCTGGACGCCGAGGCCGAGTGCTTCGCGGTGGCCGCGCTGGGCGACGGTCTGCGCCTGCGGGCGGCGGGTCATCGCCAGCGCATCGTGGTGCTGTCCGGTCCCGACCAACCCGGCGACATCGCCGAAATGCAACGACTGGGGCTGGAGGCGGCGATCCATCACGAGGCGCAACTGGCCTGGCTGGCCGAGGCCAGTGCGCGGCGCGGCCGGTTGCGCGTATGGCTGAAGATCGACAGCGGCATGCATCGGCTCGGCTTCGCGCCCGAGTGCGCAGCCGAAGTGCATGCGCGGCTTGCCGGGATGCCCGGCGTCGATCCCGGGATCGGCCTGCTCACCCATTTCTCCGAGTCGGAAGTGTTCGACGGCGACGCCACGCGCGTGCAGATCGCACGCTTCGACGAGGCGACGCGCGGCCTGGACGGCCCGCGCTCGCTGTCCAACTCGGCCGCCGTGCTGGGCTGGCCCGGCGCGCGCGCCGACTGGGTGCGCAGCGGCGGCCTGCTGTATGGACTTTCCGTGGTGGAAGGGAAGAGCGGGGCGGACTTCGGCTTCCGTCCCGCGATGACGCTGGCCACGCGCCTGGTCGCGATCAACCGGACGGCCAAGGGCGAGCGCATCGGCTACAACGGCACGTGGACCTGTCCCGAGGACATGCCGGTCGGTGTCGCAGCGGTGGGCTACGGCGACGGCTATCCGCGCAGCGCCGCGGCCGGCACGCCGGTGCTGGTGGGCGGGGGGCGCGTGTCGCTGATCGGCCGCATCTCGATGGACCTGATCACGCTGGACCTGCGCACGGCGCCGCAGGCGCAGGTGGGCGACCGCGTCACCCTGTGGGGCGATGGCCTGCCGGTCGAAAGCATCGCCGCCCAGGCCGGCACGATTTCCTATGACCTCACCTGCGGCATGACCCGTCGCGTGCTGTTCGTCGAGGACGAAGGCTGACGCGCCACCCGGCTGCATGCCGTCTCGTCGCCTGCGATGGACGCCGGTTACTCTTGGCCGCATGACTTTTGCACTCGTCCTTGAGTGCGAAGATCAAGAGGCGGTCATCCATGACCGCACTATTCACGAGGAACCTCAGCATGGCCAAGGCCAAGACCGCCTACGTCTGCACCGACTGCGGTGCCGAGCATCCCAAGTGGCAAGGCTCGTGCGTGGAGTGCGGGGCGTGGAACACGCTCTCCGAGATCGTGCTGCAGCCGGCGGCGAAGTCGGCGGGCGCGGCGCGCGGCGGCTACGCGGGCAAGGCGGCGGGCGCCAGCAAGGTGATGCCGCTGACCGAAGTCGCCATGACGGCCGAGGCACGCACGCTCACCGGCATCGGCGAGCTCGACCGCGTGCTGGGCGGCGGCCTGGTGGAGGGTTCGGTGGTGCTGGTGGGCGGCGATCCCGGCATCGGCAAGTCCACCCTGCTGCTGCAGATGCTGGGCACGCTGGGCGCGCAGCTGCCCAGCGTCTACGTCACCGGCGAGGAATCGCTGGCGCAGGTGGCTTCGCGCGCGCAGCGCCTCGGCCTGCCGCTGGAGCCCTTGCAGGCACTGGCCGAAACCTGCATCGAGCGCATCCTCGAACAGGCCGTGGCGGCGCGGCCGCGCGTGCTGGTGATCGATTCGATCCAGACGATCTGGACGGAACTGCTCACCGCCGCGCCGGGCTCGGTGTCGCAGGTGCGCGAGTCGGCGGCGCGGCTCACGCGCTTCGCCAAGGAGACCGGCACCAGCGTGTTCCTGGTCGGCCACGTCACCAAGGAGGGCGGCATCGCCGGCCCGCGCGTGCTGGAGCACATGGTGGATGCGGTGCTGTATTTCGAGGGCGAGTCCGGTTCGCGCTTCCGCGTGCTGCGCGCGTTCAAGAACCGCTTCGGCGCGGTCAACGAGCTGGGCGTGTTCGCGATGGGCGACAAGGGCCTGCGCGAAGTGCCCAATCCCTCCGCGATCTTCCTCTCCGCGCATGCCGGCCCCACGCCGGGCAGCGCGGTGATGGTGACGCGCGAGGGCACGCGGCCGCTGCTGGTCGAGGTGCAGGCGCTGGTGGACCAGTCCAGCCTGGGCAATCCGCGCCGGGTGGCGCTGGGCCTGGAGCAGAACCGCCTGGCGATGCTGTTGGCGGTGTTGCACCGGCACGGCGGCGTGGCCGCCTACGACCAGGACGTGTTCATCAACGTGGTGGGCGGCATCCGCGTGCAGGAGACGGCGGCCGACCTGCCGGCGCTGCTGGCGGTGCTGTCCTCGCTGCGCGACCGCCCGCTGCCGGAGAAGACCGTCGCGTTCGGCGAGGTGGGCCTGTCCGGCGAGATCCGCCCGGTGCCGAACGGCGAGGAACGCCTGAAGGAAGCCGCGCACCACGGCTTCCGCCGCGCCATCGTGCCGAAGGCGAACGCACCGAAGTCCGGCCGCGTGGGCGAACTGGAAGTGGTGGGGGTGGAGCGGCTGGGGCAGGCGATCGACGCTTGCCGGTAGTGCCTTGCTCCCCTCTCCCTCCGGGAGAGGGGTTGGGGGAGAGGGTTCGGGCTGGCAGGGTGGTTGAGGCAAGTCGTGCGCCCTCTCACCCGCCCCCTCCCCCGCAGGCGGGGGAGGGGAGATAAGCGAACGCAAAAAAGCCGGCCAAGGCCGGCTTTTCGTGACGCGCGATGGAGCCGGCTTACGCCAGTTCGCGGATCTTCGCGTTCAGGCGGCTCTTGTGGCGGGCGGCCTTGTTCTTGTGGATCAGGCCGCGCGAGGCGTAGCGATCCATCACCGGCTGGGCGGCGGCGAAGGCCTCGACGGCGGCAGCCTTGTCCTTGGCCTCGATGGCCTTGACGACCTTCTTCAGCGCGGTACGGACCATGGAACGGGCGCTGATGTTGCGCAGGCGGCGCTGCTCGGACTGGCGCGCACGCTTCTTCGCGGACTTGATGTTGGCCAAGGTAGAACTCCCGAATCGCGGGTTGCAGGGTGGAGAAAGAGGCGGATTATGCGGGCGATTCGCCCATGCGTCAAGCATTTAGGCGGCTGCGGACAGGGCATTGCCTGCATTCGGCCATGATCCGCCGGTGATCTTGCCCGCGCCGGCTGGCAGACTGTGCGCCCGTCGCCCGCATTGATCCAGGATCTTCCATCGGCATGAAGTCCCCCAGCATGTTCCGCGGGCTGCTCTCGTTCAGCAGCATGACGATGGTGTCGCGCGTGCTCGGCCTGGTCCGGGACATGTCGCTCAACACGGTATTCGGCGCCAATGCCGTCACCGATGCGTTCTGGGTGGCGTTCCGCATCCCCAACTTCATGCGCCGGCTGTTTGCCGAGGGTTCGTTCTCCACCGCCTTCGTGCCGGTGTTCACCGAGGTGAAGGAGAAGGGCACGCACGAGGACCTGCGGCAACTGATGGCACGCGTCTCCGGCACGCTGGGCGCGGTGGTGCTGCTGGTGACCGCGCTGGGGCTGATCTTCGCGCCGCAGGTGGCGACATTGTTCGAGCCGGGCGCGCTGGACCAGCCGCACAAGTTCGACCTCACCATAGCCCTGTTGCGGTTGACGTTCCCGTTCCTGTTCTTCGTGTCGCTGACCGCGCTGGCGGCGGGCGTGCTCAACAGCTTCCACCGCTTCGCGCTGCCGGCGCTGGCGCCGGTGATCCTCAACATCTGCATGATCGCGGGCGCGCTGTGGCTGTCGACGCGGCTGGACGTGCCGATCATGGCGATGGGCTGGGCGGTGCTGGCGGCCGGCGTGCTGCAGTTGCTGTTCCTGCTGCCGGCGCTGCGCAGGCTGGACCTGCTGGTGTGGCCGCGCTGGGGCTGGAGCCATCCCGAGGTCAAGCGCATCCTCAAGCTGATGGTGCCCACGCTGTTCGGCTCCTCGGTGGCGCAGATCAACCTGCTGCTGGACACGGTGATTGCCTCGCTGCTGGTCACCGGCTCGCAGAGCTGGCTGTCGCTGTCCACACGTTTCCTCGAATTGCCGCTGGGCGTGTTCGGTGTGGCGCTGGGCTCGGTGGTGCTGCCCTCGCTGTCGCGCCACCACGTGAACACGGATCGCGAGGGGTTCTCGCGTGCGCTGGACTGGGGTTTGCGGCTCACCCTGCTGATCTCGGTGCCGGCGATGTGCGCGCTGCTGCTGCTGTCCGAACCGATCGTGGCCACGCTGTTCCAGCACGGCCGCTTCAATGCGTTCGACACGCGCATGTCCACGCTGTCGATCCTGGCCTTGAGTTGCGGCCTGCCGGCCTTTGCGCTGGTGAAGGTGCTGCTGCCCGCGTTCTATTCGCGCCAGGACACCAGGACCCCGGTGCGCGCCGGCGTGGCGGCGCTGGTGGTGAACATGCTGGGCAACTTCCTGTTCATCGCGCTGCTGTTCGAGCTGTGGGCGCCAGCCGCGGTGCGCCGGGAGAGCTGGCTGGCCGGCATCGCGCAGGTGCCGGGCCTGCACCTGGCGCTGGGCATTGCCAGCACGCTGTCCAGCTACCTCAACTTCGTGCTGCTGTGGCACTGGCTGAAGCGCGCCGGTGTCTACCAGCGCCAGACGGGCTGGTTGCGGCACTGGACACGGCTGGCACTGGCCTGCGCGGCGATGGTGGCGGTGCTGCTGCTCGGCCGCTGGCTGTGGCCGGACTGGGATCACGTCGGCACCTTCACCCGCGTCTGGCGTCTTGCGGCGATGGTGGTGGCGGGTGGCGCGGCGTATGTCGCGGCGCTGTTCGGGGCGGGTTTGCGGTTGCGGGACCTGCGGGCAGTGTGAGTGGCCTGGACGGGCCCGATATACTGGCGCGATGACGAAACTTTCCCGCGATATCGCAGGCCCCTGCCTTGTGCCCGGCGGCAGCGTGGTGGCCATCGGCGCGTTCGATGGCCTGCACCGGGGGCACCAGGCCTTGTTTGCCCAGGTGCAGCGCCGTGCGCGGTCCCTGGGCTGCGCAGCGGCGGTGGTGACGTTCGAGCCGCTGCCACGGACCTATTTCTCGGCCGAGCCGCTGCCCCGGCTTTCCAGCGTGCGTGAAAAGCTGCTCGGCTTTGCCGCGGCGGATTTCGGGCAGGTGCACATGCTGCGCTTCAACGCCGGGCTGGCGGCGATGTCCGCCCGGGACTTCGTGCAGCGCGTGCTGGTCGAGCGCGTGGCTGCGAAAGAAGTATGGGTGGGCGCGGACTTCCGCTTCGGGCACAAGCGCGAGGGCGACGTGGCCTTGCTGCGCGAGCTGGGCGAGAAGGCCGGTTTCGCCGGCTGCGTGATGCCGGCCATCCTGCTGGATGGCGCCCGCGTCTCCGCCAGTCGCGTGCGCCAGTTGCTGGGCGCGGGCGATTTTGCTGCCGCCACGGCCTTGCTCGGTCGTCCGTTCGTGATCGAGGGCAAGGTGGAATACGGCAACCAGCTCGGCCGCACGCTGGGCTTTCCCACCGCCAACATCCACCTGCGCGAGCGGGTGAGTCCGGTGCAGGGCATCTTCGCGGTGCGCGTGGGCCTGGGCGAGAGCGAATGCAGCTGGCCGGGTGTGGCCAGCCTGGGCGTGCGGCCCACGGTGAACCAGGTCAGCCGGCCGCTGCTGGAGGCGCACCTGTTCGATTTCGAGGGCGACCTCTACGGCCGGCGCATGGCGGTGGAGTTCGTGGCCAAGCTGCGCGACGAGCAGAAATTCGACGATCTGGATGCGCTCAAGGCGCAGATGGATCATGATGCGCGTTCGGCCCGGGAGATCCTGGGCATGAATCCGGTACTGGCCCGCGCATGAAGCCCTGCGACACGTCCAATCCGCGTTGCACCCGTCGCCGCCGCACGAATGCGGCAGCGATCGTCATTATTATTTGAAGGCATCCGCCCGCAGCGCGAGCGCCTGCCGCCGCGCGCGGCGGGCGGCACTACAGCGCTCCGGGCCGGGCGGTTCCGGGGCGGGACCGAAGAGGCACCCGAAGCGATGACCCAGGACTACAAGAGCACGATCAACCTGCCGCAGACGGATTTCCCGATGCGCGGCGACCTGCCGAAGCGCGAGCCGGGCTGGCTGGCCGAGTGGGAGCAGGCGGGCCGCTACGCGCAGATACAGGCGAAGACCGCCGGCCGCGACAAGGCCTTCGTGCTGCACGACGGGCCGCCGTACGCGAACGGCGCGATCCACATCGGCCACGCGGTCAACAAGATCCTCAAGGACATGGTGGTGCGCTCCAAGCTGCTCGCCGGCCACCGCGCGCCCTACGTGCCGGGCTGGGACTGCCACGGCCTGCCGATCGAGATCGCGGTGGAGAAGCAGCACGGCAAGCCGGGCGAGAAGCTGGACGCGCGCGCGTTCCGGCAGAAGTGCCGCGAATACGCCGCCGAGCAGATCGACACCCAGCGCGCCGGCTTCAAGCGCCTGGGCGTGCTGGGCGACTGGGAAAACCCGTACCGCACGATGGACTTCAAGTACGAGGCCGACATGGTGCGCGCGCTGTCGCGCATCGTCGCCAACGGCCACGTGGTGCGCGGCGCCAAGCCGGTGTACTGGTGCTTCGACTGCGGCTCGGCGCTGGCCGAGGCGGAGATCGAATACGGCGACAAGGTCTCGCCGGCGGTGGACGTGGCCTACGACGCGGTCGATCCGCAGGCGCTGGCGGCGGCCTTCGGCGTGGACGCGGACGACGCCATCGTCGCCGTGCCGATCTGGACCACCACGCCGTGGACGCTGCCGGAAAGCCAGGCGGTATCGCTGGGCGCGGAGCTGGAATACGCCTTGGTTGAAGGCCCGGCACGCAACGGCAAGCGCGTGCTGCTGGTGATCGCGAGCGCCTTGGTCGACAAGGCGCTCGCACGCTATTCCCCTCCCCCTCCGGGGGAGGATGCCCGAAGGGCGGGAGAGGGTACGGGCGGAGCGCAGCCTTCCGGTGCCGTCGTGCCCTCTCCCCCGACCCCTCTCCCGCAAGCGGGAGAGGGGAGAGTGCTTGGCCATGTCGCGGGTGCCGCGCTCAATGGCGTGAAGCTCCGTCATCCGTTCTACGACCGCGAAGTGCCCGTCATCCTCGGTGAGCACGTCAGCGCCGAGGACGGTACCGGCGCGGTGCACACCTCGCCCGACCATGGCGTGGAGGACTTCGTGGTCGGCCGCGAGAACGGCATCGGCCTGCTCAACTACATCGGCGCGCGCGGCACCTACCGCGACGACACGCCCAAGGCGGGTGGGCCAGGTGCCGGCGACCTCGACCTCGCGGGCATGCACATCTGGAAGGCCAACGACGCCATCGCCGAGCTGCTGCGCGCGCGCGGCGTGCTGCTGGCGCACGCGAGGATCGAGCACAGCTACCCGAACTGCTGGCGCCACAAGACGCCGGTGATCTTCCGTGCCACGCCGCAGTGGTTCATCGGCATGGAACAGGCCGGCCTGCGCGCCACGGCACTGAAGTCGCTCAAGGACGTGCGCTGGGTGCCGGGCTGGGGCGAGGAGCGCATCGCCGGCATGGTGGCCGGCCGCCCGGACTGGTGCATCAGCCGCCAGCGCACCTGGGGCGTGCCGATCGCGCTGTTCGTGCACAAGGCCACGCAGGAGCCGCATCCGGATTCCGTGGCGCTGATGGAGCAGGTGGCGAAGCGCATGGAGCAGGGCGGCATCGACGCGTGGTACGACCTCGATCCCGCCGAGCTGCTGGGCGACCAGGCCAGGGACTACGACAAGGTCACCGACGTGCTCGACGTGTGGTTCGACTCCGGCGTCACCCATTTCGGCGTGATCGGCCAGCGTCCCGAGCTGCAGCAGGGCGGTGCACGCGAATACAAGGTGATGTACCTCGAAGGCTCCGACCAGCACCGCGGCTGGTTCCAGTCCTCGCTGCTCACCTCGGCGGCGATCCACGGCCGCGCGCCCTACGACGACGTGCTCACCCACGGCTTCACCGTGGACGCCTCGGGCCGCAAGATGTCCAAGTCGCTGGGCAACGTGGTGGCGCCGCAGAAGGTGATGGACACGCTGGGCGCCGACGTGCTGCGCCTGTGGGTGGCCTCGGCCGACTACCGCAACGAGATGAGCGTCTCCGACGAGATCCTCAAGCGCGTCTCGGACGGCTACCGCCGCCTGCGCAACACCGCGCGCTTCCTGCTCGGCAACCTCGACGGCTTCGATCCCGCGAGGCACCTGGTGGCAGTGGAAGACAGCCTGCCGCTGGACCAGTGGGCGGTGCAGCAGGCGTACGACGTGCAGCAGGCGGTGGTCGCCGCCTACGAGCGCTACGACTTTCCCGAAGTGGTGGCGCGCGTGCAGAACTTCTGCACCAACGAGATGGGCGCGCTGTACCTGGACATCACCAAGGACCGCCTCTACACCATGCCCACCGACAGCCACGGCCGGCGCAGCGCGCAGAGCGCGATGTACCGCATCGCCGAGGCGCTGGTGCGCTGGCTGGCGCCGATCCTGGCGTTCACCGCCGAGGAAATCTGGCAGGCGTTGCCGGGCCAGCGCGGCGAGAGCGTGCTGTTCGAGACCTGGTACGACGGCCTGGCCGCCGCGCAGGCATCGCCCGGGCAGCGGCGCTGGTGGGCCGACCTGCTGGCGATCCGCGACACCGCCGCGCGCGTGCTCGAAGGGATGCGCAAGGCCGAAAAGATCGGCGCCGCGCTTGAGGCGAAGCTGGCGATCCATGCCGACGAGGCCACCGTGGCGCGCTATGCGCCGGCGATGGAGGAGCTGCGCTTCTTCTTCATCACCTCCGACGTGCGCCTGGACAAGGCCGGCGGCCAGCCGGACGACGCCGTGCTCACCGAGCTGGAAGGCGTCGACGTGTGGGTCTCGGCCACGGTCAGCGGCGCCGCCAAGTGCGTGCGCTGCTGGCACCGCCGCGACGACGTGGGCCATCACGCCGACCACCCGGAGCTGTGCGGCCGTTGCGTGAGCAATGTGGAAGGGCCGGGCGAGACACGGCGCTGGTTCTGACGCTTGCCGGAGCCCCTCTCCCTTTGGGAGAGAGGTGAGGGTGCGGTACTTGCGGCGCGCCTATCCAAGTCCGAACCCTCATCCGCCCCTCCGGGGCACCTTCTCCCGGAGGGAGAAGGGAATTCACCTTGAGAGTCATTGCATGACCACCAAACCCAACGCACTCCCCTGGCTGCTGCTTTCTGCCTTAGTCATCGTCCTCGACCAGCTCAGCAAGTGGTGGGCGCTGGCCGCATTGCAGCCGGTGGGCCTGCCGCACCCGGTGATCCCCGGCTTCCTCAACTGGACGCTGGCCTACAACCCCGGCGCGGCCTTCAGCTTCCTCGCCTGGGGCGACGGTTGGCAGCGCTGGTTCTTCGTGGCGCTGGCGCTGGTCATCAGCGCGGTGCTGGTCGTCTGGCTGGCGCGCACCGCGCGGCGCGACTGGCGCACCGCGCTGCCGCTTTCGATGGTCATCGGCGGCGCCATCGGCAACCTGATCGACCGCCTGCACGCGGCCCAGGTCACCGACTTCATCGACGTGCAGTTCGGCAACTGGCACTACCCGGTGTTCAATCTTGCCGATTGCGGCATCACCGTGGGCGCCGTGCTGCTGGTGGCGTTCGGGCTGTTCGGCGGGAAGGGACAGGGCGGCGTGCGATAATCTGCAGGCTTCTCCCTCCCCTGCGTAGTAGGGGAGGGCCGGGGAGGGGTGAAGCCCTTACCCCCTCCATCTCCCCCTGCTTGCAGGGGGAGGGATATCGCCACGGCTTTCACTATGGACATCCTGCTCGCCAATCCCCGCGGTTTCTGCGCCGGCGTCGACCGCGCCATCGCCATCGTCGAGCGTGCGCTGGAATCCTACGGCGCGCCGATCTACGTGCGCCACGAGGTGGTGCACAACCGCTACGTGGTGGACAAGCTGCGCCACGACGGCGCGGTGTTCGTGGAAGAGCTAAACGAGGTGCCCGACGGCGCCACCGTGATCTTCAGCGCCCACGGCGTGTCGCAGGCGGTGCGCGAGGAGGCCGAGCAGCGCGACCTCAAGGTGTTCGACGCCACCTGCCCGCTGGTCACCAAGGTGCACATGGAAGTGGCGCGGCTGGGGCGCATCGGCCGCAGCGTGGTGCTGATCGGCCACGCCGGCCATCCCGAGGTGGAAGGCACGATGGGCCAGTGGAACGTCGCCAACAGTGGCGAGATCCTGCTGGTGGAATCGGTGGAGGACGTGGCCGCGCTGGCGCCGAAGTTCCCGCACGACCTGTCCTACGTCACCCAGACCACGCTGTCGGTGGACGACACCAAGGCGATCATCGCCGCGCTGCGCGAGAAATTCCCCGACATCGAGGGGCCGCGCAAGGACGACATCTGCTACGCCACGCAGAACCGCCAGGACGCCGTGCGCCGGCTCGCCGACGCGGTGGACCTGATGCTGGTGGTCGGCTCGGTCAACAGCTCCAACTCCAACCGCCTGCGCGAGCTGGCCGAGAAGCAGGGCGTGCGCGCCTACCTGATCGACGGCGCCGAGCATATCGAGCGCAGCTGGCTGGACGGCGTGCAGCGCATCGGCCTCACCGCCGGCGCTTCCGCGCCGGAGAAACTGGTGCGCGACGTGATCGCCCGCCTGCAATCCTGGGGCGCCGGCGCAGTGCGCGAACTGGACGGCGAAGCGGAAACCATCACCTTTGCCCTGCCGAAGGAGCTGCGCCTGTTTGCCGGCAGTCCGGCGAAGGATTGATTCGACCAGCCGGACGACAAAAGGCCCGCATCGCTGCGGGCCTTTTGCTTGTTCGATGGTGCCGGAAACAGGAGTCGAACCTGCGACCTACGCATTACGAAGACTCAAGAAAATGTTTCTTTTCTTGAGGTTAGGTCATCGCTGGGGCAATCTCGGCCCATCGCCATGAGGGAGCCGTGCGATGGCCGCTCGCAAGTCGTTGGGACGTGGGTTGGAAGACCGAATGGATAGCTCGGCCATCCGGGCCCGAGTGAGGCGATCGGATCGGGAAGGCAACCGCCACAGCCTGAACCAGCAGTTTCCCTATGATCCCCTGGTTCCGGCGGACTCGCCCTATTCCCGGACGTCTGCCCTCACCCGCGCCCGCGCCTGGCTGGCCGAGCAGCAACGGTCGCTCCGGCTGGATGGCGCCCGGCAAGGCAATCGGTTGGAAGACCAAACCTTGGGTGGATGGGTTGAGCGCTACATCGAGGAAGCCCGGGCCGGCGCGCTGGCGCTGAAACACGGGGAAATCCGAAAAGTCCCGCTTCATGCGCGGAAGAAGTGGATCGAGAAGGACATTTACCTGGCCAAGTGCTGGCTGACCGAGTGCCCCGGCCTGATGGCGAAAGCGCCGGACGCGGTGACGGCCTCGGATCTTAATCATGAGATCGACTTTTTCAGATACCGGCGCATGGACGAGAACGGCAACCTGCGGATATTGAAGCCGGCCACCATCATTCGCCGCCTGATGCTGTTGTCGTCGGTCTATCGTGCGGCGGCGCGCGAGTGGAAGTTTGAGATCGTCAATCCGGTGCCATTGGCGCAACGGCCCCAGCCGAATGCCCCGCATGAGCATGAGCGAGAGGGCCGGTTAGTGTCGGATGAGGAACTGTCGAAGATCCTGGCCGCCCTGGCGGATGCCACCCCGGAAACCTTGGCCTGTTTGCGTTTCCTGCGCTGGTCGGGGGCGCGGCGCAGTGAGGCGTTGAAACTGGACTGGGCCGACGTGGACTTGGCCGCGGAAGTCCCGATGGCGACGTTCCGGGACACGAAGGATCCTAAGGGGCGCAAGCGTCACCGCACCATTCCCTTGGCGCAGGGAGCCGTGGATGCGTTGCGTGGCCTGATGGGCGAGCAGCCACAGCCAAAAAGCGGGCGGGTTACCGCAGGGGTGGCAAGAACATCCACGTGGCCATCAATCATCTGATCGGTCGCCCTCAGTTCTCAGACGAGAAGCGGGCCGCGGTTTCAGGGTTCATGTATCACCTGTCCCGCTGGGCCAGCCAATTGTTCATGGCCGACGAGGTGCGGGGCGCGGCGGCAGCCGGTTTCTTCGCCTTGGAAACCTTGGGCCAGGGCATCCTGATCCTGGATGACCGGCAGCACGTGCTTTTTGCCAACCAAGCCGTGAACCAGTTGCTGGGGGACGTGCTCACCGCCCAAGGCTTCCGGCGCTCCTGGGGCTACGGGGCCACCCTGCGGGACTTGTTCAAACAGGTCACGGCTGATCGTCAGGCGCGTTCCACGACCGTAGTGCACACGGTCGGCGGGCGCGTGGTCTCGCTCCTGTTCTCCCTGCTGCCGTTGCCGCGGGAACAAGGGATCGGATTCACGATGCCCAAGGGATTGGAAGCGGCCTCACGGGCCGAGGAAGGGTCACCCGGGCAGCGTGAGGCGATGCTCCCGGCTGGGAATGCTTCCGTGCTGGTGCTGGTTCGGGCGCAGGTGGAGGCTCAGGCCACCGGTAGCCGCCTGTATCAACAAGCCTTCGGGCTCACCGCCGCCGAGGCCCGGTTGGCCGATGCGCTGGCGCAAGGCCACAGCCCCCAGGATCATGCCGATCGTGCGCGGGTCAGCATCGCCACCGTTCGCACCCAAATCCGGGCGCTGTTGTCCAAAACGGGGGCTGTCAATCTGCGTGCCCTGGTGGTGCTGTTGGCCAGCCTGCCCAAGGCCAGTCGCTGAGGCTTCTCCGAGGGTGTTTCATCTAAACTTCATGTAACTGCGTATCGAAAGTTGGCGTATATGGTTAGGCCCCAATACATTTGGGGATAGGCCATGGCGCTTGCGCGAAAATCAGCCAAGCAGTTGGGGATCAAGTCGGTCTACCGCGCCGAGAACCCCGTGTTTTTGGCCACGCTCCGCGCCTTCCGGGAAAGGGCCAATCTGACCCAAGACGAACTGGCGGCCTTGTTGCAGCGCCCTCAATCCTTCATCACCTCGGCAGAACGGGGCACCGTCCGACTGGACGGCTTGCAGATCCATGATTGGGTCCATGCGTGTGGTGGCGATTTGGTGCACTGGGCCAAGGAAATCGAGCAGGCCTTGGGGACACCGGCGAAGGGTCGAACCAAGGCCCGGAGATAGAGGCCCACACCGCGCGTCGGACGTGACCGACGCCCGATGTCGGCCAACAGGGAAGACAGAGGTGGCACCACTGGGGGTGTAATCACGATGGAAGACAAGCCGCCATTCAGTGATGAGCTGACGACCAAGTTTCGAGTGGACACCGAAGCGATTGCCAAATCACTGATCGAGTTTTGCGGGCTGACCCATTCCAGGGCCATCCCACATCTGGATAGAACCCTCTTGCGATGGCTGGATTTCCGGCTTCGGTTCGTAGATCCGAAGCCTCGTCCGTTGGTGTGTTCGACGGTCTTTCCGAAGAACTTATCCAGTGAAGTAGGACAGGCACTGGACGAGTTTGAACGGCTCAGTTTGGCTGGTGAAGACCTCAACCCTTTTCAGGGGAAAGGGTTGACCAGGCATCACGACACCAGCGGGACCAAGCGGCAAAACAGAACGGATCTTTTATGGGCGGAGTGGAGCATTCATCACTTCCATCTCGCACTACCGACCAAGAGATTCGACCAATATTATTCAGAACGCTCCGGGCAACTGTTGTTTGCCATCGTGTTTGACAACGCGATTGCCTGCCTTGACATCGGAACCCATGGCGCCATGGAGAAGCGAGCGCTGGTCGAGGCGTTCGTGCACAGCTGGCCCGAGGCGGCGGAGCGCTTTCGTTTGAATGGCATCCTCCCTTCAACGTCACCGTTTCCAGAAGAGGATGTCAAAAAACTCCGGGTCGCGGGTGTTTCGTCCTATGTCGTCGTGGACGGTGCGGTGTATGTGCCAGGAGGAATCACCACCGCGTCAACACCAACTAGGGTCACATTGGCCTCCGATCAGGTGACCAGGGGAGTAGACGCCATCGCGCAGATTGCGATCAGCGAAGTCATCCGTGACCGAGGGGCGTGGGGGGAGAGCGATTTGCCGCACCTCCGCTTGGCGTTAACGCCTCGGGGGATCGGGATTTGTGACGATCGAAGCAACAAATGCTGGCGATTGCCTAGGGCAAAGGGAGAGTGGGCCAATCATCCCGTGGGGCACTGGCATGACCTGATGCTTCCGGAATGGATCGAGGAAAAGGTGGCGGAGGCGGTTGCGAAAGCAAGCACCTGACGTGTCGCTAGTCTTGATGAGGAACGGTGTTGCGCGCGCCCACTTTCGGTGGCTTCATGCGCGACTTTTGCTCAAGTTCCCCCGCTTCCTTGTGGGTGCTGGCAACTCCATGGCCTGCTCCGCTCGCTCCCGCGCCCGGATCGCACGGAGGGCATGGCTCACTTCCTCCCAGATCTGTGTGGTGCGCTCCCGGTTCCGCGCATCGCGCTGCTGCTGAGTTTCCGTGTCGAAGGTGGGCAACGGATCAGGGATCTGCTCGGGGGCCAGCTGCCAAACCTCATCACCATCTTTCCCGTATAACCGGAAAGTCTCTCGGGTATCCAGAAAGCCGGTGGACGGCACGATGGCCGCCCTTCCGCGCCGCTTGGGAGTGGCCTCGGGCGAACTGGACTCGCGCATCGGAGTGACTGGACGCCGTCGAGTGGTGGCGAGCTTCGAGGTGGTGGCCAAGTCACCGGGTTGGAAGCCGTGACCGAAGTGGTAGGCCAGGTCATACAGGGGGATGCGCCACTGGCGCCCCGCAGGGCGACCGAGCCCCGGGATCAATCGTCCGGACTGGATGGCGCGCCGAACCAGTTCCTCCGCACCGGTGCCGAGCTTGACCCCGAGCATCTCGTGGAGAGTTTGCGCGGTCTCCTTGACCGACAGCGCCAAGCGGTTCGGCCACCTCGTTTCCAGCTTGCCCAAAAAGTAGGCCGTGCGTTCCTCGGCTGTCACGATCATGAGCCGCTCCCGGGCAGAAAGTGCGGGGCAATCCTGGGGCAAGAATACGTTGGAAAGAGTGCGTTTTGCCCCAGAAAGCGTAGGACAGCGTTGGATGGCCGGTCAACGAAAAAAGCCCCGGAAGCTTTGATTTCCGGGGCTTTCTTCAATTTTGGACTGGTGCCGGAAACAGGAGTCGAACCTGCGACCTACGCATTACGAATGCGCCGCTCTACCAACTGAGCTATTCCGGCGATGCCGAACCGTGGATTTTACGGGCCGGCCGGGTGAGGCGCAAGCCGCGCGGCCAGGCCGGAGTGGCGCCGCGTGCGGTGGGCAATCGCCTGCTCCACGATCGCCGCGCTGCCGACCAGGCTGAACCGGCGGCGGGCGCGGGTGATGCCGGTGTAGAGCAGTTCGCGCGTCAGCACGGCGTTCGGTTCCGGCGGCAGCAGCAGGGCGGTGTGTTCGAACTCCGAGCCTTGCGACTTGTGCACGGTGAGCGCCCAGGCGGTTTCCACCTCACCCAGCCGCGAGGGCGTTGCGAAGCGCAGTCGCGTGCCGCCGTCGCGATCCGTGGCGGTGGCGAGGAAGGCCACCGCCAGTCGGGCGTCGCCCGTGCCGTCGGCGGTGGGCAGCCGCAGGCACAGGCCGATATCGCCGTTCATCAGGCCCAGCCCGTAGTCGTTGCGGGTGAGCAGCACCGGGCGGCCTTCGTACCAGCCGTGCTCGCTCTCGATCAGGCCGCGGGCGTGCAGCGCAGTGGCGAGTTGCCGGTTCAGGCCTTCCACGCCGTGCGGGCCGCGGCGCAGTGCGCACAGCAGCTGGAAGCGGTTGAATGCCTCCAGCGCGCCGCGTGCCCAATCCGCGTGCGCCGCTTCGCCAGCGCCGGGGGCGGGACGATGCGCGTGCAGCCATTCGAGGTAGTGGCGATAGCCGCAGGCATCGCCGTCGCCGTGCGGCGCAGCCGAACCGTCGATTGCCAGGGCCGCCAGCGCACTCTCGTCGATGGCGGGCTGCCAGGCGAGATCGGGCCCGGGCGTCTGCAGCAGCGCCAGCGCCGCAGACGCGTCGCCCGCGTTCACTGCCCGTGCCAACTGGCCGATGCCGCTGCCCGCGCCGAAGCGATGGCTCTGGCGCAGCATGACGATGCGCTGGTCCAGCGGCTGCGCATCGGCATGCACGAAGGCCGCGATGTCGTCGCCGGTGGTGGCCGCGACCCACCGTGCGGTGGCGTCGTCGTAGTGGCCGGCTTCGGCGCGGCGGCACAGGTCGCCCAGCACCGCGCCGGCTTCCACCGAGGAGAGCTGGTCCTTGTCGCCGAGCAGGACCAGCCGTGCCGACTCGGGCAGCGCGTCGAGCACGGCGGCCATCATTTCCAGGTCGATCATCGAGGCTTCGTCGATCACCAGCACGTCCAGGTGCAGCGGGTTGCGGCGGTCGTGGCGATAGCGGCGCGTATCCGGCCGTGCGCCCAGCAGGCGATGCAGGGTGAGCGCTTCGGACGGGATCGCCGCGCGCACGGCATCGTCCACGTCGAGGCGCGCGAGCTGATCGCTGATCGAGGCGTTGAGCCGCGCGGCGGCCTTGCCGGTGGGCGCGGCGAGGCGGATGCGCAGCGGCTGCGCCTGCTGGCGCAGCCGCTGCGTCTGCAGCAGGCCGAGCAGGCGCACCACCGTGGTGGTCTTGCCCGTGCCCGGGCCGCCGGTGATCACGCCGAACGCGCCGCGCGTGGCCAGCGCACAGGCGACACGCGGCCAGTCGGGCGCGCCGCCCGACGCGGCGGGAAACAGCCGCGCGAGTTCGCCGGCCAGGTGTTCCGGCGGCGGTTCCGCGCACGCCACGCGGGCGAGAATGCCTTGCGCCACGCTGCGCTCGTGGTTCCAGTAGCGCCGCAGGTACAGCCGGGTGCCGTCGAGCACCAGTGGCGCGTTGGCCGGCTCGCCGTCGTGGTGGGCGGCGAGCAGCGGCGAGGCGGGCAGGCGCAAGGCGTCGCCGTCGTACAGCGTGGCGGCCAGCGCCTGCCATTCGGCGGGCCAGTCGTGTTCCTGCGCCAGCGCGGGCAGCAGTTCGAGGTCGAGGCAGAGGTGGCCGTCGGCGAGTTGCCGGCTGAGCACGGCGCCCAGCCATGGCAGCGCGGGCGCGATCTGCGCGTCCTGCTCGGCGAGGAAGCGGGCGAAGGCCACGTCCAGCGGACGCAGGCGCTGCTGTTCCAGCGCGCGGTCGAGCAGGGCGAACAGGGCGTCATGCCGCATGCGCGATGCCTCCCGTGGCGAACAGGCGGTCCAGCGCATCGACCAGGGCGAACGGCAGCCGCTCGCGGTGCACGCCGTGGCCCTTGCCATCGACACCGCGCAGGTAGAGATAGAGCACGCCGCCCATGTGGCGCGCATAGTCGTAGCCTGGCAGGCGCGCCTTGAGCTGGCGGTGCAGGGCCAGGGTGTAGATCGCGTACTGCAGGTCATAGCGGCTTTGCAGCACCGAATCGCGCATCGCTTCCGTGGTGTAGGCGCCGGCGTCGTGGCCCAGCCGGTTCGACTTGTAGTCGGCCACGTACCAGCGGCCCTCGTGTTCGAACACCAGGTCGATGAAGCCCTTGAGCATGCCGTTCACGAGGTTGGCCGGGAGTGCCGGGCGCGTCGCGCCGTCCAGCGTGTGCGCGCTCACGAGGCGGTCCAGCGCCCGCGCATCGACGCGGTTCGCCTCGAACCAGAATTCCAGCTCGGCGCGATAGCGCTGCGGATCGGCCAGCGCGGCCAGCGGCATCGCCGTGCCGTCGGGCAGGGGCAGCGGCGTGCGCAGCAGTTCGGGCAGCCATTGCGTCAGCGGCTTGATCCAGGCTGGCCAGCCGCGCGCCTGGCAGCGCCGCGCGATGGTGTCGCGCAAGCCGGCGGAAGGCGCGGCGGCACGGGCGAAGCCTTCGTTGGCGCAGCTTTCCAGCAGGTCGTGCAGAAAGGTGCCGGGCGCGGCGCCGCGTGGAAAGGCATGGATGCCGTGTGCCGGCACGCTCGCGCTTTCCGCGTCGCCGGTGGCGACGGTCTCGGCGAGCGTGGCCTGCCCGGCGGTCTCGGGGGCGGGGCGCGGCATCGCGGCATCGCCGCTGTGCGCCAGCGCACTGTAGCTGGCGATCCACCACGGTTCGTGCGGGGGCAGCGTGCACCTGCGCGCCGCGCGGGTGAGGGTGGTTTCCGCGGCGGCTTCGCAGCGTTGCGTGTCGGCGGTCTCGGCCAGCTCGACGACATCGATGGATGCGCCGTCGCCGGCGAGTGCCCGCACGCGCGGCAGCAGGTCGTCGGGCGCAATCGGGTCGCCGCCCGCCAGCACGTAGCCCAGCGCGGACTTGTGCAGGCCGGAGTCCTTCTTGCGGCCTTCCCTGAGGCAGGCCACGCCCAGCCAGCAGGCATGCCGCGCACGGGTGAGCGCCACGTAGAGCAGGCGCAATTCCTCCTGCAGGCGCTCGCGATCGGCGGCAGCCAGGGCGCCGGCGTCGGGAGCGAGGTCGAGCTGCACCTGGTCCCCGCCATCGCGGCTGCGGACCGCGCCCCTGTCCTTCACCTCGCGGAAGCCGCAGGCGAAGGGCAGCAGCACCACCGGGTATTCCAGGCCCTTGGACTTGTGGACGGTCACCACCTTGATCAGCGCGGCTTCGCTCTCCAGCCGCACGAGTTGCGCCTCGGCGGCCTCGCCGCTGCCGGGGTTGGCGATCTGCGCGGCGAGGAAGCGGATCAGCGCGTGCTCACCATCCAGCCCGGTGGCGGCCTGCTGCAGCAGTTCGGCCAGGTGCAGCAGGTTGGTGAGTGCGCGTTCGCCGTCGTCGCGGGCGAGCAGGCGCGCGGGCAGGTCGAAGCGGTGCAGCAGCTCGTGCAGCATCGCCAGCACGCCGTGGCGCTGCCACAGCGCGTGCAGCTGGCGGAAGTGTTCGTCGCAGGCCTCGCGGTAGCCTTCGTCGCGGTCCAGCCGATCCAGTTCGGCGAGGCTGCGGCCCATGCCGGGCGTGGCCAGCGCGGTACGCAGCGCGCGGTCGTTGCCCGGCTGCGCGCCGGCATGCAGCCAGCGCAGCAGGTCGTTCGCCTCGTCGCTGGCGTAGACCGACTGGTTGTCGGAGAGGTAGACGTGGGCGAGGCCGCGCCGGCGCAGCGCGGCCCGCATCGCAGCGGCGTCGGTCTTGTCGCGCACCAGGATCGCGATATCGCCAGGCTGCAGCGGCACATGGTGGCCGTCCGCATCGGTGAAGCCGCAGCGGCCGCCCTGCGCGGCAGCCAGCCAGGCCACCAGTTGCGCCGCTGCATGCCCGGCCATGCGCTCGCGCCACTCGCCGATGCCGATGGGTTCGTCGGACGTCTGGACGGCCATTTGCATGGCCGGCACCGGCCTGCCATCAAGCTGCAAGACTTCCTTGCGGCCGCGGGCATCCACCGGGATGAAAGGCAACGCCCCGCCGAAACCGAAGGCGCCCTGCGGCTGGCCGTCGGCGTACTCGAAGACGCGGTTGACGGCCTGCACCAGCGCCGCGGTGGAGCGATGGTTGGTGCCCAGCGTCCAGTGCGGACGGGCGGCCGCGGCGCGGGCGCGCAGGTAGGTGTGGATGTCCGCGCCGCGGAAACCGTAGATGGCCTGCTTGGGATCGCCGATCAGCAGCAGCGCGCCACCGTCGCGTTCGCCATAGATGCGCTGCAGGCCGTGCCATTGCAACGGATCGGTGTCCTGGAACTCGTCGACCAGCGCCACCGGGTATTGCATGGCGATGGTGCGCGCCAGTGCGTCGCCGCTGGCGCCATGCAGGGCGGCGTCGAGGCGCTTCAGCATGTCGTCGTAGCCGAGCTGGGCGCGCTGGCGGCGCGCTTCGTCGAGGCGGCGGGCGATCCACGGCACCGCATGGGCGAGCAGTCGCGGCTCCAGTGCAGCGGCCGCGGCCCTGGCCGCAAGCCACCGGTCGATGGCGCGGAAGGCGGCATGCGCCGGGGCCGTCTTGCCACCGTTGACCGAATCGTCCAGGCGCCGCTGGCCGAATCGCCCCGGCGTTTCCTGATCGGCTTCGCCGCCTTTCGCCCAGTGGCGCATGGTGGCGAGATGGTGCGGGAGATCCTTCGCCCTGACCTTGTTGCCGTTGAAGACCCTGGCCTGCACGGCCGCCGTCATGCTTGCCTCGATTGCTTCGATGTCGTCGCGCCACGCATTGCGTGCTTCGAGTTCGGCGTCGCGCAGCGCCCGGGCTTCGGCTTCGAGCAGGCCGGCAGGGTCGTCGATGGCCGGGATGGGCTGGCCTGCCAGCCGCAGGCTGTCGGGCGAGTGGGCGAGCAGCGGCCTGACCGCGTGCTGCAGCTCGTCGGGCCTCCTCCAGTATTGCGTGGCCAGCCCGGCAGCGCCGCGCTCCAGCGGGAAGCGGTAGCGACGCCAGTAGTCGCGCACGGCCTCGGCCAGCAGCTCGCTCTCGTCGGCGATGCCGCCCTCGCTGGCTGCCTCGCCGCTGTCGAAGGCATGCTGGGTGAGCATGCGCTGGCACCAGCCGTGGATGGTGAACACCGCGGCCTCGTCCATCCATTGCGCGGCCAGTTCCAGCTGGCGCGCGGCCATCGCGCGCGCCTCGGCGTCGGGGTATTCGGCGATCAGCGCACGCAGGAAGTCGTCGGCCTCGCGCTGGCCGCGGAACGCGTCGGCGGCTTCGGCGAGGCGCGTGCGTATGCGTTCGCGCAGTTCGGCGGTGGCGGCCCTGGTGAAGGTCATCACCAGGATCTGCGCGGGCAGCAGCGGCGTTTCGCGGCCGTGGCCGAGCACCAGGCGCAGGTACAGCGCGGCGATGGTCCAGGTCTTGCCGGTGCCGGCGCTGGCCTCGATCAGCTGGATGCCGGCCAGCGGCAGGCGCAGCGGAGCCAGTGGGGCGGCGGCGTTCATGCGGCATCTCCTTCGTCGCAGACTGCCTCGGTCAGGGGACGGTACAGGTGCAGCCAGTGCTCGAAGCCGGCGGCGTGCAGTTGCGCGAAGCCGGGCCACTCACGGGCGAGGCAGGCGTCCTCGTCCACTTCCCCGTGGCCGAAGCCGCCTTCGCTGTGGTCGTAGCGAAGGCGCGCGGCGGTTTCGGCGTCCTTGCCCTTGGCCGCGGCCCGCAGCCAGGCAAATGCGGTCTTGCGCGCGATGGGCAGCGGGGCCTGCATGCCGGCATGGATGGCTGCGCACAGGGCATCGAGATGGCCGGCTGCCGTGGCGGGATCGAGCGGCCGCAGTTTCAGCACGGCGTCGGGGCCGACGATCCAGCTGGCGAGCCCGAGCGCGTTGGCGTTGGCGAGCAGGTGCGCCGCCCACGCGTCGAGCAGCTTGTCGTGGCGCACGGCGCCGTCGCGGGTCGGCGTGCTGGCCGTTGGGACCAGGCGCACATGGCCGCCCTCGCCATCGTCGCGCAGGTCGCCCAACCAATCCTCGATGCGCAGGCCGTGCGCTTCGTGGCGGAGTTCGCGGATGCCGACGGTGCGCGGCCAGCGTGCATCCAGTACGTGCCACGCGCTGCCGGCGGCGCGTGCGGCGTGCGCGATGGGTTCCAGCGCGAGCGCGCCGAAGCTGCCGGGCGGCAGGGCGCCCTGTTCGCGCAGGCGTTGCGCGGCCGGGGTGATCGCGTCGACGCCGGCGGTGATGGCGGTACGCAGCAGGGCGTCGGTGGCGCCGTGGCGTTCGAGGCCGTCGAGCGCGAAGGGTTCGTGCTCTTCGCCGGCATCGTCGCGTTCGTCGAAGCGCACGCCGAGGCGGGTGGCGTAGAAGGTTTTCGCGGGCGCCTTCAGGAAGCGTTGCAGCATGCCGAGGCCGAGCGCGGTTTCGGGCTGCCACGGCGCAAGGGGCGCGGCGTCGGCCGTGGGGCCGGCCTGGCGCGCGCGCTGCCATTCGCCGGCATAGGTGAACAGGCGCGCATCGCCGGCGGCGTCGAAGTAGCGCTGGCTGAAGGCCTGTAGCGGATATGTGGTGGTGAGCGCGGAAAGGGGGTCAGAGTCACTTTTCGACTCGTCCCCCTTCTCGACCTGCGCGCCATTGCTCGAAAAGTGACTCTGACCCCCTTTTCCCTTCCGCCAGCCGGCAGCGAGGTAGTCGCGCAGCTGGCCCACCAGCACCGAGGGTGGCAGCTCGCCGTTGTCGCGCGCGCTGCGGCCCACCCAGCTCACGTACAGCGCGTCGCGGGCGGAGAGCAGGGCTTCGAGGAACAGGTAGCGGTCGTCCTCGCGGCGCGAGCGGTCGCCGGGGCGCTGCTGTCCGTGGCTCGCCATCAGGTCGAAGTCGGGCGCGTCGTGGCGGCGCGGATAATCGCCATCGTTCATGCCCAGCAGGCAGACCACGCGGAACGGGATCGCGCGCATCGGCAACAAGGTGCCGAAGCTCACCGCGCCGCCGAGGAAGCGCTGCGAGAGGCGGCTCTCGTCGATCGCGGCCAGCCAGTGCTCGCGCACCACGGCGAGCGGCAGCGGCTGCTCGAAGCCGGCTTCCGCGCAGGCCTGTTCCCAGTCGGCCAGCGCATCGTCGAGGCGCTGCAGGGCCAGCGCATCGTCGTCGTCGCGGCCGGCGTCGAGCATCGCCGCGAGCAGGGCGCGCAGGCGCCCGGCCCATTGCGCGGGCGTGGCTGGCGCGGCGAGCAACCGCCAGTAATGCTCCAGCCGTTCGAGCAGGATGGCGAGCGGGCCGACCAGGGCGGCGTCGAGGCCACCCACCTCGGCGTAAGGGGCGATGCCGTCCAGCGAGACGCCGTCGCCCACCGCGTAACCCAGCAGCATGCGGCGCAGGCCGAAGTGCCAGGTGTTCTGTGGCTCCGGCGGCAGGCCGAGCGCTTCCTTCTGCACGCCGGAGAGTCCCCAGCGGATGCCTGCGCCCTCGATCCACCGGCGCAGCACCGGCAGGCCGGCCTCGTCGAGGCCGAAGCGGCGGCGCAGCGCGGGCGCATCGAGCAGGTCGAGGATGTCGCCCGCCGCAAACCGCGATTCGGGCAGGCGCAGCAACTGTTCCAGCGCCACCAGCAGGGGCGCGGCGCCGCGCGCGGGACGGTCGGCGATGCTGCACGGCAGGTGGCGCGGATCGTCGGGCGGCACGCGGCCGAACACGGCCTGGATGTGCGGCGCATAGGTCTGGATGTCCGGCACCATCACCATCACGTCGCGCGGGGCCAGCGGCCGGCCGTCGCGCGCGGCCCGCTCGAACATCGCCAGCAGGTTGTCGTGCAGGATCTCCACTTCGCGCTGCGGGTTGTGCGCGACGTGGAAGCGCAGCGAGTCATCGCCGGGTATCAGTGGCTGGCGTCGCGCGGGATCGGCCGGCAGCGGTTCGAGATCGAGGATGGCCCGTTGCACCTGGTGCAGCAGGCTGTCGCGGCCGGGGTCGGCGAACAGGTCGATGTCGCGGCCCAGCGCGGCGAAGCGGAAACGGTAGGCATCGGGCCGGTCGAAGCTGTCGAGCAGGCGGATGTAGTCGCGCCCCTGCTTGCCCCACGCGGCCAGCAGCGGGTTCGCGTGCAGGTGCAGTTCCTCGTAGCGCGGCTCGGCCGGCAGGCCGGGCTTGCCGGCGTGGCGGCGCTGCGTGGCCTTGAACAGTTCGCGGTCCTCGATGATGTCGGCCCAGTAGTGCCGGCAGGGATTGGTGACCAGCAGCAGCACCTGGCAGACGCGGCCCAGCGCGGTGAGCGCCTCCAGCGTCTGCTGCGGCAGCGAGGAGATGCCGAACACCACGATGCGTCGCGGCAGCATGGCGGGACGCTGTTCCAGCGAGGCGGCACGGGCGAGGAAGGCGCGATGCACCGCCGCGCGATGGCTGTCGCGCTGTGCGGCGCCCACGTCGCGCAGCAGCGCACGCCACAGGCGGGCCTGCCAGCGCTGCCGCTCCGGCAGGCGCCCACTGCCGCCGCGCAGTTCGTCGCGCAGCACGTCGCGGCCATGCTCCCAGTCGTCCAGCCAGTCGGCGCGATAGACCTGGTACTGGTCGAACAGGTCGGCCACCTGCCGCGCGAGCTGGAACAGCTTGCCGGCATCGGTTTGCCCTTCGCCGAGGAAGTGGCGCAGCGGCGCGAACTCGGCATGCTCGAGCTGCGCAGGCAGCAGGCGCATCAGCCGCCACGCGAGCCGCGACTTGTCGAACGGCGAATCGGCCGGCACCGCCTCCCGACCCAGCACGGCGCGGTATGTGCGCCACAGGAAGCGGCCGGGCAACTGCATGTCCACCGCCGCGCTGATGCCCATGCCGCCCGCCTCGCGCGGCCGCGCCAGCGCCAGCTTCAGCCACTGCGCGATGCCGTTGCTCTGCACCAGCATCAGCTCGTCTTCCAGCGGCGCCAGCGGCGTCCGTGCCAGCCAGGCGACCAGCAGGTCGCGCAGGTCCTCCAGATGGTTGCCGTGCACGACCATCAGGCCGGGCTGGATGTCTTCCATGGTGGGCGAAGGTGTCGGCATCCGGGGATTCTGCCCACCTTTGGTCTCGCCGTCTGCGATTCAAAAGAATCGCGGGGAACGATTTCCGGCATCGCGCCGACGGTGGCCCGAAAAGCGGCGGCCACGGCATGGCGCGCAAAAACGAGGCGGCCCGGAATTTCCGGGCCGTTTCTTTGAGCAGTGCGGCCAGGGATGGCCGCCCGCGTGACTCTCGCGATCAGGGATGATCGCAGAGGTACACCCTCAGCCGCTCACCCACACGCCCGCGCTGAAGTGCCAGCCGTCGCGGCGCTGCACCCAGTGCGGGTGCACGTAGTGGTAACCGGGGCGCACGGCCTCCCAGTGACCGTGCACCGGAACGTAGCGGCCGCCGTACCAGCGCCAGTAGCCGCGGACCCAGATGAAGCCGGGGCGTGGCGGCGGCATCACTTCCACGACGCGCGGCGGCGGGGGCTGCGGCGCGACCACTTCCATCACCGGCGGCGGCGGCGGCGCATAGACCACCCGGCGCGGCCGCGGCGGCGGCTCCATCACGCAGCCGGCAGCCAGCGCAGCGACGGCGGCGACGATCAATGGACCTGCAAGACGTGACGACATGGGTTCCCTCGTTCAGTGGGATGGAGCGCGGCTGGGCGGCGTTGGCGCGCCGCGGGAGGGGCGGGGGTCAGCGGACCCAGTAGCCGTTGCTGAAACGCCAGTGGCCATGCGGCCCCCGCCGCCAGCGCGCCGGCATGTAGTGGTAGCCCGGGCGCGCACGCATCCAGCGGCCGCCCACCCACACGTGGCGATGCATGCGCGGGTTCCACACCCAGTAGCCGGGGGCCCATACGTAGCCGGCACGCGGCGGCGGCACCCGTTCGAAGCGGGGTGCCGGCGGCGCCACGCTGATGCCCACGCCGACCGACACCTGTGGCGCGGCCTGCACCGTGGGCGCAACGACGAAGCCGGCACCGGCCAGCGCCAGCGCGGCGGATAGGATCAGGGCGGAAGACTCGCGACTCATCGTGCTCTCCATGATCGCCGCGGAAGGCGGCGTGCGGTACGGAAAACGCCGGTTTGCCGGCATGTGTTGACGCAAGGCCGGCGGCGCATTCAGGCACGGGTTGGGCTTGCGCGCCCGCGCCCCGCGCCGTGGAAAGCCCGGCGGCGGTGGCGTACTGGACAGTGCTTTTAAGGAACGAACGATCGTGCTATTTTGCGCCCATGGAAACCGCATCCCCCGCCGGCAAGCGCGCCGCCACGCGCGACACCATCCTCGACCACGCTTATGCGATGGCGCGCAACGACGGGCTGGAAGGGCTGTCCATCGGCACGCTGGCGACCGGCGTGGGCATGTCCAAGAGCGGCGTGTTCGCGCACTTCGGTTCACGCGAGGAGCTGCAGCTGGCCGTGCTCGACCTGGGCGCACGGCGCTTCATGGCCAACGTGCTGCTGCCCGCGCTGAAGCAGCCGCGCGGCCTGCCGCGCCTGCGCGCCATCGTGGCGCACTGGTTCGCCTGGGCGCGCAAGCACCAGAGCGGCTGCGTGCTGCTCTCCGCCACCAGCGAATACGATGGCCGCGACGGCGCGCTGCACGACGCCGTGGTGGCGCAGCAGGCCGGCTGGCGCGGCGAGCTGCAGAAGGCGATCGCGCAGGCGGTGGACGAAGGGCACCTGCGCGCCGACACCGATACCGCCCAGCTCGCTTTCGAGATCTACGCGCTGCTGCTCGGCCTGCACCACGACGGCGGGCTGTTCGGCTACGACGCGGCCCAGCGCCACACCGCGGCGGCGTTCGAGCGCCTGTGGCGCAGCTGGCAACCCTGAGGAGGCCCTGTCCCATGTCCCCGCATGCCGCTTCCGTTTCCACCCGTCTCCGCCTCGGCGCCTTGCGCGCCGGTTTCGCGCTCGGTGGCCGGCTGGCGCCGAAACGCACCGCGGATCGTGCCGCGCGGTTGTTCGCCACGCCGTTCGCCAGCAGCCGCAGCCGCGCGCTGGCGGCGCCGCAGGACACGTCGATGCGGCGTGGCGAACTGCAGATCGGCGGCGAGACCATCGCCACCTATGTCTGGGGCGATCCCGCCACGCAGCCGTACGCGCTGCTGGCGCACGGCTGGTCCAGCTTCGGCCTGCGCTTCCTGCCGTGGGTGGAAAGGCTGCGCGCGCAGGGCTACGCGGTGGTGAGTTTCGACCAGCCCGGCCACGGCCGCAGCAGCGGCAAGCTGTGCACGCTGCCCGAATTCACCGCCACCCTCCGCGCCGTGGGCCGCCACTACGGCGAGGCGGCGCTGGCGGTGGGGCATTCGCTGGGCGGCGCCGCGCTGGTGCTGGCGCAGGGCGAGGACTGGCATGCGCAACGCCTGGTGCTGGTGGCGCCGGCCGCGGACATGGCCGACGCGGCCAGCCGCTACTTCCGTCTCGTGCACCTGGGCGAGCATTTGCGCCAGGCCTTCTACGACTGGCTGCTGCGCCGCACCGGCATCGCCGTGGAGCAGCTGGAGGTGCATCGCCACCTGCCCGCGCTGGGCCAGCCCGCATTGATCGTGCACGACCTCGACGATGCCGACGTACCGTGGAGCGAGGGCGAGCGCTACGCGCGCTACTGGCCCGGCGCGCGCCTGCTCACCACGCAGGGGTTGGGGCATCGCCGTGTACTCGACGCACCTGTGGTGATCGCCGCGTCGTTGGCGTTCGTGCGTGGCGAGGCGGTGGGCGAACGCGTGGTCGGTACGACCGAACTGCCGCTCGGCGTGGCCTGAGCGCTGTTCGCTGCGGCGGGCGTCGTCGAAAAACTCCCGTCGTCCCAGCGAACGCCGGGCCCGGTGGCTCTCGATACTCTCGGTGGCAACGGCACGGGACGACTCGCCGCGCTCGCCCCTTCGGGGCCAGCCTTCGGCTGTTCAACGCCCGCATGGCTCGCTTTTGTCCTGGCTCCGCGGGAGTGACGAGCAAAAGCGCCTACAGGCAGCTTCGCAGCCGCCGCACGCCCTCGTCGATGGCGTGCGCGTCCACGCTGCCGTAGCCCAGGATCAGGCCGCTGCGCTTCGCCTCGCCGCGGTAACAGGGCGACAGCGGCCGCACCGACACGCCGGCCCGCGCCGCCCGCTGCGACAGCGCCACGTCGTCCACTTCCGGCGGCAGCAGGGCGGTCAGCTGCATGCCCGCCTCGGCGCCCACGATCTGCAGCGCACCGGGCAGATGCCGGTGGATCGCCGCCTGCAGCGCCGCGCGCCGCGCCGCGTACAGCACGCGCATGCGGCGGATGTGCCGCGCGAAGTGGCCTTCGCGGACGAAGTCGTGCAGCGCCCGTTGCGGCAGCATCGGCGAGCAGGTGTCCAGCGCGTCGCGGGCGGCGCGGAAGGCCGGCAGCAAATCCTTCGGCACCACCAGGTAGCCCAGCCGCAGCCCGGGGAACAGCACCTTGCTGAAGGTGCCCACGTAGATCACCCGCGCGTCGGCATCCAGCCCCTGCAGCGCGGCGATCGGCTTGCTGCCGTAGCGGTACTCGCTGTCGTAGTCGTCCTCGACGATCCAGCTGCCGGTGCGTGCCGCCCACTGCAGCAGCTCGATGCGCCGCGCCGCGCTCATCGTGGCGCCCAGCGGGAACTGGTGCGAAGGCGTGACGCAGGCCAGCCGCGCCGTCGGCGCGCGGCGGATGCCCGTGGCCACGTCCAGCCCGTCCGCATCCACCGGCACCAGCACGGGCACGGCGTCCACCGCCGCCAGCGCCTGGTGCGCGCCGGGATAGCCAGGTTCCTCCACCCAGGCGCGGTCGCCGGGGTCGAGCAGGGCGTGCGCGCAGATCTGCAGGCCGTGCTGGGCGCCGCTGGTGACCAGGATCTGCCCGGCGTCGGCATGCACCGCGCGCACCGTCGCCAGGTATTCGGCGATCGCCTCGCGCAGCGGCGCGTGGCCCATGGTGTCGCCGTAGACCAGCGCATCGGTGCCGACGTTGCGCGCATGCCGGCTCAGCAGGCGCGACCACACGCCATGCGGGAAATGGTCCAGCGCCGGCACGCCCACGCGGAACGCACCCTGGCTCTCCAGCCAGCTCTGCGGCGGCGCGGCCATCGCCGCCACCCGCGCGGCGACCCGGCGCGAGGCCGGCGATACGGAGGTGGGCGGCGCGCGCGGCGGCCGGCGGGTCGGCGCGGCCGGCGCTTCCAGCGCAATCGCCGCGGCCACGCAGGTGCCGGCGCCGGTGAAGCTTTCCAGGTAGCCCTCGGCATGCAGTTGTTCGTAGGCGCCCAGCACCGGCAGGCGCGAGACGCCGAGTTCGTCGGCCAGCGCGCGGGTGGAGGGCACGCGCTGGCCCGGGCGCAGCCGGCCCTCGGCAATGGCGCGGCGGAACCATTCCGCCAGCTGCTGGTAGATCGGGCCGCCGCCGTCCAGCGCGATCGCCGGCACCAGGCCGGTGGGTACACGCTTCATCACGCTTTGCCGAGTGGTCATGTCATGTTCTCGCTCGGTGGCTATTTGCTCGTACCACTTGCCTGCCTAGTCTGCCCGCGATGCGCGAACGATGGAGGTGTCGGTGGTCACGTGGCGATGGACAAAGGCGGCACGACAGAGAGGGGCAGGGCTCGTGGCCCTGCTCGCCCTGCTGCTGGGCGCCGGAACGGCCATGGCGCAGGATGCCGGCCCACCGCGGCAGTTGCTGGACGACGCCTGGTGGACCGGCCCGATGCTGGCCAATTCCGCCGAGACGCTGCCGCAGGGGCACATGCTGGTCGAGCCCTACGTCTACGACGCCGCCTCGAAGGGCGCGGACGCGTTCGGCTCGCGCGCCTACGTACTGTACGGCCTCACCGACCGGCTCACCGTGGGCCTGATCCCCATCATCGGCTACAACCGCGTGAGCCACGGGCCGAGCAGCTCGGGCATCGGCCTCGGCGACCAGATCGTGCAGGCGCAGTACCGGCTCACCCGCTTCCACGAAGGCAGCTGGCTGCCCACGCTCGCCGTGCAGCTGCAGGAAACCGTGCCCACCGGCCGCTACGACCGGCTGGCGCGCGCCAGCGACGGCATGGGTGGCGGCGCCTGGGCCACCACACTGGGCCTCAACGCGCAGAGCTATTTCTGGATGCCGAATGGCCGCCTGCTGCGCGTGCGGCTCAACCTCACCCGCACCTTCAACGGCGATGCCGACGTCAGCGGCGCCAGCGTCTATGGCACCGCGCCCGGCTTCCGCGGCACGGCGCGCCCGGGCGACGCGTTCTACATCGGCACCTCGTTCGAATACAGCGTCACCCGCCGCTGGGTGCTGGCGCTGGACCTGTTCCGCAGCCACGGCGCGGCCAGCCGCGTCGACGGCAGCGCCGACCCGGCCGATGCCTTGCCCACACCCGTGCACCTGCAGGCCGGCTCCAGCGACGCCTACGGCTATGCGCCCGCGGTCGAATACAGCTTCAACTCGAACCTCGGCGTGCTGCTGGGCGCGCGCGTGATCGTGGGCGGGCACAACGCGACGCGTTCGCTGACGCCGGCGATCGCGATCAACTACGTGCACTGAACCCGCCGAGCGACGCCCCTCTCCATGCTCCCTCCCCTGCTTGCAGGGGAGGGTTGGGGTGGGGGGCTTTGGCCACCTGCGCGCCAGTGACGAAAGCACCCCCTCCCGACCTCCCCCTGCACGCAGGGGGAGGAGAAAACACCGCCGCTTGACGGCCGCTTTATCCCGCATCCCCCAAGCTGGCAGGCCCGTTCCCACGGAGCCCGCCATGCCTTACCGGACCCTCAGCCAGCTGCCCGACGCGGTGCGCGACCACCTGCCGAAGCACGCCCAGGAGATCTACAAGGAGGCGTTCAACCACGCCTGGGAGGAATACGCCGATCCGGACAAGCGCCGCGGCGACGAATCGCGCGAGGAAGTGGCGCGCAAGGTGGCGTGGTCGGCGGTGAAACAGGGCTACGCCAAGGGCGACGACGACCGCTGGCACGCGAAATAGGCCGGCCGGCACTGCCGTGCATGTGGCGGTGCACCAGCGGACACGGGGCTGAACCACTAGAATCGTCCGGTTCAAGCACACGATGTCGGAGTTGCCATGAGTTCCCCCGCCAAGCACGTCCCCGCCGGCGCCCCCCAGGCCGAGACCACCCCGCTGCGTTTCGTCACCGCGGCCAGCCTGTTCGACGGCCATGATGCGGCGATCAACATCATGCGCCGCATCATCCAGTCGCAGGGCGCGGAGGTGATCCACCTGGGCCACAACCGCTCGGTGGAGGACGTGGTGCGCGCGGCACTGCAGGAGGATGCGGACGCCATCGCGCTGTCGTCCTACCAGGGCGGCCACGTCGAGTACTTCAAGTACATGGTGGACATGCTGAAGGAGAAGGGCGCCGCGCACATCCGCGTGTTCGGCGGCGGCGGCGGCACCATCACGCCGGAGGAGATCAAGGAGCTGCAGGCCTACGGCGTGGAGCGCATCTACCACCCCAACGACGGCATGAAGCTCGGCCTCACCGAGATGATCGAGGACGTGATGCAGCGCGCCGGCCGCGCCGCCGCGCAGCGCGCGCCCGACACCGCCACCTCCAAGGTGAGCGTGGACGACGAGATCTCCATCGGCCACATGCTCAGCGCGATCGAGGAGGGCAAGCTCTCCGCCCCCGACCTCGACCACCTGCGCAAGCAGTGGAAGCTGGCCGGCAAGGCCACGCCCGTGCTCGGCCTCACCGGCACCGGCGGCGCGGGCAAGTCGTCCGTGGTGGACGAGCTGCTGTTGCGCTTCCTGCACGCCTTCCCGCAGATGCGCATCGCCGTGCTCGCCATCGATCCCACCCGCCGCCGCTCCGGCGGCGCGTTGCTGGGCGACCGCATCCGCATGAATGCGCTGCGCAGCCACCGCGTCTACATGCGCTCCATGGCCACGCGCCGCCAGCACGCCGCCACCAACGAGGTGCTGCACGACTGCATAGACTTCCTCAAGGCGCAGCCCTACGACCTGGTGATCGTGGAAACCGCCGGCATCGGCCAGAGCGATTCCGAGATCGTCGACCTCGTCGACTTCCCGGTCTACGTGATGACCAGCGACTACGGCGCCGCCAGCCAGCTGGAGAAGATCGACATGATCGACTTCGCGGAACTCGTCGTGCTCAACAAGTTCGACCGCCGCGGCGCCGAAGACGCGCTGCGCGACGTGCGCAAGCAGTGGAAGCGCAACCACACCGCGTTCACCGTCAAGGACGAGGACGTGCCGGTGTACCCCACCATCGCCAGCCAGTTCAACGACCCCGGCGTGACGTGGATGTTCGCCAACCTGTGCCGGCTGATGCGCGACAAGCTGCACCTGCCGGCGGAATCGTGGACGCCGCAGCTCGACACCACGCTGAAGGAGCCGCGCGCCACCGTGCTGATCCCCGGTGCACGCGTGCGCTACCTCGCCGAGATCGCCGAGCAGGGCCGCGGCATCAACGCCTCCGTCGCCCACCAGGCCGAGGCCGCCAGCAAGGCGCAGCATTACTACGAGTCGCTGAAGGAGCTGGGCGACGACAAGCTGCCCAAGCCACTCGAGCTGTACCACAGCGAAGATCTGCATCCTGCTTTGCTTCCCTCTCCCTCCGGGAGAGGGACCGAGGGTGAGGGTACGGCCCTTGCCGCAGACCCCACGCAAGCCCCGAACCCTCACCCCCAACCCCTCTCCCGGGGGGAGAGGGGAGCAGTCGACCGCACCCTGCTGCTGCTCCGCCAGCGCTACAACGCCGCGCTCAAGGAACTCACCCACGAGTCCATCCACCTGCTGCGCGACTGGCCCAAGCTGCGCGAATCGGTGACCAAGGACGTCAACGAATACAAGGTGCGCGACAAGACCATCCGCGTCGAGAACTACCGCGTATCCCTGAGCCACCAGAAGATCCCCAAAGTCGCGCCGCCCAAGACCGAAAGCTGGGGCGACCAGCTGCTGTTCCTCGGCAAGGAAAACCTGCCCGGCCACTACCCCTACACCGGAGGCGTGTACCCGTACCGCCGCAGCGGCGAAGACCCCACCCGCATGTTCGCGGGCGAGGGCACGCCCGAGCGCACCAACCGTCGCTTCCACTACTTGAGCCAGGGCGGCGCGGCCACGCGCCTCTCCACCGCGTTCGACTCGGTGACGCTGTACGGCGAAGACCCGGCGCCGCGCCCGGACATCTACGGCAAGATCGGCAACTCCGGCGTCAACATCGCCACGCTGGACGACATGAAGAAGCTGTACTCCGGCTTCGACCTCAGCGCGCCCACCAGCTCGGTGTCGATGACCATCAACGGCCCCGCGCCTATCATCCTCGCGATGTTCATGAACACCGCGATCGACCAGAACGTGGAGAAATACCTCAAGCAGGATTCCGCGCGCTGGGCCGAGGCGGAAAAGACCATCGCCGCGATGTACCCCAACGGCCGCCCGCAATACGCCGGCGAGCTGCCCAAGGGCAACGACGGCCTGGGCCTGGGCCTGCTCGGCGTCACCGGCAACCAGCTGGTGGACGCGGAAACCTACGCGCGCATCAAGGCCGAGACGCTGGCCGCCGTGCGCGGCACCGTGCAGGCCGACATCCTCAAGGAGGACCAGGCGCAGAACACCTGCATCTTCAGCACCGAGTTCGCGCTGCGCATGATGGGCGACATCCAGCAGTACTTCGTCGAACACAAGGTGCGCAACTTCTACTCGGTGTCCATCTCCGGCTACCACATCGCCGAGGCCGGCGCGAACCCGATCAGCCAGCTCGCCTTCACGCTGTCGAACGGCTTCACCATCGTCGAGTACTACCTCGCGCGCGGCATGAAGATCGACGACTTCGCGCCCAACCTGAGCTTCTTCTTCTCCAACGGCATGGACCCGGAATACACCGTCATCGGCCGCGTCGCCCGCCGCATCTGGGCCCGCGCCATGCGCGAACGCTACGGCGCCAGCCCGCGCAGCCAGATGATGAAGTACCACATCCAGACCTCCGGCCGGTCGCTGCACGCGCAGGAAATCCAGTTCAACGACATCCGCACCACGCTGCAGGCGCTGTACGCGCTGTTCGACAACTGCAACAGCCTGCACACCAACGCCTACGACGAGGCCATCACCACGCCGACGGAAGAAAGCGTGCGCCGCGCCGTGGCGATCCAGATGATCATCAACAAGGAGCTGGGCCTCAACTTCAACGAGAACCCCTGGCAGGGCAGCTACGTGGTCGAGGAGCTCACCGACCTGGTGGAAGAGGCCGTGTACAAGGAGTTCGAGGCGATCAGCGAGCGCGGCGGCGTGCTCGGCGCCATGGATACCATGTACCAGCGCGGCAAGATCCAGGAAGAGTCGATGTACTACGAGCACAAGAAGCACGACGGCTCGCTGCCGCTGATCGGCGTCAACACCTTCCTGCCCAAGGACCACGGCGGCGAGATCGCCACCGAGATCGAGCTGATCCGTTCGACGGAGGAGGAGAAGGGGCAGCAGATCGCCAACGTGCAGGCGTTCCAGAAGGCGCGCAATGGGCTGGCGCCGGCGGGTGAGACGTCACATGCGCATGGCACCGATTCCACGGATGCGCCTGTGCCGCAGGTGCATGACAAGCATGGCTTGGCCTACCTGCAGAACACCGCGCGGGACCGCAAGAACGTCTTCGCTGCGCTGATGGAGGCGGTGAAGACGCACTCGCTGGGGCAGATCAGCCATGCGCTGTACGATGTGGGTGGGGAGTATCGGCGGAATATGTGAGCGTCGAATAAGTGCCCCAATAGGGGCACTTATTACTTGTTCGAAGTCTTTGGCAGTCCTATACCTCAATGAACTTTGAAGTTCAGCCCCTGAAGTCGTTAAAGGCCTTCAAAAGCTTCATAGTCGCATCGTAGTCAAGCTTTTCGCCCTCGTAACGCACCTCATATAGGCCCTGCAGATTTGATGGTAGAGTTGCTCCCTTCTCAACCAGAAGGATGAACTTGCGCCCGTAGAGTGCCATCGCTGCGCCAATCTCTATAAGCACATTTTGATTGAGGATTTTGTGCTCTTTGCCTTCGGGGTCAATTAGGCGCTGATCCGTGCCTACGTGGATAATGGCTGCACTGCAAGAGCGCATATCGTCCATTACCTTGTCTGGAACTGGCTTCGAAATCGTTTCGTTCTCGATAGAGATGATTGGTGTGAAGCCGCCAAACGTAAGCAGTTCGCGGATCTGGCCTGCGATTTCTTTGTTTTTGCCGTGCGTGATGAAGACCCGACCTGTCTCACGCTTCTGCGTTTGCGCAGATTGAGCGGGCATTTCTGAGCTTTCGTCGTGGGCGGGATTCTCTTGATCATTTCGATCATCCCTTGCCTCACTATCTCCGGTCGAGGAAGCGATTTCCGAGAGAACGGCGGCCCCATCGAGATCAACATACATTTGATTCTTTACATCACGTGAAAGTCCAAGTGCTTGGAGTCCGTCGATGATCAGAGCCAATACTTCCTTTGCTTTCTCCTTGGGTACGCCCATTTCTTCTAGAACGTTCCCTGCGATTTGCTCCGATGGTAATCGGCTGTTGTTGTATTTCGCTAGGAACTCTCGAATCACTCGCGGCCGAAGGAATGCCTCACGTTTGGCGGCAAGATCATCGTTTTCTTTGGTTGGGGCAACGATCCGTCGTCCTAAAGGAGTAATCGCTATGGTTTCGGAGTTATAGCCGCCCTCCGTGAGTCCGTATGCAATTGAAGCGCCGCAAAGCATGCGAAAGTGGCTTGACCCAGGTGTCATGTCCATTGCCTGTGCTACGCGCAGCGGCTTAGTTGGGCTCTTGCCATAGTTGTCGGCAATGGCTTGCGGGATGCGGATCGCTTGTTCGATGCCGAATGCCGGAATGTCTGCTTGGCTGACGTAACTCCGTTTGGTAGAGCTTGGCTGGGGAGCTGGAGCTTTCTTCGCCGCGCCTTTCGCTTTAGCTGATGTAGCCATACGACCTCCGGAGGTGTGGAAATGTGACGCGCCTTTCATTGTAAGGCAAAAGAGCAAAAAAGTCTGTAGCGTGCGAAACATGCAAACTTCTAAGATATTTAACTCATAAAATCAATAAGTTATATTGAGTACAAAGTTGATCATGTGCGACTTCTCTACGAAATCTGCAAGCGGCGGCCAAGCATGAATACGAATAAAGGGGGCGTGGCCAATTAACCATCGCCCTGCGGAACAAGCGTCAGAGTGCGCCTTCTTCGAGCTGACGCGTACCGTGGCAGCTTGGATAGCCCGTGCAACCCCAGAAGTGGTCGTTGGTTCGTCTGTTGGTACGTTGCATCATCTCTTTGCCGCACTTCGGGCAAGCGGGTGACGCTTCGGCAGGGGCAGACACCTGCGCCTGGATCGTTGGTTCCGCGGCTGCCGTCTGGACGCTGCGCACCAGTTCAAGCAACGCGGCGCCGGTAGGCGTGGCGACCTAGCGCTTTTGCGATCATCGCCTGGAACCTGACGTCGCCCACCCGGGGTTGGCCGGGCGGTCTTGGAACAGCCGCCCGGCGAGATGGTTTGCGGAGCTCAGTACGACACGTCGTTCGAATGGATCGAGGTGGACACAGGCAACTGGCTGAGCCCCTCAGCCTGCTCGCTGAGGAAGTACAAGGCAGCGAAGAGACCTTCGGTGGTGGGAGCATCCAGCGGGCTGCAGCCGCGCTCGATGGTGTCGCTCTGGCTGTTGACGTGCATGTCGCGGAAGGCTTCGCTGTTGGTGAGGACGCGGGCGAGGGCGCGGATGGCGGTGGTGAGGCCGGCCAGAGTGGCGGCGTCCTGCTGGCCGAGGTCGGCTTCGGCGAGGGTCCAGTAGGGGCGCGAGAGCGGGTTGGTGGGGATGCGCGCATCGTCGGGCGCGACTGCCGTATGATCGGGCTTAGCCATGATCAACTCCTCGTAAGTTGGTTGTGGTCAGCGGGTCGTATGGGTTCCAGCCCATGCGGCCCGCGCTGCTTTTGGTCTTGCGGGTTTTCTCCCGTTGCGGTTTTCTCCGGCCGGCGTCAATTGCGCTGCGGCGGTTTTCATTATAAGGCGGAAGTAAAACAAAATCTGTCAGGCGGATGGGTTTAATTTGTAGGAATTGGACTTTATTTTGTAGTCCACTTTTTTGATTAATTCGAAGTACGTGTTTTTAATTAATCGAAATGACGGTGTTCAGGATGCGCATATTCGAAATTCGTCCCTGTGGTGGCGAAACCTCGGCGAAGGAGGTTGAATACAGTCCTCAGCGCATTCCTGGGGGTGATCTGGTAGGACGGATGCAGCGGCAAGTCCTCGATCCGCTTGTCCAGCGCGACAAACGTCAGTGTCGATGATTCCATTCGCGTTGATCCCCTGTGATCGGAAACCTCAGACTCTGACCCCGGTTTCGTTTCGCCGCGGCCTACAATGGCCCGACTGACCACCACCCGCGACCCACCCGATGACCGAACCGCTACGCCTCGACAAACATCTCACTGCGCTGACCGGTTGCTCGCGACGCGAGGCCCAGCAATACATCGAAGGCGGCTGGGTGCGGGTCGACGGTAACGTGGTGGAAGAGCCGCAGTTCATGGTCGACACGCAAGTCGTCGAACTCGATCCGGCTGCCCGGCTGACTCCCGCCGAACCGATCACCTTGGTGCTGCACAAGCCCTCGGGATACGATAGCGATGCCGGCGCCAACCCGGCCAGCGCGCTGGTCACTGCACTGACACGCACGCCTGACGATGCCTCCGGCGTGCGCCCGTTGCGGCGACACCTGCATCGACTGACCTCGCCGCTTTCGCTTCCGACAGGTGCCAGTGGCCTGTTGATCTTCACCCAGGACTGGCGCGTCGTGCGCAAGCTGACCGAGGATGTCAGTCGCATCGAACAGGAATTTGTCGTCGATGTGGAAGGCACGCTGATTCCGAACGGGCTGGCCCTGCTCAATCACGGCCTGCGCTTCAACAACTATGCGATGCCGCCGATCAAGGTTAGCTGGCAGAGTGAACAACGGCTGCGCTTCGCCTTCAAGGTGTTGCGGCCGACCCAGATCGAGCCGATGTGCAACGCGGTCGGACTCACCGTGCTGGCGATGAAATGTCTGCGCGTGGGGCGTATTCCGCTGGCGAAACTGCCGCCGGGACAATGGCGTTACCTGGCGCCACACGAACGTATCTGAGGGTTATTTGGAAAGACGGGGCCAGATTCACCTGCAACCGTTTGAATGGTCGCGAAGTGCGCTTCGGGTCAGGCCATGACGATTTGCGTTATATGACGGATGGCGTTATGGTTTGCCGGTGATCAGGAACTTTGCCGGCAAGGAAGCGGAGAAGATCTGGGGCGGCACGCCTTCCCGGCGCCTGCCTGCCGATATCCAATCCGTGGCGCGCCGCAAGCTGCGCATGCTGGCAAACGCTTCGGTGCTGGATGACCTGCGCATTCCTCCGGCCAATCGGCTGGAAGCCCTGGAGGGCCAGCGCAAGGGCCAGTACAGCATCCGCATCAACGATCAATGGCGCGTCTGTTTCCGCTGGATCGACGGTGACGCCCATGACGTGGAAATCGTCGACTACCACTGACATCAACGAGTCGATCATGAAGAGCCTGCCCAACATCCATCCCGGCGAAGTGTTGCTCGAGGAGTTCCTGACGCCGATGGGCATCAGCCAGAACGCCCTGGCGCGCGCTGCCGGCGTGCCGCCGCGCCGCATCAACGAGATCGTGCTCGGCAAGCGCGGTGTCACGGCGGATACCGCCGTGCGCCTGGCCGCTGCCCTGGGGACCAGCGAGCGCTTCTGGATGGGACTTCAGGCCGACTACGATCTGGAAGAGGCGCACCGGACACTCGGCAAGACCGTCGACCAGATTGAGCGGATTGCCGCGTAAGTCCTCAGGCCCCGAATGTTCCAAACCGAAATGCGTGGCACGGCGCACTTTATCCGTCCCATGTGTTGTTCGTTCTACACGGATCTGGGCGGCTACGTCGCGAGCGCTTTTTTCAGGAGCATGTCGTACAGCTCCACGCGGAATCGCACCCCAACCTGCAACAGGCTCAGCCAGTAGACGCCCATCAGCAGGACGAACAGGAAGACCTCGGGCCAGCTGACTTGCGGCGGCCAGTGCATGTCCTTGAACTGGATGAAGAGGGCGACGAGGATCGGCAGGATACCCAGCCTGTCCAGCCCGCCGGTCAACAGGGGGAGTTTGCTGCGCAACCGCTCCACGCGGAAACCGGTGAAGTCGCTCATGGCCTGCAGGCGCTCGCGCGGAAAATTCCGCAGCCAGCCGATCAGCTCTTCGTGATGCGGCATGTCGAAGTCCAGGATCTCGGCAAATTCGCGCCGCTCGCTGGACGGCTTCATGTTGAAGCCTGGCTGTTGCGCGGTCCAAGCTACAAAGAACGCCGATAGCTCGATAACCACCAGCACAATTGCGGCGGCAAGTGCCCAGCGGTTGTTGGGCAGCGTCTTGCCGATGATCAGGGCCAGCAAGGCCGATGCGAAACCAATGCTGCTGCCCCATCCCGCGCGACGGCTGGGGGTGAACTGGTAGGACGGATGCAGCGGCAAGTCCTCGATCCGCTTGTCCAGCGCGGCAAACGTCAGTGTCGATGACTCCATTCGCGTTGATCCCCTGTGATCGACGTTCGTGAGGCCTCTAGCCTGCCACGGAAACCTGGGCCCCGTCCTCTTTCCGGAGGAAACCGGGGCGGAGGAAGCTGCAAGGTCTTCGCTTGACTTCCTCCGTCCCGTTTTCTGCACGTCGACGAAGCGCCCAGTCTTGTGTCGATCCGGGCTGCGCCCGTTCGTCGTCAGGAAGACGGCAGCCACCAGCGCTGCGTGACCTTGGGCAGCACATGGGCGAGTACCTGATCTACTTCAACCAGCCGTGGGTCGGCGAGCACAGCGAGAGGTGGTTCAAGGAGCGCGGTCCGCTGGCAATGGTGGTGGTGCATGCGATGAAGGCGGCGGGTGTCTACGTGTTCGCCGGGGGGGCTGGAGGAGGATCCGGATGCGGCCTTCACGGCGGATGCCACCCGCGGCACGCTGAGGTTCACCGACGGCCCTACGTCCGGGACCACCAGTTTCTGGGCGGTTTCACCGTGATCGACGTGGCCGACGAGCAGGCGGCAAGGCAGTGGGCGGGCAAGCTGGCCGAAGCCTGCGGCTGGCCGCAGGAGGTTCGCCGGTTCAAGCCGCGGCCCGAAGGAAGAGCAGAATAAGGGCCATCTTCAGGCGTTTGATTGGAAGCGGCGTCAGGGACACTTCTGCACGGTTCCACGATGGGAGGCTTGCGATGGCACGCACCGTTGATACCGGGAAAGCAGGCGGCAAGGCGGCGGGGAAACCCGCTGCCGGCCCGGTCGCCAAGGCCGGGTCGAAAGCACGCCAACCCGGCGCGCGCGCGGCAGCGCCCGCGGTCGCCACCACGCTGCCGGTCGCCATGACGGGCCGGGCCAGCCCGGCGAAGGCCAAGGACGGGGACGAGCCGGTTTTTGCCTATATCCGCAGCCTGCCGCAGCCGCAACGCGGCATCGCCGAGCGCGTCGATGCCCTGGCCGCCAGGACGCTGCCGGGTTTGCGGCGCTCCGTGAAATGGGGCATGGCGTGGTACGGCGTCGGCGATGGCTGGTGCTTCTCCTGCGGCGGTTTCGCCGGCCACGTCAAGCTGACGTTCGGCCGCGGCACCTCGCTCAAGCCGGTGCCGCCGGTTACGCCGATCGGGATGGGCAAGGACTCGCGGGGCGTGAACCTTGCATCGGTGGAAGACCTCGACGAACGCCAGGCCGCGTCATGGATGAAACAAGCCACGGCCATCCCCGGCTTCGGGAAAAAGAAGCACTGAGCGCGGGCAGGGCGCGGAAACCGGGGCACGGAAACCGGGACGGCGGACGTTGAATCCGCGCTGGCTTGGTGTCAGTCGGCCGGATCAGCCTCATTCTTGGCTTTGCCCCTGGACAGCATCACCCCAGTGCGTGCCTTGCCATCCGCAGTGCCTGCTCGACCGCCTTGGCCACTGCCTCCGGCTGGTCGATCTGGATGTCGTGCGAGGTATCCGGGACGTGCACCAGCGTGCCGCGGGAGGAAGTGGCGACGATCTGCGCCTGCGTGTGGGCGCGGGCTTCTTCCAGACCCTTGCGGTCGCGCGGCAGCGCATCGGCATAGGTGTTCGCGGCGGACAGCACCAGCAGGGGCGTCGAGCCGTGCGTCTCCTGCTTTGACACCGGCGGCTTGAATACCGCGGGATTGTTCTGGAGCACCGACAGCACGGTGTGCCAGAACGCGGGTTTGGACATGTGGGCCAGGTTCACCGCGTTGAGCCTGGCGCTGGCGAGCGGATCGGCCTCGCCGAGACACTGGCGCAGTTCCGGATCGGTGGACGGCAGTGCGTGCTTTTCGGCGGCCGCCTCGCAGCGGTGGAGAAACGCGAACCGTTGCACCGAGAGGGTGTCCTCGTCCTTCTGCCAGCCGGGGGCGAACCGGCCGATGTCCTGCGCGGGCGGATCGAGCAGGACCATCGCGCCCACGTCCGCCGGGTAGCGGCTCGCGTACTGCCGAACGATGTTGCTGCCCAGCGAGTGCCCCACCATCACCAGTGGGGTCGCGAGGCCGGCACGCTGGATCAGCGCGTGCAGATCCGCCACGTCGGCGTCGAGATTCCGCGGCAACGGCCCCTCGCTGCTGAAGCCGAAGCCGGCGCGGTCGTAGGCGCAGACGCGCGCGTGGGCGGCCAGCAGCGGCTGCACCTTGAACCAGGTGGAGGAATCGTTGAGCGCGCCGGCCTCCAGCAGGACGGTCTGCGGCCCGCTGCCCGAGCAGCGCAGGTTGAGCTGGCGGCCATGGCCGAGGTCGATCAGCTTCGCCGCTTGCGCATAGCTGTCCGGCATGCGCTGCGGCGCGGCGGCGTGGCTGGCATCGGTGGCCTGGCCAAGGACCATGGCCAGTAAAAGGGCGCTGCCTGCTTTCAGGTACTTCCTGCCCAAGAGGTTTCTCCCGTCGATGGCCCGGACGGGGGGCGCCGGGCAGGCCTCTTCATCGACTCAAGGCGGCGCGGGAAGTTCAGAGCGTTCGAATCACTTCGGGGCAGAACCAAAACGAGGCGGGGTTCGCTTCTTGGCTTGGTATCCCAAAGCGGGGGCGTCGGGGTTGAAGAAACAGGGATCATTGAACGGGCGTCCTGGCGAACCATGCCTTCCTGGATTGGCAGGTCTCCATGGCGCGCCGGTAGGCTTCGCGCGCGCTGGTGCGGGCGATATAGGATTTCTCCGTGTCGCCAAGGGCGATGCCTGCACCGTGTTGCGCCAGTTCCAGCGCGTAGGTCACCGAGATGTCGGCAGCGGTAAACCTCTCGCCGGCGAGATAGGGCGTGTGTGCCAGCTGCCGCGTCACCAGGCCCAGCCGGGTCTGGAAAACGTCCAGCGCCTGATCGGCGCTCCAGTTCTGCCGCTCGGACTCCGGCGCGAAATTGCGCGCGCCGACGACGAAGTAGACGGAGGCCGCGAGGCCGGCTTCGCCAAGGTGGAGGAACTGCTGGTAAGCGGGGAACGCCGGATCGTGCGGGGCGGGCGCCAGCGGTGTGGGTCCGTAGCGGGCCATCAGGTACTCCATGATCGCGATGGACTCGACCATGGTGACGTCGCCGTCCCGGATCGCCGGGATGAAACCGGCTGGGTTGATGGCCAGGAACTCCGGATCCTTCTCGACGCCGGCCAGCAGGTCCACCGGCCGCAACCGGTGCGCGAGGCCCATCTCTTCCAGCAGCCAGACGACCCGGAAGCCTCTTCCTTCGCCAAAGACCGTGATCATCGTCCGTCATCCTCCTGGAGCTCGGCCTGGTCGGCCCTGTGACAGGAGGACGAACGGGGCCTTCGGAAATCGACATCGACCGCTCGTCCGTCGCCGCGGCGACTTTGATTCGAAAGTCACGGGGTGCCTGACGCGGGAACACGGCGCGACATCGTCCGCCAGGTGGACAACCGGGTAGTGATGGGCCGAAGCGAACGCGATGCGCCTGCCTCCCTCTCCTCAGGCCTTGCCGGGGAGGGGCCGGGGTGAGTGGCTTCAAGCCGCTGCGTTTCGATGCCAATCAGGTTCGACGATGCCATTGGCCTGCGTCCTCCTTGTCTCTGGAGGACGCAGGCACGGCCTGGTCCGGCTGGTTATTCGGTGAAGTTCGCGGTGACGTGGTACACGCGCCCGCCCCAGCCATCATCGGGGAACGCGTCGGACACCTTGACGTAGACCGGTTTCGCGCCATCGCTGGCGGACCCGAGGTAGGGCGTCAGGTCGATGGTCTGGTCGGCCTTGTTCGAGCCGTCGGTGATCCGCTGGTTCTCCTGCAGCACGGTCGTCCAGTTCTGGTTGTCGGTACTGACCTGGACCAGGTATTCGTTGTCGATGGTCAGGGTGACATGCGCCGATGTGGTATCGAACGGGAACGGGAAGCGATAGGTGAAGTGGCTGGTGCCGTCGGCGAACCGGTTCTGCACGCCATTGCTCTGCGAACCGTCGGGATCCCACAGCCACGGGGTCTCGTCGGCGGTGCCGGTGTCGAAGTCGATCGCGTGCGCGACCAGCACGTCGGCCTGGGTGCTGAAATGCAGCCCGGCCGCCGCCACGGTGGCGGTGACCATGTGGTGTCCGTCCGTGGCCAGGCTCGGCACCGTGACCGTCAGCGGGATCGTGCCGCCGACCGGGGATGCCACCCCGTGCGGCTGCAGACGCAGCTGGCTTGCTGCGGGCGAGATGCCCCAGCCGGCGGGCGCCTGGACCGATGCGTTCGCGTTGAGCGGGAACCAGCCGGTGGCCGAGACCCCGAGGTCGATGGCGATGGGCGTGCTTCCCGACGATGCCGGCATGATCACGGGCTGCGCCGGGGACATGGTCGCGGCCAGGGATGCCTGCGGCGTCCAGACGGGTATCTCGCCGATCAGGGCGCTGAGCGCGCTGGCCTGGGTGCGCCAATCGAAGACGTTGGGATGCGCGTCGCTGGTGGCGCCGGACCAGCGCGTACCGAGCCGGCCGGCGGCGTCGCGATCATCGTTCCAGATGCTTTCGGCTTGCTGGTCCAGGAAGGCCGCGTAGCCGCGATCGTGGGTGGTGTCGACCAGATCGGTCCAGTAGCGCATGAAGATGCCCTTGAACTGCTTGCCGTTGTCGTCGCAGGTCTGGTCGAGGGCATCGCAACTCTCGGTCAGGATGCCGTTGGCGACCAGTCCGTCAGGACCGATCGCGGCATCCGCCAGGCGGCGCACCGTCGCGAGGATGGACGGGTCCCGGGTGGCGCGCCACAGTTCCAGGCCGGCGCCGATCGCCATGCCCTGGTTGTAGCTCCACACGGTCTGTCCGTTGTTGGTGCAGGTGTCGGTCAGGCCGTCGTTGACCAGGCCGTTGGCGTTGATCATGCCGCTGCCCTGGAACCACTTCCAGGCCGTGCTGGACCGGGCGAGCCAGGTCCGGTCGCCATGGATGCGGTTGTGCAGTTCGGCGGTGAGCCTGATCCACAACGCGTTGGTGACGGCGTTCTTGTAGGTGCGCTCGGCGTTCCACCAGACGCCGCCGCCGCAGGTGCTGGTGTCCCAGTAGCCGTAGACGTAGTTGGCGATGGTGACCGCCATGTCCAGGTACTTCGGGTTGCGGGTCAGGTCATAGGCCTCAACCCAGGTCAGGCCCCACCATTCGGAGTCGTCGATGGCGCGGCTGGTGAAGTTGCCGAGCAGCGGATCGCCGGACAGCACGCCGGCCGGGAACGTGCCCTTGTCCTTCTCGAAGGTGTTGTCCAGCTGAGCGAGATAGCGGCGGTCCCCGCTGCGTTGCATGTAGTCGCCGATGGTTTGCAGGGCGACCGCCGAATTCCACCAGCTGGAGGGGAACCAGGCCTTGCCCGGATCGTACGAACTCATCAACACGTCCGCCGCCGCCCGGGCCCGGGCGACGGCCGTCGGCCCATCGATTTGCGGCTCGGCTTGCTGTGGCTGGGCCCGTGCAGTCGCCGCCGTGGCGAACGCGATGGCCAGGGTCATCAGGCAGGCCAAGGCCCGACTGGGCGAGCGGTGTATCCAGGGAGTGCCGAGGCGGCTCGGGCGGATCTTCGGGAAGAAATTCAATCGATCTAAAATCGAGTGGGGCGAGGTCGTCGGATGCATGGTCAGAAGCTCTCCTCATGGGAATACCCGGGAAAGGGATGGCGGCTGAACTCCCCATCTTTCCCTGACCAGACCAGTGGCTTGGCGCCATTCCTGTCTGGAAAAGTGCGCGCGTGGCGCAGCCTTCAGGGCGCGAGTCGACGAACGCGGCAGACCCGCGCGCTCGGTGGAGTATTGCCGCAGGCTTTTCCCGATTTTGAGAACCACGCCACGGACCGCTCACCGTCCGGCTTGGTGGGGATTTTCCTGGTGCGTGCTTCGATATGCTTCATTACGCTCAGGACGAACGGGGCGGGCATCGTATTGGCGGAGCGGATTTCGCGCTGCACGACGCAGGCGGCGAGCAGCGCCGCAACATGCAAGGCAGCAACTTCCTCTCTTCTGCTGTGCCGGGGGAGAGGGTGTTCTTGCTTGGTATCGTGTATCCAGTGGCGATCGACCCCCACGCCCATTTCATTGGAATACGCCGATGTCGCGCCTAGTCGAGCAAATCAAGCAGGCCCTCGCCGCCTTCGCCGGCTGCAAGACGCCGCCTGCCTTGATCGGAGGCCTGGCGTTGGCCGCGCATCAGGTGGTGCGCGCTACCCGTGACGTGGACTTCCTCGCCGATGCGGACGATGCGGGTCGCCTGCACGATATCCTGCTTGGTCTGGGCTACCGCTGCGTGCATCGCAGCGAAGACGCCGCCAATTACCAGCGCGACGACGAAGGCCTGGACTTGCTCTATGCCCATCGCCCGGTGGCCAGGCGTCTTCTGGGCGAGGCCAGCGAACGCATCACGGCGCTCGGCACCTTGCGGGTGATCAGTGCGGAAGGCCTGATCGGCTTCAAGCTGCAGGCGCTTGTAAACAACCCATCCCGTACCCGCGACCTCGACGACATTCGGGCATTGTTGCGGGCGCAGCGCGGAAAGCTCAACATGGCCGAGGTACGCGGATACTTCGCTCTGTTCGACCGCACGGAATGGCTCGATGAACTCCTCGCCCAAGTTGCCGATGAAGCATCCTGACCGGGTGGCCGAGCCGCTGGCCGGGGGCTATGTCGTGTCGGCCTCGCTGCCCGGGAAGGGGGATCTTTCCGACTGGATGGAGCTCATGGAGGCGGTGGAGGCGTTGTGCCCGGTGTGGCCGCAGAGGGATGGCAGGGGAGAGATGGGGAAGTACAAGCTCTGAGGGGGGATTATTGCCCCGTCTGCTTGTGGCCTTCATAAAAAGCGCGCCGAGTCATCCCGGCGCACTCCGGCCTGCCTGGCCGGATCAGGCCCCGTCGATCAGAACCCCGGCGGCCGCTCCCCGGCCACCGCCACCTTCGCCTCCAGCGCGCGGCCGACGCGGCCCAGCGTGCCTTCCTCGAACAGCCGGCCGACCAGGGTGACGCCGTAGGGCACGCGGTGCGGCCTGGCCAGCTTCGGCAGCGGGTGTTTCGGGTCGGGCGCCCAGTCGCTGCGTACCTGGTCCACTTCCACGAAGCCGGTGCGCAGGGTGAGCGAGGGGTGGCCGCTCATGTTGGAGATCACCATCATCTCGTCGCGCAGCGAAGGCACCAGCAGCAGGTCGACTTCGCCCATCACGCGCTCCATCTCCTTCGCCATCTTGCGGCGCAGGCGGTCGGCCTGCACGAAGTCCACCGCGGAGAGGAAGCGCGATTCGCGGAACAGGTTGGGCCAGGCGTCCGGGGTCTGCACGCGCATGTGGTCGGCTTCGCCCGAGAGCGTGAGCTCCTCGAAGGCGGCGGCGGATTCGGCGAACAGCAACACGTTGAGGTCGTCGTACGGCCAGTCGGGCAGGGACACTTCGGTGGGCACCAGGCCGAGCGCGCGCAGTTGCTCGAGCGCGGCGCGGTCCAGCTCGGTGGCCGGCGCCTCCTTCATCCAGCCGGGGAAGTAGCCGACCTTCAGGCCCTTGATCGGGGCGGCCGCGTCGTAGTCCAGGTGCGCCGCCACGCTGGCGCTGTCGCCGGGGTCGGTGCCGCGGATGGCGTCGAGCACCAGCAGGGTGTCTTCCACCGAGCGGGCGATGGGGCCGAGCTTGTCCATCGTCCAGCACAGGGTCATCGCGCCGGTGCGCGGCACGCGGCCGTAGGTGGGGCGCAGGCCGGTGGTGCCGCAGCGCATGCACGGGCTGATGATGCTGCCCTGGGTCTCGCTGCCGATGGCGAACGCCACCAGGCCGGCGGCGGTGGCCGAGGCCGGGCCGGCGCTGGAGCCTGAGGCGCCTTCCTTGAGCAGCCACGGGTTCATGGTCTGGCCGCCGAACCAGATGTCGTTGAGCGCCAGCGCGCCCAGGCTGAGCTTGGCCAGCAGCACCGCGCCGGCCTCGTTGAGCTTGCGGGTGACCGCACCGTCGTCCTTCGGCACGCGGTGCTTGAAGGGTTCCGCGCCATAGGTGGTGGCGATGCCGGCGGTGTCGAGCAGGTCCTTGGCGCCCCATGGGATGCCGTGCAGCGGGCCGCGGTAATGGCCGGCGGAGATCTCCTTGTCGGCCTGCGCGGCCTGCGCCAGCGCGTGCTCTTCGCACAGCGTGATGACGCAGCGCAGCTGTGGATCGAAGCGCTTCAGGCGTTCGAGGTAGATCTTCGTGAGGCGGGTGGAGCTGAGCTTGCGCGCGCGGATCCACGCGCCGAGCTGGGCGACGGAGGCGAAGGCGATGTCCTCGTCCTTCGCCGGCAGCGGCGTGGCCGCCACCCTGGACGGTGCGAAGCGGTCATGCGCGGGGCCGACGTGCGCGCGGCCCATCGCCGGGAACCAGGTGGTGGCCGGCGCCAGCCCTTCTTCCAGCGCCACCTTGCGCGGACCGGTGCGGCGCTCCAGCAGCGCGGCCATGGAGGTGGGCCAGCTGGCCACCGCCATCTCGCGTTGCGCTTCGGTCATCGTCACCTGCTGCAGCTTCTCCGCTTCCGCGAAGGTGGCCGTGGTGAGCTTCGGCCCCGCCGGCGGCGCGGTGTTGAAGGCGCCGGGCGAGCCGGGCGGCGGCGTGGTCGGCGCGGGGTTCTGCCCGGCCTGCGCCAACGCGCTGCCAGCCACCACGGCACCCAGCAGGCCAAGCGGCGCCTGGGTGAGGAAATCGCGACGAGTCTTCATGGTTCTTCCCGGTGCACTCCGCAGCGGAAGCGCGTTGCTGTCGAATCCGGCGAGGATGCGGCGTGAAAAGGTGTCAGGGTTTCTTGCTGGCCGCTGGAAGTGGCCCTGGGCCGCCTTGATCCTGACTCCCGGCAGGTGCCGTTGTTTATGGCGATGCCGGGGGCGTCGATGCCGATGTTGTCGCAGCGGGCGACGCGGCCGTGGTCGCGCCTGCGGGTTGCGTGGGTTGTGCGCCCCCCGACCCGTATTGAGCGACCTGCAGGGTGAACCGTGCTCGTTGTCCAGCCGGCATCGCCGCCGGGTCGGCGTACACCTGAATCATGTAGGTCGTCGCCGTCGCAGCCGACTCGGACCAGGTGTTCGCCCCGGTCGTGCTCGTGTCGACCAGCTTTTTGCCATGGGTCTGGTCATCCACCTTGAAGTGCAGCTGGGGGTTGCTCGCGACGAGATTGACCTTGACTGTCATGCCCGCCGCAATGGGAACGGTGAAGTTGTGCGCGGTGGCGCCGGAAGCCAGGCTGCCATCTTCTACCGCCCATGGCTTGTTGGCCTGGAATGTCATTGCGGTCGTCGGCGGCTGCAAGTCTGCGGCTCCGTATTGCCCGACCTGCAACGCGTATTTCGCGGTTTCTCCGCGCTTCACCGCGCCAGGGTCCATGTAGACCTGGATGGCGTACGTGGTGGCCGTCGCGTTCGGAGACGACCAGGTGGAGACCCCCGTCTTATGGGAGTCCAGCAGTTGCTTGTCGTGGGTCTGGTCGTTCACCTTGAAATACACGTTCGCATTGCTGCTGAGCAGGTTGATCTGCAATGTCTTGCCCGCCGCGATCGCCACCGTGTAATCGTGCGAGCTGCCGGAAGGGGCGAGGTTGCCGATTTCCTGCGCCCATACACTGTTTGCCGCGAAGGTCACCGTGTCCGGCGTGGCGGCGAAAGCGGGCAGCGACATGCAGGCAGCGGCCATGCCGAGACCCGCCGCCATGGCGGTGCTGCGGAGAAAATGGAAACGTGGCATGTGTGGAATCCTCGCGTCGTTTGGAATTCGGTGGTCGAGTGGGGAAGAGGTGTCAGGGGCACTTTGACGGTGGTTGGTGGCTTGGGACGAGGTTGTCATCGAATCCGTGCCGTTGGTCGCGGATCGACCAGCGCCAGGTGATGAGTCAGATCGAAATCCAGTTCCGCCGCGAATCCACGTCGCTCGCTGGCGAACGTCGGCCACTTGCCGGGCATGCCGGAGGGGACGGCGACAACGACGCCCGCGATCTCTGCGGCTACGCCTGTGGAGCCGATGATGGCCGTGCAGATTGCGTTGCCCGAAAGCAGCTTGATGCCGGGCAGGGCAGACAGTGCGCCCGCGATGGCGACCACGCATCTCCACTTGGCCTGCTTTGGAAGAATCGTCGAATCTTCTGGGAACTTGGGCAGTGCGTCGATCTTTGCGTTCAACGCGGCGAACGTGAGCTTCGGTGGTTCCAGCACGTCCGGATGCATCCTGGCGGTCGCGTCGATGCCTCCTTCCACGTGCATGGCCATGTCTCCCCCCCGGATCAATGCGGCTTGCGGACCATACGCCGGCTTCGCGCGGTTCGCCATATCGCGGATGGCATGGGAATGCCGCCACCGGATGAGGCTGGGGTGCAACCGGGGGCCAGGTGATCCGCGCCTATTGGGCGAATGGATCGCGATGGCGCGGCCGGCTCCATCGAGCGTGATCCCCTGCTTGCGGAAGAAGCCCTGACGACCGACCGATGTGCGCTTTCCCGATGACGGCTAAAGTTCATGCTTTGCCGCGCGGGCAAGCCCCACTGGAATCTTTCGCCATGTCCTGGCCCCACTACCTCGCATGGCCCGCTGGCGGCGTCATGCCTGCCGACGCGATGCCCCATCTCGCCGGCGGCGTGAGCGGCTGCGCGATCCGGACGCCGTTGGCCACGCTCCCAGGCATGCTGATTGCCCTCGTCGGGCTGGCACGGGGTTGCGGTCGCCTCCGGGGCGGCAACGATCCGTCGAAGCCGTCGGAGCCGCAATGAACGGCATGTTCGGTTCGCTCAGGAGCTACAACTACCGGTTGTGGGCCGCGGGTGCGCTGGTGTCCAACGTGGGCACCTGGATGCAACGCGTCGGACAGGACTGGCTGGTGCTCACCGTGCTCACCCATCACAGCGCCACGGCGGTGGGTACGGTGATGGCGCTGCAGTTCGGGCCAGCCCTGCTGCTGTTGCCGTTGACCGGCTTTGCCGCGGATCACTGGGACCGCCGCAAGCTGTTGCTGTACACCCAGGGCGCCGCCGGCCTGCTGGCGCTGGGCCTGGGACTGGTCACGATCACCGGCGTGGTGCAGCTGTGGCAGGTGGATGGCTTTGCCCTGCTGCTGGGCATCGTTACCGCGTTCGACGCGCCGGCCCGGCAGGCGTTCGTATCGGACCTGGTCAGCGATGACGACCTGGCCAACGCGGTGGCCCTGAACTCAGCCTCCTTCAATGGCGCGCGGATGGTCGGCCCGGCGGTGGCGGGCCTGTTGATCTCCGCGGTCGGCGAGGGCTGGCTGTTCCTGGTCAACGCAGGCTCCTATGCCGCCGTGCTGGTATCGCTGGGGCTGCTGCGCGTACACGAACTGCATGGCGAAACGCGGCCTGCACGCACGCGGGGCAGCTTGCTGGCGGGATTCCGCTACGTGTGGCGGCGTCCGGATCTGGTCGCGGTGCTGGTGATGCTGCTGCTGATCGGCACCTTCGGCTTCAACTTCGCCATCTTCATCTCGACCATGTCGGTCACCGTGTTCCACGGCAATGCCAGCCAGTACGGCCTGCTCACCTCGGCGATGGCGGCGGGCACCATGAGCGGGGCCCTGCTTTCCGCCCGCCGCCCGTTCCCCGGCATGGTGCTGATGGGTGTCGCCGCGGCGGCCTTCGGCGTCACCCTGGCGGTGGCGGCGGTGATGCCCAGCCCTGTCCTGTTCGCGTTCGTGCTGTTCTTCGTCGGCCTCGCCGCGCTCACTTTCATGACGGCCAGCAACTCCATGATGCAGCTCACCACCGAGCGCGCCATGCGCGGCCGGGTGCTGGCGCTGCGCATTGCGGTGGTCATGGGCGGCACCCCGGTCGGCGCCCCGCTGGTCGGCTCGGTGGTCGATCACTTCGGCGCACGCTGGGCGCTGGGCGTGGGCGCGCTGGCGGGCCTTGCGGCAGCCGGGGTGGCGACAGCCTATCTGGTCAGGCATCGCCATCTGCGCCTGCGCCGGGATGGTGGGCGGCTGCGCCTGGTCATCCACCCCGCGCCGGCCGATGCGACGGCCGTTCGCGTGGCGGCCGGGGAGCGCGTGACCTGAGCCGGGAAAACCGGGCAGCCGGAACGTGCCTGGATTGGCGGTGACGCGCGCGATGGGGAAACCGTCCGGTTAAACGGGGTCAGCCCAGCGCCGCTTTCGCGAGATGGCTCAGCCGCCGATGCGCCGCCAGACCGATACGGGCACGTCGCCATTCGGACGCGGCGGCACCCGGTAGCTGAGCGTGTCGCCGCGCAGCTCGAAGGCGCGGGTTTGCTGCTGCCCCTCCCAATTCGGGAAGGAGGCGGCTTCGATATGGAACACCAGCTGGTGCCGGCCAGGTTCGACCGTGATCGTGCCGTAGTGGGTGCTCGCGCCCATGACGGCCGCCCGGTATTCCTGCGCGCTGGCCTTGGCCTTGTCCGGGCTGGCGAAGCGCGGGCGGTCGGCGCGGAAAATCTGCAGCGAGTAGTGCCCCATGCGGTCGACCAGCAGCAGGCCCTTCGGCGCATCGCCGTAGTCGTGCGAGCGCGAGCCATCCGGGTGCAGCACGTCGGCTGCCACCAGGGTCCAGGTTCCGGCCAGCGAAATGTTGCCTTGGGGGTCGGCCATCCTGGCACCGGAGGACCAGGCCAGGCCGGGCAGCAGGCAGGCGAGGACGGCAAGGCGGGCGAAGCTGCGGTGCAGGCTCATGGGGGTTTCTCCTTCGAATGGGGCGCACTCGTGGGTGAGGCCTCGCCGATCGTAGGGCTTGCCGACATGCGGAAAAACCGAATAATTCGATATCAACACTTTCGAATTGCTTACCTATGTCGCTTCCCAATCTCGACATGGACGCCTTGCGCAGCCTGGTGGCGATCCTGCGCCTGGGCAGTCTGGCCCGTGCCGCGGAACGGATCGGGCGCTCGCCCTCGGCGATCAGCCAGCAGATGCGCAAGCTGGAATCGCAGCTGGGCGAGCCGCTGTTCCGCAAGCAGGGTCGCCGCGTGATGTTGACCGAGGCGGGCGACCGCGTGCACGCCTACGCGCGCCGCATCCTGGAACTCAACGACGAGGCGGTGCACGCGGTGCGCGGTGCGGCGGTCGACGGCGTGGTGCGCTTCGGCCTGCCGGGCGATTTCGCCGAGTCCTGGTTGCCGGCGGCGCTGGGGCAGTTCCGCAAGGCCTACCCGGCGGTGCGGGTGGACGTATGGGTGGAACCCAACCGGCTGCTGCTCGAACGACTCGACCGCGGCGAGCTGGACCTGGTGCTTGCCATGAACCAGGGCGCGCGCGCGGATGCCGAACACCTGGCCACGCTGCCGATGACCTGGATCGGGCCGGCGGGAACGGGCGCGGTGGTGAGGCCGGATACGGTGCTGGATCTGGCGCTCTACCAGCCGCCGTGTTTCTTCCGCCAGGCGGGCACGGCCGCGCTGGACCGGGCCGGCATCGCCTGGCGGCCCGCTTTCGTCACCGCCAGCCTGCACAGCCTGTGGGCCGGCGTGGCCGCAGGCCTGGGCATCACCGTGCGCACGGGCGCCGACCTGCCGTCCACGCTGATGCGCCTGGACGGGCGCCACGGCCTGCCGGCGCTGCCGGGCGTGGACCTGTGCCTGCATGCCGCAGCTGGCCTACCGTCGGCGGCGCTGACGCACCTGCGCCAAGCGGTGATGGAGCAGGCGCGTACGCACCTGGGCCAGGCGGGTTGAAACGGTCATCAAAGAGTTGGGCTGGAAGGGTCGTCTTTTTGCACAGGCACCTTCTGGACGGCGCAGGGATTGCCGTCTGTTCGTGGTATTCGAGGGCGGGCAGTTGGCCCGTCCTGTTCCGACGTTCCCGGGAGCGAAATCGTGCAAGTTGTCGATAGTCCATTCGATCTGGTGCTGTCCTACCCGCAATGGCAAGGGTCGGGGCGCTCGCAGCATCTGCGCCGGGGCGCGAAGGCCGCGGCGGAGGTATGCCGCAACTACGGGCCGTTCGTGTGCGTGCCGGAGGCCGGCGAAGGCGAGGCGCGTGGAGGCATCCAGCGCTGGACCGCGATCATCGAGCAGTTTCGTTCGGCCCAGGCGATCCTCGATGCGCGGCAGCCAGGGCGGATCCTGACCGCCGGCGGGGACTGTGCCTGCGATATCGCCATCATCGATTACCTGCATCGACGCTACCCGGACCTGACCGTCATGTGGGTGGATGCACATCTCGATGCGAACACGGTCGACACGACGCCCAGTGGCAATTTCCACGGCATGCCGGTGGCCGCGATCCTGGGCTCGGCTCCTGCCGAGCTGCAGGCGATGCTGTCGACGCCGCTGCCGCCGGCGCAATTCCGTTATGTCTCGGCGCATGTGGGCGACGAAGGTGACTGGGCGTTCCAGCAGGCCCATGGCCTGGCCTGGCTGGAGCCGGCGCGATGCCTCGCCGGACTGGCCATCCCCGGGCCTGTCCACATTCATTTCGATCTGGACTCGCTAGACCCGGCCGAATTTCCGCACGTCGCCTATCCCGATGGCAGGCTGTCCTTCGAGGCCGGGCTTGCTCTGGTGCGCAATGCGGCCGCCGCGGATCTGGTCGGCCTGACGATCACCGAGTTCGCGCCTGCCGACGAACGCGCCGCGCAGGAGGGCAGTCGCTTCCTCGACCGGCTGTGCGGCGCCGCTGCAACAAGGCAGGAACAAGTGCATTCGTAGCCGTTCGCATGAGAAAAGGTGTCACCATTTCGCCGCCGGGGGGCACCACGTCGCCGTTGGAGTCAACAGACGCGTAGGTGCTCTTCCCCGTTCGTGACGAGGAGCATCTACCCGTCTTGCCGCGACCACCCGCCGCGGTGTTTCCTGCGGCGCCAAGGATGCAGCCCTCCGCCAACAGGCCCAACCGCATCCGTTGTGCGAGGTGCAGGGCATCGGTGTAGTCGTTGCCGAGCTTGAGGTCGTCGTATTGCGGAATCGCCGTGGTGTTGACCGGATGCACGATGTAGCCGCGGTCCATCGGCCCGTCGACCAGCCAGTACCAGTTGTCGGTGGATTCCACCGCCACGCCGGTCAGCTCGTCGCGGAACGGTGCCAGGTCGGTCAGCAGTCGACTCAGGTCATTGGGGCGTCGACGCTGCAAAAGCGGCTTGCCCTGGCCGTCCATGACGGCCAACACGCTGTTGCTGGAATGCAGGTCGATGGCTGCGTGGAGTGACATGGCTGCCTCCTGTCGCGAAGCGACGTCCGACGTTGTGGTGACATCGAACGTACCGCCACGCGCAGGAGGCGACGACATGGGTCTTCAGGTTGAGCTGGCCCCGTGAGTAGATCGGATCGCGCTGGACAGCGTGCTCAAGCGGTGCCGCGCAGCATGACTGCGTGATACGGTCGGCCTGGCACGGAAACCAGCCAGGTCCGCCATCACATTCGTTTAGCTGGGCAGGCTGGAATACTTCCGTCTTCGAAGCCCGGGTGGGCGACGCGAACGAACCGGACATGCTGCGCAATCTACGCCCGATCACCTCGCTGCTTGCCGGCACGGCGTTGCTGTTGCTGGGCGTCGGGCTGCTGACCACGTTGATTCCGCTGCGTGGCCGGGCGCTGGGTTATTCGGCCATCCTGCTGGGCGCGCTGACTTCGGCGTATTACGCCGGCTACTTCGTGGGGACGCTTGCGCTGCCGCTGTTGGTCCAGCGGATCGGCCATATCCGCGCCTTCGCCTTTTGCACGGCGTGCGTGGCCTGCGTGGTGTTGTTGCATGCGCTCAGCACCAATCCCTGGTTGTGGTTGCTGTTGCGCCTGTTGGCCGGAGTCGTGCTGGTCGGGCTGTACGCCATCATCGAGAGCTGGCTCAACGCGCAGACCGAGTCGGCCCGGCGCGGCACCGTGTTCGCAATCTACATGATGGTGAACCTGGGCGCGCTGGCCCTGGCGCAACAGCTGCTGTGGATTCCCGGTGCGCCATTCGTGCTTTATGTGGTGGTGGCCCTTTTCGTATGTGCCGCGACCCTGCCGGTGGTGACTACGCGCCAGGCGCAACCCGTGCCGCAGTCGGCGCCCCGGCTGGAGCTGCGCCGCCTGTTTGCGCTGGCACCGACGGCCGGCGCCGGTGCGTTGTTGTCCGGGCTGACGATGGGCGCCTTCTGGGGTCTGCTGCCGGTGTACGCGCGCGAAGTGGGTTTTGAGCTGACCCAGGTGGGTACCTACATGAGCGTGGCGATTCTCGGCGGCGCGGCGCTGCAGTGGCCCATCGGCCGCTGGTCGGATCGGCAGGATCGACGCATCGCCCTGGCCGTGGTTTGCACGCTCGCCGCAGTGCTGGCGCTGCTGCAACTGCAGCTGGCGCCATGGCGTGGCGCGATGCTGGTGCTGATTTTTCTCTATGGCGGCCTGGCCTTCGCCGTGTATCCGATCGTGGTGGCGCATCTCGTGGATCACCTGCCGCCGGATGCTTTGCTATCGGCCAGCAGCAGCGTGTTGCTGATCTATGGCGTCGGCTCGGCAGTGGGCCCGACGGCGGCCGGCGCGCTGATGTCGGTACTCGGCCCCGATTCACTGTTCGGCTGGTTCGCCGCGACCCAACTGGGGCTCGCTGCCTATGCGGCCTACCGGCACTGGCACTTCCATCGCGAGCAGTCGGCCGATGCGAATTTCCGCGTGATGGTGCGCACCACGCAAACCGCATTCAAAATGCTCCCCAAAGCAGGCAGCGATACCTAAGAATGCCCTGATCAACTCCCGCGCAGGCCGGTGACGCCTGCACAGGAGAACGGAACGGAGATCGGTTCACTGGCGTCCGTGGCGGGCGGAGTGGCGAGCAGGTGGACGTGGTCGTCCATCGACATCCAGGTATTGCAGCCGGTTGCCAGCAGGGCATGGCCATGCAGACGGGTAGCGGCGCCGGTCGCCGTCGAGGAAGCAGGGCAGGCGGTGGTTGCCGCGTTGCGCGATGTGCGGCAGGGCCATGTGGCGAGGTCGCATCGCAGCTCTCCGCGCGCGGCCGGGGCTTCGGCTTTCGCGCGTAGGCAGAGGCCCGGATACGCTGTCGGAAAGTGACCCTGATTCCGTTTCGATGTATGGTCGAAGACCATGTCGTGAAAAGTGTCTCGATGCGACTTCCATGACTACCAGAGAGGGATCATGGCCGTTGAACCGAAGCTGCGCCGGTACCGGATCGGTTTTCCCGCCGCCGACCAGACTCTGCTCGAACAGGGGGAATCCTTTTTCACCATCGAAGAAGACGGACGCGACACCCGCATCCGCTTCCACGACTACGTCGGCATCTACGCCCGGCCCGGCCTCTACGAGCAGTTGTTCTACGAGCGCCTGCAGTGCTCCTCTCCCACCAGGCTGGTCGGCTTGCTGCGGCAGGTGGTGACCGATGCCGGCGAAGATCCGGCGCGCCTGCGCGTGCTCGACCTCGGCGCGGGCAACGGCATGGTCGGCGAACTGCTGCTGCAGCGCGGTGCCGCGCGCGTGGTCGGGGTCGACATCCTGCCCGAGGCGCGTGCCGCCGCCCTGCGCGACCGGCCCCAGGCCTATGACGCCTATTACATCGCCGACCTGACCCGCGACGACGAACCGGCGCTGGGCGAGCTGGGCGAATGGAACCTGGACGCGATGACCTGCGTCGCCGCGATCGGTTTCGGCGACATTCCGGTGGCCGCCTTCAGCGCTGCCTACAACCTGATCGCCGAGCAGGGCTGGATCGCTTTCAACATCAAGGAGACCTTCCTCGATCGCGGCGACACCAGCGGCTTCTCGCAGTTGATCCAGCGCATGATCCACGACGACTACCTGCGCCTGCACCGCCTGGAGCGCTACCGCCACCGGCTGTCGATCGAGGGGCGCCCGCTGCACTACTACGCGGCGGTGGGCCGCAAGTGCCGCAACCTGGACGAGGCCTGCCTTGCCGGGCTCTGAGCCAGGCTTGCGCATCGCCTTCGCCGTCGAGCGGGTCAGCAAGCGCTACGGCAAGGTCGCCGCGCTCAACGACGTCAGTCTGGACTTTGCCGCCGGCACCACCACCGCGCTGATCGGCAGCAGCGGCTCGGGCAAGTCCACCGCGCTGCGCCTGCTGCTGGGGCTGGACTGGCCCGATCGCGGCGAGGTGCGCGTCGACGGCGCCGCGCTGCGGCCCGATCAGGTGTTGCAACTGCGCCGGCGGGTGGGCTACGTGATCCAGGAAGGCGGCCTGTTCCCGCATCTCACCGCGCTGGGCAACCTGGCCTTGCTGCCGCGCTACCTCGGCTGGGATGCCACGCGTATCCGCCGCCGCGCCGAAGAGCTGGCCGCGCTGGCCCACCTGCCGCTGGCCGCGTTGCAGCGCTATCCGGCCGAGCTCTCCGGCGGCCAGCGCCAGCGCGTGGCGCTGATGCGCGGCCTGATGCCCGATCCCGACGCGCTGCTGCTGGACGAACCGCTGGGCGCGCTGGATCCCATCGTGCGCCACGAGCTGCAGGAAGAACTGAGGCACATCTTCAACGAACTGGGCAAGACGGTGATCCTGGTCACCCACGACCTTGCCGAAGCCGCCTGGTTCGCCGAGCGGCTCGTGCTGCTGCGCAAGGGCGAGGTGGTGCAGGACGGCCGCTACGAGGATCTGCGCGACCGCCCCGCGGACGATTTCGTCCAGCGCTTCGTGCACGCCCAGCGCACGCTGCCGGAGGTGTCGCGATGAGGCGCATCGCGCTCGCCCTGCTGCTGCTCGCCTGGGCCGGCCTGTGCCTGCCGGCGCAGGCGCGGCCGCTGCGCATCGGTTCCAAGCAGTTCACCGAGTCGGTGATCCTGGGCGAACTGGCCAGGACTGGCGCCGCCGCAGCCGGCCTCGACGTGGTGCACGAGCGCCAGCTCGGCGGCACCCGCATCCTGTGGCGCGCCTTGAGCGAAGGCGACATCGACGCCTACCCCGAATACACCGGCACCATCACCCACGACCTGCTCAAGGACGTGCCCCCCGGCGCCGGCATCGCCGCGCTGCGCGCGCGGCTCGCGCCGCTGGGCATCGGCATCACCGATCCGCTGGGCTTCAACAACACCTATGCGATCGGCATGCGTGCCAGCGAGGCCGGAAAACTGGGCATAAGCCGCATCTCCGACCTGCGCGCCCATCCCGGCCTGCGCTTCGGCTTCTCCAACGAATTCATGAACCGCGCCGATGGCTGGCCGGGCCTGCGCCAGCGCTACGGCCTGTCGCAGACGCAGGTGCGCGGCATGGACCACGCGCTGGCGTACCGCGCCCTGGCCAGCGGCGCGGTCGACGCCATCGACCTGTACCGCACCGACGCCGAGATCGCCCACTACCACCTGCGCACCCTGGCCGACGACCGCCACTACTTTCCGCGCTACGACGCGGTCTACCTGTACCGGCTGTCGCTGGAAAAGAGCGCGCCCCGCTTCGTCGCCGCCCTGCGCGCGCTGTCCGGCCGCATCGACGAGCAGGCGATGCTCCGCATGAACGCCGCCGTCCAGTTGCAGGGCAAGCCGGAAAGCGCCGTGGCCGCCGACTTCCTGGGCCTGACTCCGGCGGACGCCTCCGACGGCAGCGGGATCTGGCGCCGCCTGCTCCAGCGCAGCATCGAGCACGTGGAACTGGTGGTCGCCTCGCTGGGGCTGGCGGTACTGCTGGCCATTCCCCTGGGCGTGCTTGCCGCCCAGCGCCGCCGGCTCGGCCAGATCGTCATCGGGCTGACCGGCATCCTGCAGACCGTGCCTTCGCTGGCCATGTTCGTGTTCATGATCCCGCTGTTCGGCATCGGCGCCTGGCCGGCGATCGCCGCGCTGTTCCTCTACAGCCTGCTGCCCATCGTGCGCAACACGCACGCCGGGCTGGTCGGCATACCGCCGGACCTGCGCGAATCCGCCGCCGCGCTCGGCCTGCCCCGCGGCGTGCGCCTGCGCCGGGTGGAACTGCCGTTGGCCACGCGCTCGATCCTGGCCGGCATCAAGACCGCCGCGGTGATCAACGTCGGTACCGCCACCCTCGCCGCCCTGATCGGCGCTGGCGGCTACGGCCAGCCCATCCTCACCGGCATCCGCCTCGACGACATCGGCCTGATCCTGCAGGGTGCCGTCCCCGCCGCTGTGCTCGCCCTCGCCGTCCAGGGCGCCTTCGAAGCGGTGGAGCGGGGGCTGACGCCGCGGGGGATGCGGATGGAGGCGCGCCAGTGATGGGCGTTGCCTGTGCAGAAGATGGATGCCAATGGGGAAGTCGGCCAAGCCGGGATGATTGGCTCCGTTTCGTGTTGCTGAAAGCGGCTGCGCAACCGCGCTCGAACGTCCCGTTTCGCCGAGAGGGGCGTGGCCAGTTGGGCCACGCCCCTTTTCCGCAGTCACTTCTGCGCGACTGGGTGTGACACGGATCAGGCGGCCAGCGGCGGGGGCATGGCGTTCGCCACGTCGTCGCCGCACACGTCGCGCCACAGGTGATACATCACCCCGAACATCACGGTGAACATCAACAGCAGCAACCCGATGTATAGCGGGACGAGCACCGCGACCATCAGCCAGGGGCTGATGAGCCTGGCGATCAGGCCTAGCAGCAGCGCCACGATCAAAAAGACGATGATCGCGACGATCCAGGCAAGGAGGGAGCTCAGGGCGAACACGAGCAGCGGCAGCACGTTCTTCAACGCGCCGCCGATGCCGTCGCCGATGGCGCCGAACACGCTGCGCCGGTTCAGCGCGACCTGGCCCAGGCTGATCGCGTAGAAACCCATCATCCAGAGGCCGAACACCATCAGCAGCGCCATGGTGGTCCAGAAGCTGCCGGGCAGCGCCGGCGGCAACTGGTGGCTGGCCTGTGCCGCCAGCGCCTGCATGTACCAGCCGATGATGCCGCGTCCTGCAGCCAGGACGATGATGGCGATCCCGCCGATGTAGACCACGAAGTTCGCCAGCCCGAGTCCGATCAGTCGCCATGCTTCGCCTTGTCGATAGGGCATGAAGATGTCGGATACACGGGCCGGCTGTTGTCTTTCGGCAGCGCTGACCAACTGCAGGTAGCCCGCGTAGAGCGGAATGATCAGTAGCGCGTACAGCAAGGAGATCGCCATGGTCGTGAGCGAGGTTGCTGCGCTCGGCGGCGTGCCTGCCTTCGCCGCATAGATTTGCATCGGCACGGTAATCAGCGATGGCAACAGGCAGGCCACCACCAGCAAGGCGGCTCCACCGAACAACAGTTTTGGGCGCTCGAAGCCCACGCGGATGCCGTTCGTCAGCCAGCCGAAGCCGGCACCCGCTCCCCTCGATCGTGTCGCCATGCTGTCGCTTCCCCCGATGATCGGCATCCCCATGCCGCGCCGGCAGAGCATGCCATAACGCACGATCGCCCTGTTTCTGGGGCCACCATCGACCTGACCGACAGTCTGCCCAGGACGATCACTGCCAATGGAGACATGGTCACGATCTGCAGTGCGGAGGCCTTGCATCCCGGGAGCGTGTCGACGCTGGGGGAGGTCATCTTCAACGCGGCCCTTGCCGTGCGGGACATCCTCGATCAGGTCGACGAACAGCGGTTCTGAACAAGAACAGAGGGAAACCGCGAGGGAGGAAGTCGAACACAGGGCTCAGGGCGAACCCGTGCTCGAGGTGGCCGCTGGGGTGGCCGACTCGGCGGCTGCGCGCTCGGGCGTGTCGGCCGGGCACCAGGTCTTGAGGCGCTTGCCCGCACGGTACAGGTCGATGCATACACGCATCTCGGCCTGGAAGGCCAGCTCAGGCGTGTTGACCGGGCAGCCGTACGACAGTGGCTTGGTGTCGTTGTACTCGGCGATGCAGGTCGATAGCGGCGGTGGTGTGGGCGGATGCGGATCGGCGGCCAGCGGCGGCGGTGGCAGGTTGAGGCGCTCGTCGCCCTCCTTGGGCGACGGTGGTATGGGGGGCACGCCGCACAGCAGGTTGGAAGCGGTGCTCCTCTTTTTGGGGTCGCACATGCTTTTGGCGATCGCCTTGATCGCATCGCCTATGTGGCGGCCCACCGCACCGCCGGCCGTCTCGTTCGGCGGCGGGAAATATTTGTCGAAACGCGTGGGCTTGTAGTGCATGTGGTTGCTGTCGTGCTGCATGATCCGGCTATCGTCCGCTGGCTTGGCCGGTTTGGCCTGGGTGCCTGCCGTGACCGGGATGTCCGTCAGCGAGGGCGGCAGCCGTATCGAGCCATCCTTGGCGAACACACTGCTGGCGGCCGGCGTGGCCGCGGAGGCCGCCGGGGCAGGTGCGGCTTCATGATCCTGCACGACCATCGCGTCGCGACGCGGCTGCTCGTGCGGCACGGGGCGAACGCGTGGGGGCGCCAACCTGGGCAGGGCGGGTGGCGCCGGCGGTGGCGGGGTGCGTGGCGTGCCGGAGTCATCCAGCAGACGCACGACCAGCACCTGATCGTTGTCGACAGGCACTCCCGCCAGATGCTGCGGCTTGGACTGCATCGCATGCCACAGCATCAGCAGGAACACCGCGTGCAGTGCCAATACCAAGGCCAGCACGAGCACCTGCGCCCGGCGCGTCAGCGCTGGCTGCAGCCAGCGCCTGTGACCCAGGGTCGCGCGCGTTTCGCCATCGAGCCATGCCAGACCACGCGCGCGGTCTCCCTCCCGTTGATGTCGGCCCTGCCCGGAACGTTCGATGACACGGCCTCGTTCAAGCCCATTACCCGCGCAAACTTACGCATACCGTCAGCGCGTGTTGCGGCCAGCCCCGGTAGACAGGTTCTTTCATCAAGGGTTCCCTGCCGGCACGGTCTGGCGTGGTGAACCGGCGGCACGAGGCCGGATTCGGCGGCCGGTGTCTACCTCTGCCGCTGTCTCTATGCTTGCCAACCACCATGCTAGCCTCCGGCATCCCCTTCGCCGGCGACGTGCCATGCTGACCGTCCACCACCTCAACGATTCCCGCTCCCAGCGCGTGCTCTGGCTGCTGGAGGAATTGGACGTTCCCTACCAGATCCGCAAGTACCGGCGTGATCCGAAGACCATGCTGGCGCCGCCGCAGCTGCGGGCGATCCATCCGCTGGGCAAGTCGCCGGTGATCGAGGATGAGGGGCAGGTGATCGCGGAATCGGGAGCGATCGTCGAATACCTGATCGACCGCCACGACACCGGGCGGCTGGCGCCGCTGCGTGGCCTGCCGGAGAGGTTGCGCTTCAACTACTGGCTGCATTATGCCGAGGGCTCGGCCATGCCGCCGCTGTTGCTCAAGCTGGTGGCCGCACGCATCGCTGCGGCGCCGATGCCGTTCTTCGCCCGACCGATTGCGCGAAAGATCGCCGGCAAGTTGCAGTCGGGCTTCGTCGATCCGCAGCTGGCCTTGCACCTGGAGTACGTCGACAACGAGCTGGCGCAGACGGGGTGGTTCGTGGGCGGCGGCTTCAGTGCGGCCGACATCCAGATGAGCTTTCCGATGGAGGTGGCGATGGCGCGCAGCGGCCTGGGCGACCGGCTGCCGCATGTCGCCGCGTTCGTGGAGCGTATACGGCAGCGGCCCGCGTATCGTCGCGCGCTGGAGCGCGGCGGGCCCTACGCGCTGGGCTGATCGCAGCAACGGGATCGGGCTCGCCCATGCGCTTGCGTGCGAACCGGATGGAGGTCGTTGCGGTCCTCAACCCACGTGGTCGTCCCTGGGATGCGCGTCGCTGCCCGGCGCCAGCAGCGGGAAGGCCGTGATGCGCAGCTTGGGCGCCGCGTAGGGCAGCAGGGTGAGCATCTGCGGCGCGTCGCTGGCCTCGGCCTGCGGCCGCCGCGGCACCGGGTCGGCGGCGCCTTCTTCCGCCTTCCAGCTGGCCACGGCGCGGCCTTCCACGCTGAGCGTCACCGGCGGCTGGTGGCGCGAGAACGGCACCGGGCCGACCGGCTGCTCGGTGCGGCGGAAGACCGCGTTCTCCGGCAGGCCCATGTTCCAGCGCGAGGCCGGGTAGACCTGCCAGTCGGCGGTGAGGCCGCGCTGGCGCCACTTGATCCAGGATTCGGCGATCGGCAGCGCGAACACCAGCGCGCCGTCGCGCACGCTGACCGAGTCGTTGAAGCCGGGCACCATCGTCGGCGCGCTGGCGAAGCCCAGGGATATCGTGTCGCCCGGCCGCCACTCGCGCTGCAGGGTCACGAAACGCCCGGCCCGTTCCGAGGCCTGCGCGTGGCCGTTCACGCTCAGCGTCGATCCGCTGGCCCAGCCGGGGATGCGCAGCTTCAACGCGAAGGTGGCGGGCCGCGCCGGATGCAGCACGATCTCCACGTGCGAACGGAACGGGTAGTCGGTGCTTTGCTCGATCCGCAGCGGCACGCCCTGTACCACGGTCTGCACGGTGCAGGGCGCGTAGACCATCGCCGCGATGCCGCCGTCCGCGGTCGCCATCCACAGGCTCTGCACGAGCTTGGGCCAGCCCTGGTGGAAGTTGGCGGTGCAGCAGCCGAAGTGGGGCTCCAGCCCGAACAGGTTGGCCTCCGGACCGTTGCTGGTCCACGGGCGCCGGTGCAGGCTGGATTCCACCTGGTTGGGTTCCTGGTCGTACTGGTGCGCCCACATGTCGTCGGTGAAGGTGCCCGGCAGCGCGTTGTAGGCGATCGTCTCCAGCCGGTCGGCCAGGGCCGGGTCGCCGGTGATGGCCAGCGCCACCTCCAGCGAGAACATCGTCTCCACCACCGTGCACAGTTCGGTGCCCTGCGAGGGATTGCGGCCGGCCAGATGCTCGTCGGCCGAGAACATGCCGTTCGGCAGGCCGTGCCAGGTGTCGAGCATCCGCAGCTGGTGATGCACGGCATCGCGGTCCCGCGCGCTGCCCGACACCAGCGACCACACGGGCGAGGACTTGATCGACATGGCGATGTTGACGCCGTGCACGCGCTGGCCGAGGTCTTTCATGAAGACGTCGTCGCCGCCTCCCTTCGCCTTGAGTGCGGCCACGTCGACCTTCTGCCTGAACGGGAAGTCGGCGAACATGGCCTGCCAGTCGAAACCCTGCCGGTGCAGCAGGGCGGCGAGCTGCAGCAGGCGCGGGTCGCCGGTGCGCTCGTACAGCCACAGCACCGAGAGCAGCTCGTCCTGCCAGCGCGACCGGCCCCAGTCGCGCAGCGGCCGCGCCGGCAGCGCGCCCAACTGGTAGGCGAAGTAGTTCGTCATCAGCGGGATCACCCGCGCGTCGCCGCTCAGCTCGTGGTACTGCGTGAGCACCTTGAGCATGACCATGCGCGGCCACCAGTCGTCGTTGCTGCGCGGACCGAACATGCCGTTCGGCCAGGGATGCTCCAGCGTCCAGTCGATGAAGCGCTGCGCCTTCGCCTTCAGCGGCGCCGAGTCCAGCTGCCAGGCCAGCGGCAGCAGCCCGTCCAGGAAGTACGGGCCGCGTTCCCAGGATTCGCCGCTGCCGCCGAGCCAGCCGCTGTCCGGGCCGACGTCGGCCCAGGTTTCGTCCAGGTGGCCGCCGAGTCCTGACGCCTGGATCTCCAACTGGCGGCGCAGCCAGCCCGCCGGCCGGATGGCGCCCGCGGGCAAGCGCCGGAAAGGCTGCGGGGCCAGGGGCGCACGTGACGGCACGGGCGTGCCCGAAGCGGCGCCGGCATCGCCCGGCGATGCAAGCCCGGCATCGGAGCGGGCGGCATGCACCGCGCCGGGCATCATCGCCGCCAGCCCCAGCGCGCCGGATGCGCGCAGGAAATCGCGCCTGCCTTGGAACGGGTCATGCTGGGTCATGCATCGTCTCCGTGCCGGGTTCGACGCCCCTGCCGGGGCAGGAGCGGAGCACATGCCATGGCCATCGGGCGCCTGGCGACGGAGCGATAATAGTACGACAAATGCCTCTATCGACTCCCTTGACCCTCTTTGGATTCAAGAACAAGGACGGGGGGCAGGCCCAGGCGTTTTCGATCCTGGCGTGGCGCCGCCGCGCGACGCGGCGGCTTGTGGGGCGGCCCCGTCAGATGGGGCGTTACACTGGCCATCCAGCCTCGCGGGTGCCTGGCGATACCCATGCAAGAGTCCGAAGACAGTTACGTCCGCGTGGCCGTTCTGGTCATGTTGTGGGTGGGGCTGCTGGCGGGCATCTGCGCCACGCTGATCCACTGGCTCGGCCCGGTCCATCGCACGATGGACCTGATCGTGCCTCCCGCCGCCAGCGCGATCTTCGGCGGCCTGATCGTCGCCCTGATGCGGCGCCCATGGTGGTTGCAGGCCATCGTGCGGGTGGCGCTGGTCGTCGCGGCCCTGGCGTTGATCGCCCCGGCCTGGTTCTACACCCTGCATGCGGCGTCCACGCCAGGCGTACGGCTGATCGACGTGCTGCCGCCGGTGCCGTCGCTGTTCGTGATGCTGCTGGTGATGGTGATGATCTTCATCCCCGGCCGCCGGGCCTTCGTGCTGGCGCTGCTTTGCTGGCTGCTGGTCGCGCTGCCGGTGCTGGTCTACCTGGCGCTTCATCCGCGCGAGATGTGGATGCCGCGCGGCATCGACCTGGTGATGGCGTACGGGCCGGTCAGCATCATGGTGGTGGTGCTGTTGCCGGTGCAGCGCGGGCTGGCCGGCACGATCCGGCGAATGGCGTCCGAGCGCGCACGGATAGAGGTCATGCTGCATCGCGACCCGCTCACCGGCATCCACAACCGCCGCCTGGGCGAGCGCGTGCTCGGGGACTTGTTCGACGACGCGCATGCCGCCGGCCTGATCATGCTGGACATGGACCATTTCAAGGCGATCAACGACACCTACGGCCACCCGGTCGGCGACCGGGTACTGCAGGCGGTCGCCGGACGCTGCAAGGCGCTGCTGCGCGCGGACGAATGCATCTCGCGCTGGGGCGGCGAGGAATTCCTGGTGATCGTGCCGGGCATCGACGCCGCCGGCCTGCACATGGTGGCGGAGCGCCTGCAGATGGCGATCGCGCGGCTGGCGGTGGCACCGGTGCTGCAGGTCACCGCCTCGTTCGGCGCCACGATGATCGACGGCGCGGACGACTTCGACAGCGTGTTGCAGCGGGTCGACCGCGCGCTGTACGCGGCCAAGGAGCAGGGTGGCAATCGCGTGGTGCTGGTGGCCGGCCCGACCACTGCGGCTGTGCATGCGCCAGGCTGACCCGGCGTGTCGATTTCCCGCCTCCCCATTCGTCGTTGGCGAGGATCGCCCGCTGGCGCCTGCGATCCATGCGCCAGCGTGGTGCGATCCGGGGCGGGCCAGGTCCCGCCCCCACATAACCTGCGCGATCCGACGGGGAGAACTGCGATGAAGCAAGGTACCGGCCGCTGGAAGAGAGTCGTGACACTGGGCGTGCTGCTGGCCGTGGCGATGGCCGCCGCCGAAGGTTCGCCGGCCCGAAAACCGCCACGCGCCTATCCGGGCATGGCGCCCCTGGCGCAATACCTGATGGCGGACCGCCATGCGGAAATCGCCCTGGCGCGCAGCGCGGCGCCCAAGGCGATTTCCGGGGAAGCCACCATCCTGGTGCTCGGGCCGCATGGCTACGTCACGGCGGTCAAGGGCAGCAACGGCTTCGTGTGCCTGGTCGACCGCTCCTGGACGGCGCAGTTCGATTTCCCGGAATTCTGGAATCCCGGGTTGCGCGGGCCGATGTGCCTCAATCCGCCGGCGGTGCGATCGATCCTGCCCATCAGCCTCAAGCGGACCGAACTGGCGCTCGCCGGGAAATCCAGGACCCAGATCCTGCAAGGCATGAAGGCTGCCGTCGCCGCGAAGCAGTTGCCGCCGCTGGAGCCCGGCGCGATGTGCTACATGATGTCGAAGCAGGGCTACCTGAACGACGACGCGGGGCACTGGATGCCCCACCTGATGTTCTATACCCCGCGCGATGCGGAGTGGGGTGCCGACCAGCCAGGCTCCCCGGTGATGCTCAACCCGCAGTTCCACGATGCTGCCGAACCGATCAAGGTGTTCATGGTCCCGACGGCCAGGTGGTCCGACGGGACGCCCGCGCCGGCGATGTAGTAGCGGGGCGCGCGGGCGGAAAGCTGCGTGTGCCGTATGCTGCGTCGCATCTGCTTTTCCGGAGCGCAACCTTGCCAACACATCTGATCCAGGCATCGCCCACGATCGTCGTGATGGGCGTTTCCGGCAGCGGCAAGAGCCATGTCGGTGCCGCGCTGGCGCGTGCCTGTGGCGTGGCCTTCGTGGAAGGCGACGAACTGCATCCGCCCGCGAACATCGCCAAGATGAGCGCAGGCGTCCCGCTGGACGACACGGATCGCCAGCCATGGCTTGAAGCGATTGCCGCGGCGATCGCGACGCATCGCGGGCAGGGCGTGGTGGTTGCCTGCTCCGCGCTGCGCCGCGTCTACCGCGATGTCCTGCGCGGGGCGGACCCGGCGCTGCGCCTGCTCTATCTGCGCGTGCCGCGCGACGAGCTGGCGCGCCGCATGCGCGAGCGCCGGCATTTCATGCCGCCGGCATTGCTCGACAGCCAGCTGGCGGTACTGGAAGAACCCGCGCTGGACGAGCAGGCCATCGAGCTGGAGGCTGGTGCCGATCTGGCGGCCACGGTCGCATCGGCCAGACAGGCGCTGTCGTCACCGCCGCGGTCGGCCCGCGGCTGAAAACTTTCCCGGCCCCTTGCCGGGTCCGTGCGGTCGGCCCGGGCGCGTCCGCGAGCCTGCTTCATGGTGCGAGGTGGTCGACGGACGACGCCGGTGCATCAGCTCCGGATTGGGTTGGCAGCGGGTCTTGCCGATTCCGCGAAACCCCGCGCCCCGGTCTTGCGGGTGTCGGCCCCCAGCCACGGGTCGGGCGGCATGTCCGCCCGATGGGCAACCCCTAGTCCCAGCGACGGGCGTTTTTGGGAAATCCCGGTCGCTGCACGCGTACCACGCAGAATCGTTGGCCGGTGGGAGCCTGCATGACCACCCAACGTTCAAGGCGACTGACGACGGCAGCCCCCAGCTTTTCCAGGCGAAGCACCTCGGCCGGGATGTCATCGGTCTCGATGTCGATATGGACCCTGCTCTCATGGGTGACGCGTTGAATTTGCACGATGGGTTCGTCGGGCGGCGTTTCCAGCATGCGATAGTTGCCGCGCGTGCCCGGATGGTCCGGGTCCACGGCACGCCCCAGGGCCGCGGCCCAGAAACCGGCGGCCTTGTCGACGTCGGGATCGTTGCAGTCGATGAGCACGGCGCAGAGTCTGGAGTGATGCATATGCCTGGATGCCTCTCGTCGGGACCCGCAACGCCATGTCGATCATGTCCGCGTCGGGTAGGGTGCAAACCTGCCGGCGCGGCTGCGACTCGCCGCAGCCGTGCCGGGACATGCCTCATCGCGTGACGCTGGCCGTGCAGGGTTGCGGCACACCCGCCGGCGACGCGTCCGCCGCCCAGCTGGCCGCCGCCAGTGTCACCTTGCCGTCGCCCTGGAACGATGTCGCCGAATGGCCCAGCTGCAGCCGGTAGTCGCCGGCGGCCTGTTGCCAGTGCCGGTTCTTGCTGTCGAAGTCCACCAGCAGGCGCGGGTCGGCGGTGACCGTGAGGTGCGCGGACTGGCCGGGCTTGAGGTCGACGCGGCACCAGCCGGCGAGCCGGCGCACTTCGTCCGGGCCGGGCAGGGTGACATAGAGTTGCGGCACGTCCACGCCCGCCCGCGCGCCGCGGTTGGTCACGGTGAACGAGGCGGTGACCTTGCCGTTGGCCATGCGGGGCGCGAAGCCGCTGTAGTCGAAGTGCGTGTAGGTCAGGCCGTAGCCGAACGGGAACAGCGGGTCGAGGTGCTTGCGCTGGTACCAGCGGTAGCCCACGTCGGCGCCTTCGATGTTGTAGTCCACGTCCTGCGCCGGCTGGCCTTGCGGCGGCTGGCCCATGGAGGTGAGGGCGGCACCGGGGATTTGCGGGCGCGGCAGTTGCGATTCGTCGCGCGGCCAGGTCAGCGGCAGGCGGCCGGACGGATCGACTTCGCCGTACAGCAGACGCGCGATGGCCTCGCCGCCGGCCGCGCCGGGATACCACGCTTCCAGCACGGCGCCGACCCGGGCGAGCCACGGCATCGCCACCGGGCCGTTGTTCTCCAGCACCACGACGGTGTGCGGGTTGGCCCTGGCGACGGCTTCGACCAGTGCGTCCTGGTTGCCGGGCAAGGTCAGGTGCGGCGCGTCGACGCTTTCCGCCGCCCACTGTTCGACGAACACCACGGCGACCTTGGCCTGCGCCGCCAGCTTCGCGGCGGCGGCGATGTCCTCGCCGCTGGCATAGCTCACCGCGCCGTGCGCGCGTTGCCTGATGGCGGCCAGCGGTGCGGACGGCTGGTAGATGCGCGGGCCCGGCCAGGCCGTGGGCGGCAGGTCAGGCACCGCATTGCCCTGCGGCGACTGCACCGCCGAGGAGCCGCCGCCGGTCAGCACGCCCTTGTCGGCGTGGCCGCCGATCACCGCCACGGACTGCGCGGCGGACAGCGGCAGCAGCGCATCCCGGTTGCGCAGCAGCACCGCGCCGGCCTCTTCGGCGCGTTGCGCCACCCTGCGGTCGGCGGCGAAGTCGATCGCCGACTGCGTGGCCGGATGGTCGAGCACGCCGGCGGCGAACAGGCTGCGCAGGATGCGCCGCGCCATGTCGTCGATGCGCGACTGCGGCACTTCGCCGGACGCCACCGCCGCGCGCAGCGGCTGGTCGAAGTACACCTCCTTGTCGAAGGTCTCGCCGGCCGACTCCTGGTCCAGCCCGGCCAGCGCGGCTTTCGCGCCGCTGTGCACGGCGCCCCAGTCCGACATCACGAAGCCGGGGTAGTGCCAGTCATGCTTCAGCACCTGGTTGAGCAGCCAGTCGTTCTCGCAGGCGTAGACCGCATTGACGCGGTTGTAGGAACACATCACCGAGCCCGGATGGCCGGTCGCGATGGCGATCTCGAAGGCAAGCAGGTCGGATTCGCGCGCCGCGGGCTCGCCGATGTCCGCGCTCAGCGTGGTGCGGGCGGTTTCCAGGTCGTTGAACGCGTAGTGCTTGATGGTGGAGACGACGTGCCGGCTCTGGATGCCGGCGATGGCGTTGCCGACGATCACGCCGGCCAGCAGCGGATCCTCGCCCGCGTATTCGAAGTTGCGGCCGTTGCGCGGGTCGCGCACCAGGTCCGCGCCGCCGGCGAGCATCACGTTGAAGCCGCGGCTGTGCGCTTCGCCGCCTATCATCGCGCCGCCGGCACGGGCCACCGCCGGATCGAAGCTGGCCGCCGTCGCCAGGCCCGAGGGCAGGGCGGTGGCGCCGAGCTTGTGCGGCTTGGCCACGCCGAGGCCGGCGTCGCTTTCCTGGATCGCGGGCAGGCCCAGCCGTGCGATCGCCGGACCGTAGCCGGCGGAGCCCAGCGCGCCCGGCGCCATGACGTGGCCGTTCTCGGTGTCGCCGAAATCGACGCGGATCAGGCGGAACTTCTCGTCCTGCGTCATCGCCTTCAGCACCAGATCGGCGCGCTGGTCGGGTGTCAGACGGGGATTCATCCATGGCTGGGCGTGGCTGCCCGTGTCCGCGGCGCTGCAGGTGCCGCCGAAGGCCAGCAGCGCCATGCCGATGAAGGAAGCTATGCGGGTCTTGTGAGGTGCCATGACGTTCCCTTCGTTTTTTGCAGAACAGGTTGGAAGCATGCTCACCGCGGATGCGGGATGGCAAGCATGCCGTGCGGTTTCCGGGCCGCGTGCCCCTTGATGGCAGGGCTCATGATCCTGGCAGGTACGCCTGGCAGGTACGGGTTGCGATCCGATGCCGCGATCACGGCCCATGCCGTCGCGGCGAGGCAGGGCTGGTGGAGATACCAGGAATACAGCGCCGCGATGCGCGGCTGGGGCGTGGCGTAGAGGAAGCCGCCCGGCGACGCCTGCCGCGCGATCGACGCCAGCAGCGTGTACGCCCTGGCCTCGTCGCCGGTCCGTCGATAGGCGAGCGCGGCTTGCGCGGTGCCTTCCGTCCACATCCCGTCGCGGACGTCGGTGAAAGCGAAGCCGCCCTTGACCGCATGCGTGCGTTCGACCCAGGCCAGTGCGCGCCGCCATGCCTTCGGCGCGTCCGGCAGGAGCTGCGCCCACAGTTGCACGTCTAGGGCGGACGGCGAGCGGAGCGGCGTCACGCCATCGCCCTCGGTGCCCGTCCAGAAATGCCCGCTCGCGGCATCCCACTGCTGCGCCACGAAATCGCGGGCACGCCTTGCCTGTGCGTTCCAGTCGCCACCCGGCGCGGAGATCCGGGCCAGCCACTCGAACATCGCGGCGAGGTCGATGTTGTGCTCGGTCGATTTCCACGATGCATTGCGCGGCACCAGCAGGTAGGACTCGACGCCGCCATGGAATCCGGCCGAGCCCCGCGTGTCCGATGCATGGGTGACGACCCAGTCGGCGAGATGCACGGCGGCGTCGCGCCAGCGCCTCTCGCCGGTGGCGTCATGCAGCGCCAGCAGTGCCAGCGCGGTCCACGCGATGTTTCCGCACGAGGTGCCGTCCTGGTATGCGCCGGCATATTGGTGCGCGGCATCGACCCAGCGCTTCCGTTGCGCGTCCCACCACCCGTTCGGCAAAGGTTGGTCGCCCTCGACGGCGCCGGCATGGTAGGCGTCGCGCAGGCGCGTGTCGTTGACGGCGGCGAGCCGCAGCGCCTCGCCGATGCGTTCCGCCTGTGACCGCCGGCCGCAGGCGAGCAGGGCGATGACGGCGAGCGCATTGTCGTAGGTGAACGCCGCCGAGTGCAGCGGTGGAAGGGTGGGTGCACCTTGCCCGCGCCGGCTGTCGTAGCTGCGCAGCAGGACCGGCGTGTTCCCCGGCAGCGCATCGACGCGCAAGGCGATGGCGTTGCAGCCTGCACGCGCGATGGCTGCGATGCCAGGCGCCGCATGATCCGTGTCCGCTGTTGTTGCCGCATGGACTGGCGCTGCCACGGATGCGACAAGCAGCAGGGCGGCGAACAAGGCCGCCCTTCCCGCTTTCACGGGAAGGACGGCAATCGGGGAGATCGTCGCGCTGCCGTTCCATGCCGCGATGGCACCTGGTCGGGCCTGCGCCATGGCCGGAACCTGTCGCACGCGCCTGGTCAGAAGTCCGCGCGCAGGCTGAGGCTGTAGCGGGTGTCGTCGCGGAAGAAGCCCTTGGGCACGGACAGGCCGTCGGTGTTGACGATCTCGCGGGTCTTGAACGTCGAGTTCAGCAGGTTGGCCACCTGCAGCGCCACCTTGACGTGGTCGTTGAGCGCATAGATCAGCGAGCCGTCCAGCCGGCCCTGGGAGTCGGCCATGACGGGCAGGAACGGATAGTCCGCCTCCTGGCCCGAGATCAGGAACTGCGAGCGCCAGTTCCAGGCCAGTCGCGCCGACAGCGGGCCCTTTTCGTAGTAGACGGTGAAGTTGAAGGTGTCGCGGGACAGCTCGTTCGGCGGCAGCTTGAGCTGGTTGATGCACTGCGTGGGCGCCACGTAGCCGCTGGGGCAGTAGTTGACCGAGCCGAACCCCAGCCCGTGCGGCTTGATGTAGGTGTAGTTCACCTGCGTGCCGAAACCGGACAGCCAGCCGGGCAGGAAGTCGTACTTCTGCTGGTAGGCCAGCTCCGCGCCGCCCACGCTGCCCTTCTGGTCGAGGTTGGCCAGGCCCGCGGTGTACTGCTCCGGATAGGTCACGCCATTGTTGGTGACCGTGGTGTCCACGACGCTGGTGATGTACTGGATGGTGTGGTTCAGCTGCTTCCAGAACAGCATGCCGGTCAGCGAGCCGGCGTTGCCGAAGTACCACTCCTGGCTCAGGTCGAAATTGTGCGCCGTGATCGGCTTGAGGTAGGGGTTGGCGCCGGTGTAGCCATTCCCCACCGTCGGCTCGGAGCTGCCGTTGGTGCCGTAGGGCAGCAGTCCGCCGACCGTCTGCCCCGCCTGCAGCTGGACCAGCGATGGCCGGTAGATCGACTCGGAGAACGCGAAGCGGGTGATCAGGTCGTCGGTCCAGCCGATCGCGAGGTTGAAGCTGGGCAGCCAGTTGCCGTAGGAGTTGCTGGCGGTGATCGGGGTGAACGCGCCGTTGGCGAAGGCCACGTACTGCTGTTGCTGTGCCGGCGTCAGCGCGCAGAACGTGCCGGGCTGCGGCGCCGGGCCGCTCGCACCCGAGTTGCAGTACTGCGCGATGGTCTGCCCGTTGAGGGTCTGCGCCATGTTCGGCAGGATCAGGTAGCCCGAGGCATCGTCCTGGGTGTGCACGTAGCGCAGGCCCACGTTGCCGCTGATCTGCAGGCCGCTGAGGAAATCCATGTTGCTGTTGCCGAAATTCAGGCGCACATACGTGGCGTTGGTCTTCTCGTCGTTGGAGGCGACTTCCTGCGGCAGGTAGTACGTACCCGGCACGAACACGTCGCCCGCGACGTGCTGGGCGCGGTCGTAGTTGGTGTAATAGGAACCGACAGCTCCCGGCGTCGTGGCCAGCCACTGCTGGTTGATCTGCTTGATCGCGGCGACGGACTGCCAGAACTGGGTGAGCGGATTCAGGTTGAAGTAGGGCGCGACGATGCCGAAATCGCCGCCGCCGAAGGCCGGCAGGTTGACGTGGTATGGGGCGACGTCGCCGGGCGTGTCGGCGGCGGTGATCGGCGCCACCCCCGGACTCGGCGTGCTGATGGGCACGTAATTGAACGCCGAGCTTTGCACCGTTTCGCCCTGGTCGCTGTGCCGGAAGCCGAACTGGATGTCGTCCAGCGGACCCTTGTCCACGTCGAAGCTGCCGTCGAGGCGGAAGGCGCGCTGGTTGCCCCAGGAGTAGCGCTGGCTGTCCTGCGCCGCCGCCCAGTAGGTATTGGCGGGGTTGGCGAAATACTGGGCCGCCGTTTCGTTGGGATCCGGCGACAGCAGCTTGACCGTGGGCACGTTGTCGCCGTGCGTGGCGAGGTACCAGTTGGCGTTGGTCAACTGGCGGATGTAGTAGTAGGCGTACTTGTACTGGGAGTGCGTGTCCTGCGCGTCGAGGCTCAGGTGCAGCCTGTCGCTGGCGTTCCACTTCAGGTTGAAGCTGTAGTCGTTGGTGACGTAGCGGCTCCGGTAGCCGGTGCTGTCGAGCTGCGTCGGCAAGCCGCCGTACTGGGACGGATAGCTGTAGTCGCTCGGCAGCGCGGTGACGATGCCCGACTGGAACACGCCGCGGGAATCGAACACGGGCGTGGTGCCCGCCAGCGGGATGTCGCACTGGTTGGGGTCCGACCAGGCGCAGCCGTCGGTCGAGGCCTGCAGGGTGTGCTCGTAGGTGGTTTCCGTGTCCGAGGCGCGATCCCATTCCAGCGTGGCCTGCCAGGCCTTGTCCGGGCTTTCCCATTGCGCCGCCAGCACATGGCCGAAGCGCGTGCTGGTTTCCTGCTGGGTGCGCAGGTCGGCGCCGATCGGCAGGTAGGCGTAGGGGCCGTTCGTGCCTGCCGGCAGGCCGGGGTAGTTGTCGAGCCGGTTGCCCGGCAGCGTGCAGCCGTTGCAGCGCCGCTGGAAATCGACCAGGGAGACCGCGTTGTCGGCCTGGTCGATGCGGTCGTAGGCCACGTTGGCCAGGATGCCGAAGCGGCCGATGTCGGTATTCCAGTTGTGGCTGAACAGGCCGGCGATCTGCGGCGTGCCGCGCTTGTCCAGGCTGCCCCAGTAGTCGCCGAGGGTGATGGACGCCTGGGTGTCCTTGTTGCTGTCGAAGGGCTTGCGGGTGTTCAGGCCGATCGAGCCGGCGATGCCGCCCTCGATCATGTCCGCCGTCTGGTTCTTGCTCACCACGACCGAGCCGATCAGCTCGGGCGACACCGTCGAGAAATTGAGCCCCTGGCCGCCGCCGGCGGAGAACACCTCGCGGCCATTGAACAGCGTGCTGGTATAGGGCAGGCCCTGCAGGCTGATGTCCGAGCCCTGGATCGAGAAGTGGTCCGGGTCGGCGGCGACGCCGAAGGCGCTGACCGCCACGCCCGGCACGCGCTGCAGGGCTTCGGTCACCGACAGGTCGGGCAGCGAACCGGCGTCCTGCGCCGAGATCGCATCGACCACGGTGTCGGCGTAACGCTTGATGTCCTGCGCACGGTTCAGGCTGGACGAGTAGCCGTTGACGGTCATGCCGGTGAGCTGCTTCGCCTCCTTCTCGTCCGCCGCGGCGGAAGCGTTCTTCTTCCTTGCCGCGGCCTGCGCGTCCTTCCTGGCGGTCGGCGTGGCCTGCGCGGCCTGGTCGGTTTGCTGCGGCGCGGCCTGCGCCGACCCGGCCGCGAACAGCGTCATCGCGATCGCAAAGGGCAGCAGGCGCAGCTGGCCGGCGTTGCGTGCACGCGAATGCATGGGTTGCTTCTTCACTTCGGTACCTCCCCAGTGTCCAGTGAACGCCCGGTCGACGCGGCCCCTCTCCCCTGCGTCGCGGACTCTTGCGCCGTCGCACGCTAGTCAAATGTACAAGCGCTGTCAATAGAAAATACCAGCGCTGGTACTTTTGACGGAAACGGGCGGAATCCGGATGGCTGCGCGCGTTCCGCTTGGGGTAGGATGTGGCGCTGCAAGCCATACAGGGGCGGGATCTGCACATGCCTGCGAGAATCGAAGACGTCGCTGCGCATGCCGGCGTATCCACCAAGACGGTGTCACGCGTGCTCAACGGCTATCCGAGCGTGCGTGCCAGGCTGCGCGCGCGGATCGAGGCGTCGATCCGCGCGCTCAATTACGTGCCGAACGCCTCGGCGCGCAGCCTGGCCGGGAATCGCTCGTACCTGGTCGCGCTGCTGTACGACAACCCGATGGCCGGTTCCAGCTACACCATGGAACTGATCGTGGGCGTGCTGCAGGCGTGCAAGGGGACGCCGTACAACGCGGTGCTGCATCCCTTCGACGCGGCGGACGACCTGGCGGCGCGGATCGACGGCTTCGTGGCGACGCACCGGCCGGACGCGCTGGTGCTGGTGCCGCCGCATGCGAACAATGCCGAGTTGCTGCAGCGCCTCGACGAGCTGGACATTCCCTACTCGACGATCTCCTCCAGGTTGCGCCAGTCGCGCATCGACGTCGGCTTCGACGAGCGCAGGGCGGCGGCCGAGATCGTCGGGCACCTGGTTTCGCTCGGGCATCGGCGCATAGGCCACATCGCCGGGCTGAAGGGGCACGGCGCGCGCACCTGGCGGCTCAGCGGCTACCGCGACGCGTTGCGCAAGGCCGGCATCGCGTATGACGAGTCGCTCGTGGTGGACGGGGATTTCGCTTTCGCGTCCGGCGTGGCCGGTGCCAGGGCGTTGCTCGACCGGCGGCGCCCCCCCACGGCGATCTTCGCGGCGAACGACGACATGGCCTGCGGCGTGATGCGCGAAGCCTACGAACGCGGCCTGGCCATTCCCGGCGACCTTTCGGTATGCGGTTTCGACGGCACGCCGGTGTCGCAGTTGATCTCGCCCGGCCTGACGACGGTACACCAGCCATGCCGCGAGCTCGGTTGCCTGGCTGTGCAGAGCGTATTGCAGTCGATCCGCGATTCCGCCGCGCCCCAGCAGGCGCGCGTGCCTTATCGGATGCACCTGCGCGCATCCACGGCCGCGCCCGGAAAACCGTAGTATTCGCCCTGTGCCGGCGCCGGGTTCGTCGAGAGCCCCGGGCGCGCGGACCCACGGGGCGGAGGGGCGGTGATCGACGACGAGGCCGAAGTGGCAATGCGCGGGCCTCCCTTGCCGGCCGGCGCGCACGCCGATGCAGCGTCGCACGCGCGCCGCGCCGGCTGGCCGTTCATCGTGATCTACGGCATGGCCTACATGGGCCTGTGGATGGCATTGCTTCCGCCCATCCTGGTGGGTCTGGCGATGCGCGTGCGCGAGATCGCCCCGGCGCACGCGACCGGCAGCCTGTCGCTGGTGGTGGGCGTGGGTGCGCTGATCGCGCTGTTCGGCAACCCGTTCTTCGGGCGCCTCTCGGATCGCACGACCTCGCGTTTCGGCATGCGCCGGCCCTGGCTGGTCGTCGGCGCGTCGGGAGGGATGATGGGGCTGGCGGTGATCGCGACGGCCGTGTCGGTTCCGCAACTCCTGCTGGGCTGGTGCTTCACGCAGCTTGCCTGCAACGCGCAACTGGCCGCGCTGGCGGCGATCCTCGCCGACCAGATCCCGGCGTCGCAGCGCGGCACGGTGTCCGGCATCGTGAACATCAGCCTGCCGCTGGGCATGGTGGGCGGCACCTTCCTGGTGGAGGCGCTCGCGGACTCCACGCTCGCCATGTTCCTGGTGCCGGCCGCGATCGCCTTGGCCGGAGCACTCCTGCTGGCCTGGGTATTGCCCGATCATCGATTGGCCGTGGCGCGGCGGCCGCGCTACGGGTGGCGCGAATTCCTGGGCAGCTTCTGGATCCATCCGTTGCGCTTCCCCGATTTCTCCTGGGCCTGGAGCAGCCGTTTCCTGCTCTACGCCGGTGTCTCGCTGCTGATGACCTATCAGGAGTTCTACCTGATCGGCCAGCTGGGCTGCGCGCCCGCCGAGGTGCCGCACCGGATCTTCCTGTCCACCCTGGTGCAGTCCTGCATGGTGGCGGTTTTCAGCGTCCTGGCCGGCGGCTTGTCCGATGCCCTTGGGCGGCGCAAGGTTTTCGTCTCCGGCGCGGCGCTGGTCTATGCGCTGGCCCTGCTGATGATCGCCTTCGCCGCTTCGTATCCCTGGTTCCTCGCGGGCATGGCGGTGGCCGGCATCGCGCAGGGCGTGTACCTGGCGGCCGACCTCGCGCTGGTGACCGACGTGCTGCCGGAGCGCGAAACCCACGCGGCCAGGAACCTGGGCATCTTCAACATCGCCAGCGTACTGCCGCAGTCGCTGATGCCGGCGATCGCGCCGGGCATCCTGTCCGTGAGCGGCGGAAGCTATGCGGTCCTGTTCGCCGTGGCGGCGATCCTGGTCGCGTTGGGCGCCTGGGCCATCCTGCCGGTGCGTGGAGTGCGCTGATGGTCCGGTCCCCCTTCGCGTGAGGCCATCATCAATTCACCGTTCCATGCGCAGGGCACGACCGGCATCGACCATCGTCACGCGGATGTGATGCCGGTCGACCAGGTGTTGCGGATCATGCAGCGACAGGGTTGCCGGGTTTCGCGCTAGCCGCGAACGCTGTCGTCGTTGGCGGCCTTGTGCGCGATCTCCCGCAGCGCGCGTTCGAACACCTCGGACGGCTGTCCGCCCGGGATCAGATGCATGCCGTTGACGATGGTGGCGGGCACGGAATGGATGCCGGCCTGCTGGAAGCGCCGTTCCTGCGCGCGCACCTCGTCGGCGTACTCGCCGCTGTCCAGCACGCGGCGTGCTTCGCCGGCATCGAGGCCGGTGTCCGCGGCGATGCGGACGAGCACGTCGCGGTCGGAAACGTTCTCGCCGTCGCTGAAGTAGGCGCGCAGCAGCGCCTGCTTCAGCGCCAGCGCGCGGGCGTTGTCCTGCAGTGCGGCCCAGTGCAGCAGCCGGTGCGCATCGAAGGTGTTCCAGACGCGGCTGCCGGGCCCCACGTTGTAGGCGAAGCCGAGCGCCGCGGCGCGCTCGCGTATCGCCGCGCGGTTGGTCGTCATCCGCGCCTCGTCGATGCCGTACTTGCGCATGATGTGTTCGCCGGCGTCCTCGCCCGCAGCCGCCATCTGCGGATTCAGCTCGAACGGCTGCAGGTGGATTTCCGCGCGCACTTCGCCATCGAGCCTGGCCAGCGCCTGCTGCAGGCTGGCGAGCCCGACCGCGCACCACGGGCAGGCGACGTCGGAAACGAAATCGATGCGGAGCGGGGTGGTGGTGGCCATGGGCGGTCCAGTGCGGGTTCGGAATGCCCATAGATGTGGAGGCGGAAGCGCGCATCTCAATCGCGCGGCTCGTGCACACCGTTCAACGCAGCCGTTACTCGAATGATCCGGTCCGCACCTCGCCCGCGCGGACGTAGCGGTTGACCAGCACGCCGGTGGACGTGGCCTTCGATGCCTCAAGCCGGAAGGCCGCTGCCTGCGTGCGGTCGTCGAACAGGCGCTTGCCGCGGCCGAGCAGGACCGGGTGGACCAACAGGCGCAGCTCGTCGACCAGTTCCGTGGCCAGCAACTGGTGCACCAGTTCGCTGCTGCCCTGGGTGACCAGGTCGGGGCCGTCGCCGCGCTTGAGTTCGCGCACCGCGACGGCGATATCCGGTCCCAGCGCGTGGCTGTTCCGCCAGGCCAGCGTGTCGGGATGATGGGTGGCGACGTGCTTGGCGGTGCCGTTGAACAGGTCGGCGATGCCGCGGTGTGGCGCACCCGCCGGCACGTGCGGCCAGTACGCGGCGAAGATGTCCCAGGTGCGGCGTCCGAGCAGCAGTTCGAACGGGTTCGAGAACACACCATCCATCACTTCGCCGGACTCGTCGGCATACGGCCAGATCCAGCCGCCGTGGGCGAAGCCGCCGCTGGTGTCCTCCTCCGGGCCGCCGGGCGCCTGCACGACGCCGTCGAGGCTGATGAACGCTGGGACGATGAGCTTGCGCATGTCGGATTCCGATGCGGATCGAGCTGTCCGCCTGTCTTCCCGACGAACGGGGGAGCGGGAAATCGACAGCGAAAACCTGGGCGGCGCCCCGGTCGATTCGCCAGGAAAGGCAGCCTCAATATTCGCCGTAGCGTCCCTGCACCGATTTCAGCAGCGCCTGCGAGTCGTAGCCGACGCCGTCCTTGAACACGGTCTCGACGTGCTCGATGTCGTCGATGTGTTGCGAGGGATCGCCCTTCACCACGACCAGGTCGGCGTCCTTGCCCGCGGCGATCGAGCCGATGCGGTCCTGCAGGCCGAGGTACAGCGCGCCGTTCCAGCTGGCGACGTGGATCGCCTGCGCGGGCGTGAAGCCTTCCTCCACCAGCAGCTCCACTTCGCGCAGGTCGCCGAAGCCGGGCACCACGCCGCCGTTGCCGGTGGGGTCGGGACCGGCCAGCAGCAGGCCGCCCGCGGCGGCGAACTCGCGTTCCATCGCCATGCCGTGGCGGAACGTGATGCTGCGCTGCTGCGCCTGTTCCGGCGGCAGCGCGTCCGTGTGCGCGCGCAGCAGCATGTAGTCGCGATTTGCCTGCGGGCTGAGCGCGGCCATCGCCTGCGGCCATAACGGCGCGTGGTGCGGCACCATCTGTTCGAACACCGGCAGGGTCGAGGTGACGGCCACGTGGTGCGCCACGAGGTCGTGGATCAGGCTTTTCGCGTCGCTGCCCCCGGGGTCCATCGCGTGCAGCGTGGCGAGGCCGTCGGAATCGGTGCACTTGTCCGGCGCCTTGCCGGGATCGTGCTCGGTGTTGACGAAGAAGCCGTGCTCGAGGTCGTCGATGCCGGCTTCGGCGGCTTCGCGGTAGGTGACTGCGCACAGGTGGCCGGTCACCTTCAGTCCCAGGCGGTGTGCCTCGTCCACCGCGGCCTTCAGTTCGGCGCGGGTGATGTCCATGTAGGCCTTGAACGAGGTGACGCCCTGCTTCGCCCAGAACGCCACGGTCTCCTTCGCTTCCCCGGGATCGCGGATGGGGTGCATCTGGATGAAGGGCGAGTTCGCGCCCTCCAGGTACGGCCCGGTGACATCCATGTGCGGGCCGGGCAGGGTGCCCGCGTCGATCGCATGCTTGAGGTTGAGATCGGTGTACGGCTCGACGCTGCCGGTGGTGCGCAGGGTGGTGACGCCCATGGCGAGGTAGAGCCGGGGAGCGCTGAACGCCATCTCCGGCACGATCAGCGGCGGGTCGAAGTGCAGCTTGCCGTCCTGCTCGCCGAGGTTCGGGCGCGCGATGTAGAAGAGGTGGTCGTGCATGCCGACCAGGCCCGGAAACACGGTGCGGCCGCTCAGGTCGATGCGCCTGGCATCGGCGGGTATCGGCATGCCGTCGGCACCCACCGCGGCGATCCTGCCGTGCTCGATCAGGATGGTCTGGTTCGCGCGCGCGGGCGCGCCGGTGCCGTCGATCACGCGCGCGTGCATCAGCGCGACCACCGGCGCATCCACCTGCACGAAGGGCAGTGCGGCCTTGCCGGGCGCAGCGGCTGGTGGCAACACGATGGGGGTGAGGTCGGTTGTCGCGGCACAGGCCGCACCCGCGCAGATTGACAAGGCTGCTGCAACTGCCGTCACACGTCGCATGGCGATTCCCAGGTCAGGCATGGCCGGCGCGCGGATGCCCGGCCCGTGGTTCGCCGGTTACTGTAGCGCTGCTGGGGGAGCGGCGTCACAAAACGGAAGCCCGGGCCGCGGGAGCGCGGGCCGGGCTTCTCTTTCCCAGCGAACCTTCGTGTGCGGGCCGAGCTCTGGCTCAGTGGCCGGCCGTTGTCCCCGCCGCCACCGGCAGCAGCACCGCGCTGCGTCCATCAGGGCCATGCTCGATCGTCACCGTGGCCTTGCGGTAGTCGGCCGGCTTGGCGAACAGGATGTTGGGCACGTACGTCTGCGGGTTGCGGTCGTACAGCGGGAACAGGCTGGACTGGATCTGCACCATGATGCGGTGGCCGGGCCTGAACTCGTAGTTCACCGTGGGCAGGCGGAACTTGTATTCCTGCACCACGTTCGCCGGGATCGCCGACGGATCGGCGAAGCTCTTGCGGTAGCGTCCGCGGAAGATGTCCAGCGTCACCGGCAGCTCGTAGCCGCCCATCGTAGGATCGGTGGGATCGGTGCCGGGGTAGACGTCGATCAGCTTGACCACGAAGTCGCCGTCCGTGCCGGTGGTGCTGGCGTAGAGATCGGCGATCGGTGCGCCCTGTACCGTCACGGTCTTCGTCAGCACCGGCGTGGTGTAGGACAGCACGTCGGGGCGGTCCGCCACGAAGCGCTGGTCCGTGACCAGCCAGGTGCGCCAGCGGTCGTTCTTCTGCGGGATCGGGCGCGGCAGGTAGGGCACGGGCTTGGCCGGGTCGGAGACGTAGCTGTCGCTGCCGCTGGCCGGCTGCCCGAAGCCGAGGCCCATGTCCGCCTGCAGGTAGAGCGGGGTGAGGGTCTGCTCGCTGGCCGGCTTCCAGTGCGCGAAGCGGTCCCAGTGCTGCTCGACCGGGTTGTAGATCATCGCCTCGGGCAGCGGCGTGTCCAGCGGCGTGCCGCGCAGGTAGTGGTCGAACCAGGGGATCATCACCTGCTGGCGGAACTCGGCGGTGGTGTTGCCCGGCCACTTGAGCGGGCCCATGTTCCAGCCGTCGCGGTTGATCTGGCTGTGCCACCAGGGGCCGATCACCAGGTGGTTGTTGGCGCCGTGGCCGGCCTTGTCCAGCGCCTCCCAGGCATGCACGGCGCCGTAGATGTCCTCCTGGTCCCACAGGCCCTGCAGCCACATCGTGGGCACGTCGGAGGGATGCGCGGGCAGCAGCTTGTCCAGCGCCTGCAACTGCCAGAACGCGTCGTAGGCCGGATGAGCGGCGAAGCGGTTCCACCACGGCAACTGCCTGAAGCCGTTGGCCTCGGCGTAGGCGCCGGCCGAACCCGCTTCGAGGAAGTTGCTGTAGTCGTCGTAGTTCTCGCGCGGCACGCTTTCGCCGGTGCCCTTCTTCGTCGTCTGCTCGGTGAAGTAGTCGAGGTTCACCTGGCGCAGGGCGCCGTAGTGGTACCAGTCGTCGCCCATCCAGCCGTCGATCATCGGGCTCTCCGGCGCCGCGACCTTCAGCGCGGGATGCGGATGGAGCAGGGCCATGGCGACGGTCCAGCCGTCGTAGGACGAGCCGATCATGCCGACCTTGCCGTTCGATTGCGGCACGTTCTTCACCAGCCAGGCGATGGTGTCCCAGGCGTCGGTGGTGTCGTCGGTGGTGGTCGGGTTGAGCGGACCCATCGGCGGGCGCGTCATGATGTACTTGCCTTCCGAGCCGTATTTGCCGCGCACGTCCTGCCACACCAGGATGTAGCCGTCGTTGGCCCAGTCCTTGTCGCCCGACCACACCGCGTCGGCCATGTGCGGGCTGTTGCCGCGCACGAAGCCGCTGGCGTTGTACGGCGTGCGTTCCAGCAGCATCGGCCGGTCGTGCGCGTCCTGCGGGATCAGGATCACGGTGTGCAGCTTCACGCCGTCGCGCATCGGGATCATCACGTCGCGCTTGATGTAGTCGAAGCTGCCTTGCGGCGTCTGCCAGCGGCCCGGGATGTCCGACGCGGTCTGGATCATGTCGGGGGTGACCTTCGCCGCATCCTGGCCCGTCGGCGATGCTGCGAACGCGGCGGCTGACAGGAGGCAGGCAAGCGAAACGAGCGCCGGGCCCAAGGCGGCAGTCTTCATGTCCGGGGATCCTCGTGTGGGGGCAATCCGCGCCATGGTGGCACAGCGTGATCGGGGCGGCGCCGCTCCGCAGCGCGGTGCGCCCATGACTGATGACATGCTTGAGCGCCCCGGCCCCGCGCAGGATGATGGGCGATCACTGCAGCGGGAGAGTCCCATGAACGATCGTGGCGATGTGATGCGGCCGGGTCGTCGCCGTTTCCTGCAAGCCTCGGCGCTCGGCGCCGCGACGCTGCCGGTGGCCTTGCTCGGCGGCACCGCGACGGCGGCGGAAACCGGCGCGGGTGCGATCAAGCTGCCGGCCTCGATCCTCGCGCTGCAGCCGGTGAAGTCGCAGATCGTGCCGATCGCCGACGACGAACGCCACGCGCGCCTGGCGAAGGCACAGGAGCTGATGGGGCGGCACGGGATGGACGCCATCTACCTGGATGGCGGCACCACGCTCGACTACTACACCGGCATGCACTGGTGGACCAGCGAACGCCTGATGGGCATGCTGCTGCCGCGCTCGGGCGACCCGGTGTACATCACGCCCGCGTTCGAGCGCAGCCGTGCGCTGGAGCAGATCCGCTTCGGCCACGACGTGCGCACCTGGCAGGAGAACGAGAGTCCCTACGCGCTGGTCGCGCAGGTGATGCGCGAGAAGCATGCCGGCACCGGCACGCTGGGCATCGAGGAGAAGGTGCCGTTCTTCCGCTCCAACGGTCTCGCCGCGGCGATGCCGCAGGCGAAGCTGGTGCCGGCGACGCCGGTCACCGCCGGTTGCCGTGCGATCAAGAGCCCGGCGGAACTCGCCCTGATGCAGGTGGCGAACAACGCCACGCTGGCCCTGTACAAGGCGATCTGGCAGGGCCTGGAACCTGGCATGACCCAGCAGCACATCGCCGCGTGGGTGGATGCCGGCTATGCGCGCATGGGCCTGCGCGGCGAGGCCAGCATCAACGTGGGCACCTACACCGCGTTGCCGCACGGCTCGCGCGAACCGCAGGTGATCCGCGAGGGCACGCCGGTGATGCTGGACGACGGCTGCTACGTGGAGGGCTACCAGAGCGACATCACCCGCACCTTCACGCTGGGCAAGGCCAGCGACAAGATGAAGCGGGTATTCGACATCGTGCGCAAAGCGCAGCAGGCCGCGCTCGCCGCCGCGCATCCGGGCGCGGCGATGGAGTCGGTGGACGCCGCCGCGCGCAAGGTGATCGCGGACGCCGGCTACGGCCCCGGCTACAGGTATTTCTCGCACCGCCTCGGCCACGGCATCGGCATGGACATGCACGAGTGGTACTACCTGGTCGAGGGCAACACGCGGAAGATCGAGGCCGGCATGACCTTCAGCGACGAACCCGGCATCTACATCCCTGGCGAGTTCGGCGTGCGGCTGGAGGACGACATGCATGTCGGCGCGGACGGCGCGGGTTGGTTCACGCCGCAGAGTCCGTCGATCGAGCGGCCGTTCGGGTAGGCGCCAGGGCCGCGTGCTCCTCCGCCGGGCGACCGGCGTCTTGTCCGCGAGGCCGGTCGCCCCGGCCCGGGGCGCGATTGCCGGTTTCGTCGGCTCAGGTCTTCCAGACGGGCCGCCCGCTGGCGAACCACGGCACGTTCCGGTAGGTGTCAGCCACCAGCCACACGCCGGCGGTGATCAGGAAGGAAATGATGAGGGCGGTGGTCGCCGTGCGGCCGGTGTAAAGATCGGGCGCCCAGTAGGCGACGGTGATGACGCCCAGCATGGCGGCTTCCGCCGTTGCGGCAAACCGCGGCCAGACGCCGAGCAGCAAGGCCAGGCAGGTCGCGATGCTGCCGATGCCGGTGAGGCAGGCCCACCCCATGGGCGAGGGCCACCATTGCAACCATGGCTGCATGACGCGGTCGCCGGCGTTCACCGCGTCCACGATGACTTCCGCACCGATCATGGGAAGCGCGACGACCAGCAGCCAGCGGGCGGCGCGGATGCCGCCGGAGCCATCGAGGAATCCATGGCGCCGCGATTCGCCGGTGCCGGAATGCCCGGCAAACAGGCAACACGCCCCGGCGGTGATGATGGCGATTTCGCCAAGACTGCCCCAGTTGCCGATGTCCTGCGGGGCAAGCGCCACGCCGGGAACTTCCAGCCATACCAGCCAGAGCACCATGTACGGAAACAGCACGCGGCATGTCGACGGCCGCGTGCGCTTGAACAAGAGGCCGATCCCCAGCGCCAGTTCGATGATGGCGCAGGCATAGGCGATGGCGGTGCGCGCCGGCAGGCGATGGATGGGCACCTGCTGCCAGGCGAGCGCAAGGTCGCCGTTGACCAGGCCCGTCGCGCCGAGGGCGATCATGGCGGCGGCAAACAGCAAACGGCCGAGCGGCAGCGTCGTACTCATTCGTCACCCTCCAGTCGGTGGTTCGCAGGTGGGCGATCCATTGCCGCGACGCGATACTGTATGGAGCTGCCCGGCGGTTTCCGCACGGGGCGGGCCTCAAGAGCATACGCTTCGGCGAGCGAGGGCACGCGGGGCAACGCGGGCCAACCCGGCAGGCGCGGCGTTGCCGTGGCACGCCGCTCCGGCGGCGGACAGGCCGGTTCCAGCCGCGGTCCGGCAGGCGCGGTGAGCCGTGCAGAAGCAGACAACCCGGGATCAGAGGACATCGATGGTGGCGAACATGAAGAAGGGTGGGGTAAGGCGATGGCTGCCGGGGAGCGTCGCCCTGCTGGCGACATGCGCGGTGTCGGCAACCGTCCTGCATGCGGCCACGGCGACGCGGTTCGAGCCCGGTTCGCGGGTGGTGGCCACGGCCGAGCCGCCGGTGCCGCGGCCGGCCGCCAAGCCGTGCGAGGTGACGCTGTTATCCCACGAGGCATTCGATGATCAGGGCGATGGCTCGTCGATGGCCGCACGTCCGCACCGCTTCGGTTTCGCTCCACCCAAGGGTTGCGCGGGCGGCTGGAGCAAGGTGGTGCTGGAGGCGGATTTCTCGGTGCCGGCCGGGCGCCAGTTCGACCGCACCGTGGCGCTGTGGCTTGGCGGCGTGAACCTCTACTTCGGCACCACCATCGAGCCCGAGCCGGACGTGGCCCAGCACTGGCACGTGGAGCGCGACCTCAGCGATTACGCCGCGCTGTTCCGCCAGGCGCAGGCGGGGCAGATGATCCTCAACAACTGGGTGAGCCCCACCACCAGCCAGCCGATCTACGTGGATGCGCGACTGGCGTTCTATCCGGCGGACGCCGGGCAGCCGGCCGCGACCGCCGCCGACCATGTCTATCCGCTGAGCGGCGATCCGCGCGGCGAACAGACCGCGCTCGACACGCCGCAGCAGGGCCTGTCGCGCACGATCGATTTCCCGCGCAACGTGGAGCGGGCCTACCTCGACGTGATCGCGCAGAGCCAGGCGCACGACGAGCGCTGGTACACCTGCGTCGACCGGGCCTACCTGGAAAAGACCCGCGACTATTCGCTGGAATCGTTCGAGGCCTGCGACGGCGGCAGCTTCCGCGGCGTGGAGGTGCTGGTGGACGGCAAGCCGGCCGGGCTGGCGCCGGTCTACCCGTGGATCTTCACCGGCGGCGTGGCGCCGCACCTGTGGCTGCCGACGCCGGCCATCCAGACGACGAACTTCATTCCGTCGCGGGTGGACCTGACGCCGTTCGCCGGCCTGCTCGACGACGGCAAGCCGCACACGGTAACCGTGCGTGTGCCGGGTGCCGACCACTTCTTCAACGTCGCGGCGAACCTGCTGGTCTACCAGGATCCGCGCGCCAGCCAATTGAGCGGCGAGCTCGCGCAGGACACGCTGGCCGCACAGCAGCCGGCAGGACTCGTGGTGCACGACACGCTGCATGCCGATGCCGCCGGCCGCATCGTGGGCACGATAGCTGCCGACCAGACGCAGACCTACGTGATCGCCGGTCGCCTGCATACCCCGCGCGGAACCATCGACACCACCGTGCACTACGACGGCAGCTTCCACAACCACCAGACCTTCGCGCGGCCGGGGGAAAAGCGCTACGACGAGACCATCGACCAGCTGGGCGCGATGTCGCTGACGGTGGAGCGCACGCTGGACGGCCGCCCCCTGGACGGCTACACGGTGGCGCAGCGCGATCCGCTCCAGCTCTCCTCGCGCAAGACCATGGTGAGCAAGGGGCAGGACTTCACTGCCGAGGTGGCGATGAAGCAGGGCCACCGCATCGAGACCCGGCGGACGGATGCGCAGGGCGCGACCTACCACGCCGTGCTGGACGAGAACCTCGCCACCCGCGACCACGCCGATGGCAAGACCATTCCCGACCCGCTGGACCGCACGAGCTTCGCGCACGACGAGGCCGGTCGGGAGCAGGTGGTGTTCACCGACTCGCTGGGCAGCTGCTACCGGACCACGATCCGGTCGCGCGATGAGCGCCTGGCGGCCGTCGGCGAAGGCGAGGACTGTCCCGGCCACGCCAACCGTCTGGATCGCCATTCGCGTCCCGGCCATCCGTGGCTTGTTCCGCTGAGTCCGAAATAGGCTGGAAGCAGCCGGCACAACGGAAATCCCGACGAGCCGGCTGCCTGGCCGCCGGAACGCGAGGGATGCGACACCCATGCGGACGTTCGATCCGGTGCTTACCCGTTTTCTAACAACAATAGGCGCATTGTCGGCCGACGGAGCGTCCATGGATGTACCGGATGCCCGTCGCCAACCATTCCGCATGCGTGCGGCCTTCCGCCATTCGCCACCGGCCAGGACTGGCCAGGAGCTGCAGCATGCCGCACAAGCTACGACCGGTTTCCGTCGCTGACATCCACGCCGTGTATGGCGGGAAGCGTGCCGCCGAGAAGCCCACGGGCCTCGCCACGTATCGGAAAGCCTCTTTCCTGGTGCGCGAACCCGGTCATCCGGGAGAGCCGCCGCCGCGGTTGCCCGCCAGTACCAAAGGAAAGCCGCGCGCCCGTTGAGAAACAGGGCCGGGCGGAGCGCGCTTCCTTCCGTGTGCGAACCGCGTTGAAATCGATGCGGTGACGGCAGGCGTGCCTTCACCGCCGGTCGGGTTCGCCTTGCAACAGCCTTCCGCAGTGCCGGGTGCACCGGCGGCGCCCCTTGAACCGGCGCGGCGGGCCGTGCCCTGCATCCGATCCTGGCATCGGACGCTCCTGCTGCAGGAGCGCTAGAAGAACGTCGGCATCGCTTCCAGTACCCGCAGTTCGTCGTCGACGCGCAGCACCTGCCGCCACTTGTCGAACGTCAGGCAGGGGTGGGAGGCGCCGAACGAAACGACGTCGCCGATGCGCAGGTCGGCATCGGCGGCAATCGCGAGCATGGTGTGCTGGTCCATCACCTTGCGGGTCGTGCAGTGCCGCAGCGGATGCGCCGGTTCGCCGGGGCGGTGCCGTTGCAGCGGGATCGGCAGGTCGGGGTCGCAGGAGATGTCGCGCTTGCCCATCGCGACCACCGCCAGCCCAGGCTCGGGCAGCGATTGCACGTGGGCGAACACGGCCAGTGCGGGTTGCAGGTTGCCTTCGAGTTCGGGGTGGCGCGCCTTCACCTCGGCCAGTGCGTCGAGGTAGGAACGGTGGTCGTGCACGACGTAGCAGCCGGGACGCAGGACGGGCGTGCAGCACTCGCGCAGATCCGCCTGGTCGAACGCCTCGGCGATCAGGTCGAACCACTGCGAACCCGCCGCGGTGACGACAGGCTTGCGGCCGCCGAACGCACCCGCATCCATCAGCCCGCGCACGGCGGCGACGAGCTGCCTGGCGTAGCCGCGGATGCGCTCGACGGCTTGCTCGCCGCCGATCAGGCCCTCGTAGCCTTCGATGCCGCAGAGCGCGACTGCCGGCGCGGCCGCGACGGCGTCGGCCAGCGCAGCGAGCGCGGATTCGTCGCGCACGCCGCAGCGTCCGCCGGGCACGCCGAGCTCGATCAGCACCTGCACGGCCACGCCGCGCGCCCCGAAAAACCGGTTCAGCGCTTCCACGTTGGCCACGCTGTCGACCACGCAACAGTAGTCCGCACCGCGCTCGATCAGGCCGGCGACGATCGCCATGTTGGGCGTGCCGACGAGCTGGTTCGCCATCAGCAGGCGCGTGGCACCGTGCTCGAACGCCACCGCGCACTGCACGGCGGTGGCCAGCGTGATGCCCCAGGCGCCGGCATCGAGCTGGCGGCGGAACAGTGCCGGCGTCATCGTGGTCTTGCCGTGCGGCGCGAGTTGCGCGCCGTGGTCGTCGGCGAAGCGCTGCATCCACGCGATGTTGTTGGCCAGCGCCGGCTCGAAGATCACCGCGGCCGGCAGGCTCACGTCATCGAGCAGCGACTGGCCGGTGACGAGGGTGCCTTTTTCAGGGTGTCGCGCGTGGCTAGCCATGGAGTCGTTCCGGTCGTGGTTCGGGGGATGGGCGCGTCAGTCTTGCCCCGCGTGGAACGCCGCGCAATGGGTCGTCGCGCAGGCAGCTTGCAATAACGCTCGTGGGAGTGGCTCGCGCCGAGCCGCCGTTGAAGGCGGCGGCGGCGGGGAGTCTCGCCCGCCGCCGATTCGCTTTGGCGCTTGCAGACAACGATGTCAGAAAAGTCCACCGAAAATCCTTTTGGACGTCCGGGCGTCTGAATCGATCTAGTTGCGCCGCATCATCCATGCCGCGTGGAAATTCCCATGGCAGCGGTCACGTTGCCGCTGCAATGCACTAAAAATCCCGCAATTCGCCTGTGATGAAGCGCTGCGTCGTCCGCGTGCATTTTTACGACGCCGGTCACAATATGCGAGACCCGATTTAGACAACGTTGTCATGACAAGACACCCATACGTCGCCGTTTCGGCCCAGGCAGGCCGCGGAGGGCGGGGTGTCCGCACAGGGGAGTACCGCCAGGGATCGCAAGCCGTTCGTCACGGAGAAGACCGTTCGCCTCGAGTAACGCAACTCAACCAGGAGACGCTTCCATGCACATGAAGAAGTCGGTTGTTTGGCTACGCACGGCACTCAACGCAGTCGGCACCACGGCAGGTGGCGCGATGGCGATGAGCTTGATGACGGCGGCACCCGTGCAGGCGGTACACGCGCAAACCGCGACGGCCTGCGCGGCGGCGTGGAGTTCGGCCACCGCCTACAACGGTGGCGCCGTCGTCAGCGAGAACGGCGTCAACTACCTCGCCAACTGGTGGACGCAGGGCAACGACCCCGCAACCAACAATGGCGCAAGCGGCACGGGGGAGCCGTGGACTTCGCAGGGCGCGTGCAGCGGCTCCGGCTCCGGCTCCGGTTCCGGCGGTGGCTCCGGCTCCGGATCGGGCGGCAGCGGTTCCGGCGGCACCTGTGCGGCGGCGTGGAGTTCGAGCACGGCCTACAACGGCGGCGCGGTGGCCAGCGAGAACGACATCAACTACGTCGCCAACTGGTGGACACAGGGCAACGACCCGGCCACCAGCAGTGGCGCAAGCGGCTCGGGCGAACCCTGGACTTCGCAAGGCGCTTGCACCGGCGGCGGTTCCACCGGCGGTGGCGGCACGGGCGGCGGCAGCGGCGGCGGCTCTGGTTCCGGCGGCAGCGGCGGTGGCGGCACGGCGAATCCGCCGGGCACCGGCGCCAACCTGCTGTTCAGCCCGTACAAGGACGTGACGATCAACATGAACTGGAACACCGACACCATGCAGACCGCCGCGGCGACGGGCTCGTCGATCCCGGTGGTCGGCTCGGGCAGCCTCAAGTCCAACTACGTGACCAACCTCAGCGCGATCACGCTGGCCTTCGCCACCGGCGAATGCGGCAGCGAGAACTGGGGCGGCGTGCCGGGCGCGAGTTTCGCCAGCGCCAACATCCCGGCGCTGTCCAGCGCGGGCCTGCCCTATGTGGTTTCCACGGGCGGCCAGGCTGGCGTCTTCACCTGCGGCAGCACGGCGAACTTCGCCACCTTCCTGTCGCGCTACATGTCGCCGCAGATGGTGGGCGTGGACTTCGACATCGAGGGCGGCCAGACGCAGGCCGGCATCAACAACCTCGTGGCCGCCGCGGTGTACGGCCAGTCGCTGTATCCCAACCTGCGCTTCTCGTTCACCATCGCCACGCTGGGCGCGTCGGACGGCAGCTACGGCGGGGTGAACAGCCTGGGCGACATGGTGGTGAAGGCGGTGAAGGCTTCCACGCTCACCAACTACACCATCAACCTGATGACGATGGACTACGGCGCGGCCGGTTCCAGCGTCTGCGTGGTGTCGAACGGCTCGTGCGACATGGCGCAGACCGCGATCCAGGCCGCGGTGAACCTGGAACATACCTACGGCATCTCGCCCAACAAGATCGAGCTGACCCCGATGATCGGCGTCAACGACGTGTCGAGCGAGAACTTCACCGTCGCCAATGCAGACACCCTGACCAGCTATGCCGTTTCCAACGGCCTGGCGGGCATCCACTTCTGGTCGCTGGATCGCGACACGCCGTGCAGCCAGGGCACCGCTTCGCCCATCTGCAACTCCGTGCCCACCAGCACGCCGTTGCAGTACACCAAGCGATTCCTCGGCGATCTGGGGCGGTAAGCGGCTTCTGTTCCCGGCCGGTGCCGGGGGCGAGCGTTTCATGGCGGGCGCCGCAGCGATGCGGCGCCCGTTTTCTTCAGGCCAGCGACCACGCCACCTGCTGCCCCGCGCGGAACGGCACGCATTGGCTGTCACCGAAGGGCAGGGCATCCGGCACCGTCCACGGCTTGCGTTCCAGCACGATGGTGTCGGCGTTGCGCGGCAGGCCGTAGAAATCCGCGCCGTGGAAGCTGGCGAAGGCTTCCAGCCGGTCCAGCTTGCCGGCCTGCTCGAATGCCTCGGCGTACAGCTCGATGGCGGCATGCGCGGTGTAGATGCCGGCGCAGCCGCAGGCGGCTTCCTTGGTTTCGCGTGCATGCGGCGCGCTGTCGGTGCCGAGGAAGAAGTGCGGGTCGCCGCTGGTGGCGGCGTCCAGCAGGGCCTGGCGGTGCGTTTCGCGCTTGAGCACCGGCAGGCAGTAATGGTGCGGACGGATGCCACCTTCGAAGATCGCGTTGCGGTTGAGCAGCAGGTGGTGCGCGGTGATCGTGGCGCCCACGCTGGCCGGCGCCGCGCGGATGAACTCCACCGCGGCCCGCGTGGTGATGTGCTCCAGCACCATGCGCAGCTGCGGGAAGCGCGCGCGCAGCGGGATCAGCTGGCGTTCGATGAAGGCGTGCTCGCGGTCGAAGATGTCCACGGCCGGGTCGGTGGCCTCGCCGTGCATCAGCAGCGGCAGGCCGTGCCGCTCCATCGCTTCCAGCACCGGATACACGTGCGCCAGATCGCGCACGCCGGCCTGCGAGTTGGTGGTGGCGCCGGCGGGGTAGTACTTCACGGCATGGACAAAGCCGCTGGCCCTGGCGCGCGCGATCTCGTCCGGCGTGGTGGCCTCGGTGAGGTACAGCGTCATCAGCGGCTGGAAGCGCGTGTCCGCCGGCAGGCCGGCGAGGATGCGCGCGCGGTAAGCCTCGGCCTGGGCGACCGTGGTCACCGGCGGCTTGAGGTTGGGCATCACGATGGCGCGCGCGAACTGCCGCGCGGTGTCGGTCACCACCGAGCCCAGCGCGGCGCCGTCGCGCAGGTGCAGGTGCCAGTCGTCCGGGCGGGTGATTTCGAGGCGCGTGGACGGCATGAGGGCAAGGCTCCGGAAGCTCGGGGGGAGAGGGCGGGGCGCGCGGCAGGCGCAGGGCCTGGCCGTGGGCGCGCACCGCCGCGGCGGGTGCGCAAATGGTATCGGAACGCGGGCATGGAGTCGCCGCCGGCCCTGCCGCATGAACGCCGCGGCACGCGCCAGGGCGGCGCACGGACGACCTCCTTTCCGCGTCCTTGCCGCCGCATGCCATCGGCTTCGACGCGCTCGCATCCGGCGCCCGCGTTCTTCGCGATCGCCCTGCCGCGGCAGAGCTGTCTGTCGCGCATGGCCATCCCTTCTCCTGCATGGGTGCTGGGGAAGGGATGGCCTTGGCGCTTGAGGGGCGTCACCCGGCGTGGGACGATCCCGCCGATGAGCAGCGCACCCGCCCCGGCAACGCACCTGCGCGACCTCGCCCGCCTGCGGCGCGTGCGCGACCGCATCGACCGCGAATACGCGCAGCCGCTGGACGTCGAGGCGCTGGCGCGCGGCATCGGCATGTCGGCCGGCCATCTCAGCCGCCAGTTCAAGCTCGCCTTCGGCGAGTCGCCCTACAGTTACCTGATGACGCGTCGCATCGAGCGCGCGATGGCGCTGCTGCGCCGCGGCGACCTCGGCGTCACCGAGGTCTGCTACGCCGTGGGCTGCGCCTCGCTGGGCACCTTCAGCACCCGCTTCGCCGAGCTGGTCGGCAGGTCGCCCAGCGCGTACCGGCGCGAGGCGGCGCATGCCACGGCGGGCATGCCGTCCTGCGTGGCACGGCAGGTGACGCGACCGATCAGGAATCGAGAAGCGCCGGCGGTGGAACCTGACCTAGCATGACGGCTCCCGCCACTTCGAGCCGCACCGCCATGGACATCAGCATCCACGCCAGTTTCCTCCCGCACAACGACCCGGACGCCTCGCTGGCGTTCTACCGCGATACCCTCGGCTTTGAAGTGCGCAACGACGTCGGTTATGGCGGCATGCGCTGGATCACGGTCGGGCCGCCCGGGCAGCCCGGCACCGCCATCGTGCTGTTCCCGCCGAACGCCAGCCCCGGCGTCACCGACGACGAGAAGCGCACCATCGCCGAGATGATGGCCAAAGGCACCTACGCGATCATGCTGCTGGCGACCCGGGACCTCGACGCCGCCTTCGAGAAGATCCAGGCCAGCGGCGCCGAGATCGTCGAGGAACCGACCATGCAGCCCTACGGGGTGCGCGACTGCGCCGTGCGCGATCCTGCGGGCAACCTGCTGCGCGTGCAGGAACGGCGCTGAGCCTTTCGATATCGACCAGCGCGAGGATTTTCCGATGAGCCCGATTGCAAAGAAGAACGTTGCAAAGAAGAACCCCGGCAAGACCGCCGCGGCATCCGGCAAGAAAGCCACCTTCAGCGTCGAGGAAAAGGCTGCGATGAAGGCCTATGCCCAGGAACTGAAGGCGCAGGCGCGCGCCGACAGGACCAGGGAAGACGGCGAGCGCGAGGTGCTGGCGGCGATCGCCGCGATGCCGGAGGCCGACCGCGCCCTGGCCGGACGGGTCCACGCCCTCGTCAAGGCCCATGCCCCGGCGCTGGTGCCGAAGACCTGGTATGGCATGCCGGCATATGCCCTGGACGACAAGGTCGTCTGCTTCTTCAAGGACGCGCAGAAGTTCAAGGACCGGTACGCCACCTTCGGCTTCAATGACAAAGCCGCGCTCGACGACGGCGCCATGTGGCCGACCGCGTTCGCGCTCAAGGCCATGAACGCCGACGTGGAGAAGCGTATTGCCGCGCTGCTGAAGAAGGCGCTTGGCTGAGCGGTCCGTTCCCGCTCGTCCGGCGATCTTCTAAGATGCGTGCTCCGCTCCCTGATCGAGGCAGCTCGCCATGCGTACGGCTTTTTCGTGTTCATGCCGCGTCTTCCTGGGGTTGGCGCTGGCGTCGTCCGCCTCGTGGGCCGCGGCTGCCGATTCGGCTCCCGTGGTGCATGTGGATAGCGGTGCGTTGTCGGGCATCCACGACGCCGGGACCGGCCTGGACGAGTTCAAGGGCATTCCGTATGCCGCGCCGCCGGTCGGCGCGTTGCGCTGGAAGCCGCCGCAGCCGGTGGCCGCCTGGAGCGGGCTGCGCGCCGCCGGGCATTTCGGCCCACGCTGCATGCAGCGCCCGCTGTTCAGCGACATGGTGTTCCGTTCCGCGGGCATGAGCGAGGACTGCCTCTACCTCAACGTGTGGACGCCCGCCCACGCCCACGGCGGCATGCTGCCGGTGCTGGTGTATTTCTACGGCGGCGGTTTCGCGGGCGGCGATGGCTCGGAGTTGCGCTACGACGGCGCCAGCCTCGCGCAGCGGGGCATCGTCACGGTGACGGTGAACTACCGGCTGGACGTGTTCGGCTTCCTCGCGCTGCCCGCGCTGGCGGCCGAGTCGCCGCAGCATGCCGCCGGCAACTACGGCCTGCTCGACCAGGTCGCCGCGCTGCGCTGGGTGCACGACAACATCGCCGCGTTCGGCGGCGACCCGCGGCAGGTCACCATCGGTGGCGAGTCGGCCGGTTCGATGTCGGTGTCGGCGCTGATGGCCTCGCCGCTGTCGAAGGGGCTCATGCAGCGCGCGATCGGCGAGAGCGGTGCAGTGCTGGGCAATCTCAAGCCGCCGCCGCTGGACTTGTCCGAACGCCAGGGCGAGGCCTTCATGCAGCACGTCGGCGCGCATTCGTTGGCGAAGCTGCGCGCGATGCCGGCGGCAGCCTTGCTCAAGGCCAGCGGCGACCAGGGCGTGGCCGAGTTCGGGCCCACCACGGACGGCTATTTCCTGCCGCGTTCGCCCGAGGCCATCTACGCCGCCGGCGCGCAGGCCCATATCCCGCTGCTGGTCGGGTCGAACTCGCAGGAGGGCTATTACGCGAACCTGCTCGCCAGGCAGGCGCCCACGCCGGCGAACTACCGCGCCGCGGTGCAGCGGCAGTTCGGCAAGCAGGCGGACGAGGCGCTCAAGCTCTATCCGGGCCGCGACGAGGCCGGGGTGAAGGCCTCCGGCACCGCGCTGGCGGGCGACCAGTTCATCGCGTTCGCCACCTGGCGCTGGATGGACTGGCAACGCCGCACCGGCGATGCGCCGGTGTACTACTACCATTTCGAGCAGCCGCGCCCGGCGAAGCGCGACGGCAGCGCCGGCCCGGACCCCGGCGCCGTGCACAGCGGCGAGATCGAGTACGCGCTGGGCAACCTCGCCGGCAACCGGGTCTATGCGTGGACCGCCACCGACCAGCGCGTCTCGGCCGTGACGGAAGGCTACTGGGCCAACTTCATCAAGACCGGCGATCCCAACGGCCTGGGCTTGCCGCACTGGCCGGCCGTCGCCGCGAAGGACGGCGGGCTGCTGCGCCAGGCCATCGGCGCGGACACGCACAGCTTCGTCGACCGCAACGCGGCGCGCTACGAGTTCCTGCAGCGCTTCGAGCCCGACGCGCATCTCTGAGCGGCGACCGCGCGGGAGGAGGCCCGCACGGCATTGTGGCGGCGCGTCGGCGGCGCGCTGGGAGCCAACCGGTCGGCTGGTTGGCCCGGATCGATCCGGCGGCCAGGGCGGTCCTGTCCAAATGGCCGGACCTCGCGCGTCATGGGAATGGCGGCGCGCACTGCCGCCGATCACCCACTGCGGAGAATCCCGATGCAATACCTCTTGATGCTGTATGCGGACGAGAGCCGCTGGTCGCAGATGACGCCGGCCGAACAGGAACAGGGCGTCGCGGCCTACGGGGCGTATACGCAGGCGCTGAAGACGGCGGGCGTGCTGCTCGGCTCGAATCGCCTGCAGGGCAGCGCGACCGCGACCACCGTGCATGTGGCGGACGGCAAATCGCAGGTGCTGGATGGCCCCTACGTGGACTCCAAGGAGCAGTTGGCCGGCTACTACCTGATCGACGTGCCCGACCTGGATGCAGCGCTTGCATGGACGGCCCGCTGCCCCGGCGCGAGCCACGGCACGATCGAAGTGCGGCCGGTCTGGAGCATGTAGGTCTTGGACCGCGCGGCGCGGGCGCGCAGTACCGCGGACGCCGTCGCGCGGCGCAGCTACGGCAAGCTGGTCGCCTTTCTGGCCGCCGCCATGCGCGATGTGGCGGCGGCCGAGGACGCATTGTCGGAAGCCTTTGCCGCGGCGTTGGCGGACTGGCCGCTCAACGGCTGTCCCGCGAACCCGGAGGCGTGGTTGCTGACCGTGGCGCGGCGCAAGGGGATCGACGGCGTCCGGCGTCACCGCAGCGGCGAAACGGCGGCCGTGCAGCTGCAGATCCTGGCGGAGCTGGACGAGGCTGCTTCGACCGTGATGGACGATGCCGCCATTCCGGATCGGCGCCTGGCGCTGCTGTTCGCCTGCGCGCATCCGGCCGTCGATGCCGGCATTCGCGCGCCGCTGATGCTGCAGGCCGTGCTCGGGCTGGATGCGAAGACCATCGCTTCGGCCTTCCTTGCGTCGCCGGATGCGATGGGCAAGCGCCTGGTGCGGGCGAAACAGAAGATACGCCAGGCCGGCATCCGGTTCGCCATCCCCGCGCGCGACGAGCTGGCCGGACGGCTGGACGGCGTGCTGGATGCGATCTACGCCGCCTTCGCGGAAGGCTGGAGCGACCCCGGCGGCACCGATGTGATCCGGCGCGACCTCACCGCGGAAGCCCTGTTCCTCGCCGGCCTGGTGGCCGGGTTGCTGCCGCGGGAACCGGAGGCGCTGGGCCTGCTGGCCTGCATGCTGCACGCGGAGGCGCGGCGCCGCGCGCGCCGCAACGCGGACGGTGACTACGTGCCGCTGGCCGAACAGGATGTCGCGTTGTGGGATGCGGCGATGATCGACGAGGCCGAGGCGCTGCTGCTGCGCGCGAGCGCGCTGGGCCGCATCGGCCGTTACCAGCTTGAAGCGGCGCTGCAGTCCGCGCATGTCGAGCGCCGCCGCAGCGGGCGTACCGACTGGACGCCCGAGGTGCAGATCTACGATGCGTTGCTCGCGCTCTCGGGTTCGCCGGTGGTCGCCCTCAACCGCGCACTGGCCATCGCGGAACTGCAAGGTCCGCGCGCCGCGCTGGAGATCGTGGACGCGCTCGCTGCCGACGGCCGGCTGGTCGATTACCAGCCCTACTGGGCGGCACGCGCGGCCTTGCTGGCCAGGATCCATGCCTTTCCCGAGGCGCGGGATGCCTACGCCGTCGCGATCGGCCTGGCCGGCGATCCCGCCGTCCGGCGCTTCCTGCAGGGGCGCCAGGCCGCCTTGCCGCGCTGAGCCCGCCGCGTTGCGGCCGCTCGCGGTGACCGCCGCCCCGCGGATTGGTGCAATCAGTAACGCCGCGTGCGCTTGCTGTCCGCGCTGGCGGCCTGCATCTCCACGCTCAGGGTGAAGGTGCGTTGTTCGTCGGGCTGCATGGCGCCGACGCCCACCAGCTTGCGCGCGACCTCCTCGCCGCGCTCGTTGCGGATGGTCAGCACCATCGAGTATTCCCACGCGCCGCTGTCGGGATTGCGGAAGCTGCCCTCCACGCGCAGCGGTACGGACGTCGCCGCGGTGGCGTCGGCCGATTCGCTGAAGCGCAGCTTGTGGCGGCAGGCGGGGCACACGCCCGCACTTTCGAGGATGGTCTCCCGGCAGTGCGGGCAGCTGCGCGTCGCCCCGGCCGTGCCCGGGCGTGCAGTGGTCACGAAGTCGTGCCGCCGTGTCCGCCGTTGGTGCCCTTGTCGTCCCAGCCGAACTCGGCCTGGCCGCGCATGCGCGAGCCGGCCGCCACGCTGAGCGAGCCGGCTTTCAGGTCGCCGGCCAGCGCGCCGCTCTGCAGCAGTTCCACATGCACCGCGGATTCGATGTTGCCCACCAGTTCGCCCGCGATGGTGACCTTCTCGGCGCGCACGCTGCCGGTCACCTTGGCGCCGGGCTCGATGGTGAGGTCCCCGCGCACGCTCACGTCGCCCTTGAAGCTGCCGGCGATGCGCACATGGCCCGCACCCTCGATCTTGCCCTCGATGGTGATGTCGGGCGCGATCAGCGATTCGGCCTTGGGCTTGCCCGGCACGGCCACGGGCGCGGGACGCACCGCCGGCTGCACCGGTGCCGCCGGTTCGGGTTTGCTCTCCGGGATGTCGAATCGCGCCTGGTCCGTGACTTCGGGCGTCGCGGTGGTGGCGGATTTGACGGGTTCTTTCCACAAGGCCATGACGGGGCTCCGGTTCATGCGGGGGGAAGGCCGAGCGTACCCCCCGGACGGCTGCGATGGAATCCGCTGCAGACAGCTGGCGTTCACTGCACGAAGCCGGATGACTCGTCCATGGCCACGATGGCACGGCGTGGCTCGACGGCCGCCCGGTGCCGCGCCATGCATGCAACCCGCTCAGCGCCGCGTCGCCAGGACCCCGTCCAGTGCCAGCTGCGCCTTGAAGCCGGCTTGCTCCAGCCGCCTTGCCACTTCGCGCGGCACGTCGCGGCCGCTGGTGAGCCTGTTCGGGCTGCCGGTGTAGTGGAACAGCCGGCCGCCGCGGCGCAGCACGCGCGCCAGCTGCTCGTAGAACGCCAGCGCGTACAGCTCGCCGGCGATGCCGAAGCGGGGCGGATCGTGCAACAGCGCATCCACCGAGGCGTCGCCGAGCTGCGCGATGGCTTGCGACACGTCCGCGTGGACGAGCTGCAGGCGCCCGCCGTGTTCCGGCGCGTCCGGATCGGGCGACCACGGGTTGAGCGTGCGCAGCCACAGCACGTCGGGGTTCTTCTCGAACGACTGGATGCGCGCCGCGCCCGCTTCCAGGCAGCAGGCGGCGAAATAGCCCAGACCGCCGCAGGTATCCAGCACCACCTTGCCGCGCGGCTCGACCAGCGTCACCTTGCGGCGCGCGTCGTCCAGCGGCGACGCCTGCGCGGTGGGCAGCATCTTGATGCCGTCGATCTCGAAGGTGGGCACGTTCCACTCGGTGGGCACCAGCTTGATCAGCGAACCGGAAAAGCGCGCCGCGGGGGCGAACTCGTCGCCGTCCCAGTAGTGGATGCTGCGGTCCTTCGGCGCGGGCGGCCAGGGATAGCGTTCGCCACGCCACAGCCACGCGTCCTCCTGCAGCCCGGCCGTGCCGGTGGAGCGGCCCAGGTCCAGTGAACCGCTCCACGCGGTCGCGCCGGCTTCGCGCGCGGCAAGCAGCGATTCGGCGGTCGGGCGGGTGAGCAGGGGGCCGGTGTAGTGCGGCACGTGGGGAGTCTCCTGGGGGTGATCCGCACGGGGTGCCGGCGAGCCGTGCCAGGCCATCCGGGCGGATGGCGAATCATGACGGATGTGGCGCCAGCCGCGACATCATTCCGTTTTCCTCACGGGGGCGGGGGCATAGTCGGGGAATCGCGGCCTGCGCCGCGCCACTCGGGAGTCGTGTCATGACAAAGCGTTTCACGCGTGGACTGCCGGCCTTGTTGCTGGCGCTCGCCCTGCCGGTCGCCGCACAGGCGGCGGATGCGAACGGCGCGGCATCGAAGCAGATCGCGACCGCCGGCGCGCATGCCGGCATGGCGCTGGGGGCAACGGATCTGGCGACGGCGCACATGCACCTGCACCATGTGGTGAATTGCCTGGTCGGGCCCGCGGGCAAGGGCTTCGATGCCAAGGCGGAGGATCCCTGCAAGGGCATGGGCCAGGGCGCCATCGTCGACGCGAAGGGCGATGCCGCCGTCGAGGCCCGCCTGCACGTGGCGCTGGGCCACGCCGAGCAGGGCCTGAAGGCCGGCACGCTGGATGCCACGCATGCCGATGCGAAGAAGGCGATGGAGAGCCTGCAGGCGAAATGAGGCAGTGCGCCGTTCGTGGGCGCCGGCAAGCGTTGCATCGCGGCTTGCTGGCGTGATGCCTCGTGCCCCATGACGAATACGCCTGCGATGAAGTTTTCCATGCTCGCATGCACCTTGGCGGCGGCACTGGGCTGCGCGGCCTGTTCGCCAGGGGCGCAGGAACCGGCGACGCCGGCATCTTCCGCATCCTCGCCCGGCTTGCCGGCCACGCAGGCGCTGCCGGCCGGTGCAATGACGACGGCCGGCCCTGCCGCTGCGACCACGGTCGCGAAGCCGGTCGCGTCGCCGATCTACCTGTTCGACCTGCTGCAGCGCGCGGACTTCAGGCAGGCGCTGGATGCGTTGCCAGGCGCGCAGGCCTTGCCGGCCTGGGTGCGCCAGGGCGGCACGGCGACGCCGGTACGGATCGTGCGGCTGGACGGCAAGCCCATGCTGCTGGCCACCGCCTGCAAGCCGCACGATTGCCCCACCGAGCGCGTGGCCCTGCTGTACGACGCGCAGGACCATGCGATGTGGGGCCTGTTCGCGCAGCGCCCGGAAAACCTGACGCCGGCGGTCGATCCCGACGACAGCTCGCAGGACAAGCTCAACTGGCTGGGCGGGCCGGACCAGGCGCGCCAGCGGTTGCTGCACGACGCGCTGTACGTGCGTTGACGCCGCGCATCACGGCGGCTTGATCGCCGCGAGTGTCCAATGAACGGGATGCGCCGCGGGCGAGCGGCGCGCATTTCAGCGGAGAGCACCCTGCATGAGCACGATCAAGGTGGCGGTACTGGTGGGCAGCCTGCGCAAGGCGTCGATCAACAAGCGGCTGGCGCGGGCGGTGGAGCGGCTGGCACCGAAGGACATCGCCTTCGAATACATCCGCATCGACAGCCTGCCGCTGTACAACCAGGACTTCGATGCCGACTACCCGGCCGAAGGCAAGCGCCTGAAGCACGAGATCGAGGCCGCCGATGCCGTGCTGTTCGTCACGCCGGAATACAACCGCGGAATCCCCGGTGTGCTGAAGAACGCGATCGATCTCGCCTCGCGCCCCTGGGGCACGAATTCCTTCGCCGGCAAGCCGGGCGCGGTGATCGGCGCCTCGATCGGCGCCACCGGCAGCGCGCTGGCGCAGCAGCATCTGCGCAACGTGCTGGCCTATCTCGACGTGGCGACGCTGGCGCAGCCCGAGGTGTACGTGCAGTTCAAGGACGACGGCCTGATCGACGCCGAGGGCCACGTCGCCAGTGAAGGCACGCAGAAATTCCTGCAGGGCTTCGTCGACCGCTACGTGGCCTGGGTGAAGGCCCACGCGAAATAGCCCGGATGGCGGTCGCCGCAGGAGCGGCTTCAGCCGCGACCGGTTGTACGAATCGCGGCGGCTCCTACGCCTCCGCGCCGCAGAGCTTCTCCAGCAACTGCTGCTGCACGTCGCGCACCGCTTCGCCGGCGGCACGCGCCACCGGGTGATAGCTGCCGTCGGCCTGCAGTTCGGCGGTGCCGCTGTTGTCGTCGAGGTAAAGCTCCAGTGCGGCGAGGATGCGCTGCTGCAGCTTCTTGCCCTCGATCGGGAAGGCGCATTCCACGCGACGGTCCAGGTTGCGTTCCATCAGGTCGGCGCTGGAAAGGTACAGCCGCGGATCGCCGTCGTTGGCGAACCAGTAGGCGCGGCTGTGTTCCAGGAAACGGCCGATCACCGAGCGCACGCGGATGTGCTCCGACACGCCGGGGACGCCCGGGCGCAGGCAGCACATGCCACGCACGATCAGGTCGATGCGCACGCCGGCGATGCTGGCCTGGTACAGCGCGCGGATCATCTTGGGATCGGTGAGCGCGTTGACCTTGACCAGGATGCGCGCCTGCTTGCCGGCCGCGGCGTGTGCGGCTTCCTGCGCGATCAGGCCGAGCAGGCCCTGCTTCAGCGTGAACGGCGCCTGCAGCAGCTTCTTCATGCGCAGCGCCTTGCCCATGCCGGTGAGCTGGCTGAACAGCTTGTGCACGTCCTCGCACAGCACCCCGTCGGAGGTGAGCAGGCTGTAGTCGGTGTACAGCCGTGCGTTGCCGGTGTGGTAGTTGCCGGTGCCCATGTGTGCGTAGCGCACCAGCTCGCTGCCTTCGCGGCGCTGGATCAGCATCAGCTTGGCGTGCGTCTTGATGCCCACCACGCCGTAGATCACCATCGCGCCGGCCTGCTGCAGGCGCGAGGCGAGGGTGAGGTTGGACTCCTCGTCGAAGCGCGCGCGCAGCTCCACCACCGCGGTCACTTCCTTGCCCGCCCGCGCCGCGTCCACCAGGGCGTCGACGATTTCCGAGTCGGCGCCGGTGCGGTACAGCGTCTGCTTGATCGCCAGCACCTGCGGGTCTTTCGCGGCCTGGCGCAGCAGGTCCACCACCGGTGCGAAGGATTCGTAGGGGTGCAGCAGCAGCACGTCCTGCTTCGCGATCGCGGCGAACAGGTCCTCGGTACGCTTCAGCGCCTTCGGCAGCGCGGGCACGAACGGCTTGTACTGCAGCGCGGGGTAGCTCACCTGGCTGGCGATGCGGAACAGTCGCGCCAGGTTCACCGGTCCGTTCACCTCGTACAGCTCCGACTCGGCGAGGCCGAACTGCTTCAGCAGGTGCGCGCTGAGCGCCTTCGGGCAGTTGTCGGCCACCTCCAGCCGCACCGCGTTGCCGAAGCGGCGCGAGTACAGCTCGCCGCGCAGGGCCAGCGCCAGGTCCTCCACGTCCTCGGGATCGAGCGCGAGGTCGGCGTTGCGGGTCAGCCGGAACTGGTAGCAGCCGAGCACGTCCATGCCGGGGAACAGTTCCTCGGCATGCGCATGGATCATCGAGGACAGCAGCACGTAGCAGTCGCCGCCCTCGGCAAGGTCGTCGGGCACGCGGATCAGCCGCGGCAGCACGCGCGGCGCGGGCACCACGGCGAGGCCGGAGTCGCGGCCGAACGCGTCCACGCCGTCCAGCTGCACGATGAAGTTGAGGCTCTTGTTGACCAGCAGCGGGAACGGATGGGTGGGGTCCAGGCCGATCGGCGTCACCAGCGGCGCCACCTCCTCGCGGAAGTAGCGGCGCACCCACTGTTTCTGCCGGTGCGTCCACTGGTCGCGCCGCGCGATGCGGATGCCGTGCGTGGCGAGTTCCGGCAGGATGCGTTCGTTGAGGATCGCGTACTGCCGCTCGATCTGCCGGTGCGCGACCGCGCTGATCTCGGCCAGCGTCTGGCGCGGTGCCATGCCGTCGGCGCCGAGCAGCTCATGGTCCAGCGCGATCTGGCCCTTCAGTCCCGCCACGCGGATCTCGAAGAACTCGTCCATGTTGCGCGAGAAGATCAGGAGGAACTTCAGGCGTTCCAGCAGCGGCGTGCGCTCGTCCAGCGCCTGGTCCAGCACGCGGATGTTGAACGCCAACTGCGACAGCTCGCGGTTGAGGTACAGCCGGCGCTCGCCAAGGTCGGGCGCGGAGGCCGCGTCATTGGCCGCCGCTGCGCCCGCGGCGGCGGGCGAGGGCTTGCGGGGAGCGTGTGAACTCATCGATGCATATCCGTGGCGCGCGTATCGCGTCGATCCATGCCGGCATGGTAACCCCGGTGGTTCACGCGCTCCCCGCATGGGTGTGGAGACACCGTGCCGCGGTTTCATGACGGTTCGATGACGCCGGCCGCGATTCAGGCTGCGGCGTTGCGGGCCTGCATCGCCAGGTAGCGGCTGGGCGGGGCGCCCAGCGTACGGCGGAACGCGGCGCTGAACGCGCTGGCGCTGGCGTAGCCCAGTTCCATCGCCACGGCGGTGACCGCTTCGCCATGGGCCAGCCGGGTCAGCGCGGCAAGCAGGCAGGCCTGCTGGCGCCAGGCGGCGAAGCTCATGCCGGTCTGCCGGCGGAACAGCCGGGTGAAATGGCGGCGGCTCATGCCGGCCTTGTGCGCCATCGCATCGACGTCGATCTCCAGCGCAGGCGCGGCGAGCAGGGCGCGGCACAGCTTGCGCAGGCGCGGCTCGTCGGGCAGCGGCGTGTTCAGCGGCAACGCGGGCATCGCGCGGATCTCGTCCAGCAGCAGGGCCATCACGCGGCCGTCGCGGCCGTCCAGCGCGTATTCCAGCGGCAGGTCCACCGCTTCCAGCAGCAGGGCATGCAGCAGGGGCGATACCGCGATCACCTGGCAATGCGCGGGCAGGCCGGCGGCGTCGGCGGCTTCGCGCCGCACGTACACGCTGCGCGTGGAAACCTCGCCGCTCATGTGCACCTCGTGCGGCACGCCCGGCGGTATCCACAACGCGCGTTGCGGCGGCACCACCCAGCTGCCGCGATCGGTCGCCGCGCTGACCACGCCGGTGGCCGCGTACAGCAGCTGGGCGCGCCGGTGCGCGTGCGCGGGCAGCACGTAGCCCGCGGCGTAGTCGTTGCCGGTGGCCACGACGTCGCGCGGCGCGTTCTCGTAGGCATCGACGCGGGCGTGTCTCATGCAGGAACCTGCTCGATGTCTTCGGTATGGCCCGGATTCGACATATTCTGACCCGACGATGCATGCGGGCCGCCTCCCGACGGATTATCGTGCGCGCAGCGACGGATGCAATGCGAGCCGTCGCGATCTTTCCCCGAGATCCCCGACGAGTTCCCCCATGCAGACCCGCGTCGACGCCGTTCCGCTGAACCCTGCCGCCACGCCACCCGCGGCCGCCGAGGAGCGCACCCAGTTCACCGTGCTGGGCGCGATCAGCTTCTCGCACCTGCTCAACGACATGATCCAGTCGCTGATCCTGGCGATCTATCCGCTGCTGAAGAGCGGCTTCCACCTCAGCTTCGCCCAGGTCGGACTGATCACGCTGACCTACCAGGTCACCGCCTCGCTGCTGCAGCCCCTGGTGGGCATGGTGGCCGACCGCCGCCCGATGCCGTATTCGCTGGCCGCCGGCATGGGCTTCACCCTGGCCGGCTTGCTGCTCCTGGCGACCGCGCCGAACTTCCCGGTGCTGCTGCTGGCGGCGGCGCTGGTGGGCACCGGCTCGTCGATCTTCCACCCCGAATCCTCGCGGGTGGCGCGCATGGCCTCGGGCGGCCGCCCGGGACTGGCGCAGTCGGTGTTCGTGGTCGGCGGCAACTTCGGCGCGTCGCTGGGGCCGCTGCTGGCGGCGTGGATCATCGTGCCGCACGGGCGCGGGAGCGTGGCGTGGTTTGCGCTGGCGCCGCTGCTGGCGATCGCGGTGCTGGTGCAGGTGGGCCACTGGTATGCACGCCACCACGCCAGCCGCGGCAAGTCGCGTGCGCGCCGCGCGCCGGTGCGCGAACTGTCGCCGGGCATGGTGCAGGCCTCGCTGCTGATCCTCGGCGTGCTGATCTTCTCCAAGTACTTCTACATCGCCAGCATCAGCAGCTACTACACGTTCTACCTGATGCACAGCTTCAACGTGTCGGTGCAGAACGCGCAGGTGCACCTGTTCGTGTTCCTCGCCTCGGTGGCCGCGGGCGTGCTGATCGGCGGCCCGCTGGGCGACAAGGTGGGGCGCAAATGGGTGATCCTGGGCTCGATCCTCGGCGTGGCGCCGTTCACCCTGTTGCTGCCGCACGCCAATCTGTTCTGGACCGGCGTGCTCAGCGTGGTGATCGGCCTGGTGCTGGCCTCGGCCTTCACCACCATCATCGTCTACGCGCAGGAACTGGTGCCGGGCCGCATCGGCATGATCTCCGGCGTGTTCTACGGCCTGGCCTTCGGCATGGGCGGCATCGGCGCCGCGGTACTGGGCAAGCTGGCCGACCTCGACGGCATCGCCCATGTCTACCAGCTCTGCGCGTACCTGCCATTGATCGGCGCGTGCGCGCTGCTGCTGCCGGATATCGAGAAGCCGCGCCGGGCCTGAATCAGCCCCCGACCACCACCGGCTCCGGTTCCAGCCGCACGTTGAATTTCGCCTGCACGGCGGCGATCACCTGTTGCGCGAAGGCCCACAGTTCGCCGCCGCTGGCGTGGCCGTGGTTCACCAGCACCAGGGCGTGGCGGTTGGAGATGCCGGCGTCGCCCTCGCGCCGGCCCTTGAGGCCGGCGGCTTCGATCAGCCACGCGGCGGAGAGCTTGCAGCGGCCGTCGGCCTGCGGCCACGCGGGCAGTTCCGGATACGCGCCCTTGAGCGCTTCGGCCTGCGCGGCAGCGACCACGGGGTTCTTGAAGAAGCTGCCGGCGTTGCCGATCACCGCGGGGTCGGGCAGCTTGCGCGTGCGCAGGTGCACCACGGCCTCGGCGACATGGAACGGCGCGGGGCGCTCCACGCCCATGCGCGCGAGTTCCTCGCGGATGCCGGCGTAGTCGAGCTTGAGCTCGCGCGAGCGTGGCAGGGCGAAGCGCACGGCGGTGACGATGTAGCGGCCGGGTTCGTGCTTGAACAGCGAGTCGCGGTAGCCGAACGCGCAGGTGGCGCGGTCGAGCCGGGCCACGCGGTGTTCGCGGGTGTCCCAGGCTTCCACGCTCTCGACGAATTCGGCCACTTCGGTGCCGTAGGCGCCGATGTTCTGGATCGGCGCGGCACCCACCGTGCCGGGGATCAGGATCAGGTTCTCCAGCCCGGCGTAGCCCTGGCCCAGCGACCAGCGCACGAAGTCGTCCCAGCGTTCGCCCGCGGCCACCGCGATGCGGGCGATGTCGCCATCCTGCGCTACCTGCACGCCGCGGGTTTCCATCGCCAGCACGGTGCCGTCGAAATCGCCGGCGAGCAGCAGGTTGCTGCCTTCGCCCAGCACCAGCAGCGGGGCGTGGCGCAGGGCGGGGAAGTCCAGCAGTTCGGGCAGCTTGCTGGCGTCGCGCAGTTCGGCCAGCAGCTTCGCGCGCGCGTCCACGCGCAGCGTGTTGCGCGTGGCGAGCGAGGCGTTCTCGGTGAGCGTGTAGCCGCCCATGTCGGTCTTCTCAGGCGGCATGCGCGGTTTCCTGCTGGCGGCGGATCTCGTCCACGCATTCGGCGATCAGGCGCGGGCCGCGGTAGATCAGGCCGGAGTAGAGCTGCACCAGGCTGGCGCCGGCGGCCAGTTTTTCCGCCGCGTCGCTGCCGTCGAGGATGCCGCCCACGCCCACCACGGGCACGCGTTCGCCGAGGCGCCGGCGCATGCCGCGCAGCACGTCGGTGGAAAGCGCGAACAGCGGCTTGCCGGACAGCCCGCCGGTTTCGCTGCCGCGCGGATCGTCCGCCACGAGCGCGCGGTCGATCGTGGTGTTGGTGCAGATCACGCCGTCGATGCCGCTGGCGAGCAGCGCCTCGGCGATGCCGTCCTGCTCGTGCTCGGAAAGGTCGGGGGCGATCTTCAGCAGCATCGGCTTGCGCGCGCCGCCCTGCGAGCCGAGTTGCTCCTGCCGCTCGCGCAGCGCGTCGATGAAGCGGCGCAGGGTGGCTTCCTCCTGCAGGTCGCGCAAGCCTTGCGTGTTCGGCGAGGAGATGTTCACCGTGATGTAGCTGGCGCGGCCGTACACGCGTTCGAGGCACAGCAGGTAATCGTCCACCGCGCGCTCGTTCGGCGTGTCCTTGTTCTTGCCGATGTTGATGCCGAGCACGCCGCGGTAGCCGGACTGGTCCACGTTGCGCAGCAGCGCGTCGACGCCCGCGTTGTTGAAGCCCATGCGGTTGATGATGGCCTCGTGCTGCGGCAACCGGAACAGCCGCGGCTTCGGGTTGCCCGGCTGCGGCCGCGGCGTCACCGTACCCACTTCGACGAAGCCGAAGCCCAGCGCGCCCAGCGCGTCGAGGTGGTCGGCGTTCTTGTCCAGGCCCGCGGCGAGGCCGACGGGGTTGGGGAAGCGGATGCCGAAGGCTTCCACCGGCAGCTCGGCGGCGGGCCTGGCGACGAAGCGCATCAGCTCGCTGCGGTGGGCCACGTCCAGGCCGTACAGGGTGAGGCCGTGCGCGGTCTCGGCGTCCAGCGCGAACAGCAGCGGGCGGAGCAGGTCGTACATGTTCAGTCCAGGGTGCCGACGATGATGCGCGTGTCGTAGTCGAAGCTGACGCGGCCGTCCCGCTGGCAGCGCTCGAACAGTTCGCGCAGCGCGGCGATCATCGGCGCGTGCTGCGGATGGCCTTCCTTCGGCGCGTAGGAGGACGACATCAGGCGGCCGCGCAGCGCGTCGAAATCCAGCAGCTGCTTGTGCTCGAAGCGCGCGGTGCCGCGCCAGCCGCTGCCGAACCACGCGCGCATGCGGTCGTCGTCGGCGTAGCGCTCGGCCACGCTGGTGTAGTCGGTGCCGTGGCGTTGCAGCAGCGCCTCGTAGCCTTCGAGGAAGGGCGTGCCGGTGAGCCGGCGCGAGTTCCAGAAGATCGCGGCGAGGCCGCCGGGGCGCAGGATGCGTGCGAATTCGCGCCGCGTGCTGGCCGGGTCGAACCAGTGGAAGGCCTGCGCCACCGTCACCAGGTCGACGCAGGCGTCGGGCAGGGTGGTGGCGTCGGACGTGCCGGCGATGGCATTGAAACCGGAGCGGTCGCCCAGCCACGCGAGCGCCGCCTCGCGCATCGCGGCGTTCGGCTCCACCGCGGTCACGGCGTGGCCGGCGTCGAGGAACAGCTTGCAGGAGATGCCGGTGCCCGCGCCCACGTCGGCCACCTTCCAGGCGGGCGTGACGCCTTGCTCGCGGCGCAGCCAGTCCAGCATCGCGGTCGGGTAGCCGGGGCGGTAGCGCACGTAGTCGGCGACGCGGTCGCTGAAGCGTTCGGTGGATTTCATGGCATCAACCGGAGAGGCCCTGGCCGCCGTCCACGCACAGCGTCTGGCCGGTGATCCAGCCGGCATGCGGCGAAGCGAGGAACAGCGCGGCGTGGGCGATTTCCTCCGGCCTGCCGTAGCGGCCGAACGGGATCTTCGCGAGCGTGGCGGCGTAGCGCGCGGGGTCGTCGTGCCTGCAGCGATCCCACAGCCCGCCGGCAAACTCGATTGACCCGGGGGCGATGGCATTGACGCGGATGCGTTGCTCCGCGAGCTGCAGCGCCTGGGAGGTGGTGTAGTGGCTGAGCGCAGCCTTCATTGCGGCGTAGGCCGGCCCGTTGCGGCGCGGGTGGAACGCCGCGATGGAACTGGTGTGCAGGATGCAGGCGTGCGCCGAGGCCGCGAGGTGCGGCAGCGCGCGGCGCGAGGCGCGGATCGCCGCCATCAGGTCGATGTTGAAGTCGGCGAACCAGGCGTCGTCGCCCTCGCCGAAGCCGTAGCCGCTGGCGTTGTTCACCAGCACGTCGATGCCGCCCAGCGCGGTGGCGGCGGCGTCGATGTACGCGGCGACCGCGTCCGCATCGCCGAGATCGCAGCTGGCGGCATGCACGGGATGGCCATGGCCGGCCAGCTCGTCGCGGGTGGCCGCGAGCGCTTGCTCGCCGCGGGCGCAGATCGACACCGCGGCTCCGGCCCGGGCGAAGCCCAGCGCGATCGCGCGGCCGATGCCCTTGCTGCCGCCGGCCACGACGACGCGCCAGCCGCTGAAATCGAAGATGGATGGCGCGTCAGGCATCGTCAGTGCCAGAAGTGCAGGCCGAAGCCGAGGACGACGAAACCGATCCCCACGACGATGAGCAGTGCGCTGAAAGCCAGCTGCACGTAGCCCAGTGCCAGGCCGGCCACCGCCATGCCGTCGCCTTCCACGCTGCCCGGCGGCGCACGGCGGATTTCACCGCGGGCGAGATGGCCGCAGACCACGGCGACGATCGCCCCGACGAACGGCAGCATGCACCAGGCCGCGATGCCGGAGACCAGGCTGACCACGGCCAGCGCGTTGGTGCCGCGTGTTGCGGGAGGCTGATAGCTCATGGCGTCGATCCTTGTGCGTTGTCCAGCGGGCCGGTAGCAGCGGAGGCCTTCCCCTCACCCCGGCCCTCTCCCCGGCACGGCGGGAGAGGGGAGGAAAGCGTGGCTTACAGGTCGAACTTGATGCCCTGCGCCAGCGGCAGCGCGTCGGAGTAGTTGATGGTGTTGGTCTGGCGGCGCATGTAGACCTTCCACGCGTCCGAACCGGATTCGCGGCCGCCGCCGGTTTCCTTCTCGCCGCCGAACGCGCCGCCGATCTCGGCGCCCGAGGTGCCGATGTTGACGTTCGCGATGCCGCAGTCCGAGCCGGCCGCCGACAGGAACTGTTCGGCCGCGCGCAGGTTGTTGGTGAAGATCGACGAGGACAGGCCCTGCGGCACGTCGTTCTGCATGTCGATCGCCTCGTCCAGCGTCTTGAACGGCATCACGTAGAGGATCGGCGCGAACGTCTCGGTCTGCACGACCTCATGCGCGTTGGCGATGCCGGTGACGATGGTCGGCAGCACGAAGTTGCCCTTGCGGTCGGCCAGCGCCTTGCCGCCGGTGCGCACGGTGCCGCCGGCCGCCTTGGCCTTCTCGATGGCCGCGAGATAGGCCTGCACCGCCTCCGGGCTGTTGAGCGGCCCCATCAGCGTGGTGGCCAGCGTCGGGTCGCCGATCTTGCCCTCGACCTGCTGGTAGGCCTTGACCAGGGTGTCGAGCACGTTGTCGAAGATCGATTCGTGCACGAACAGGCGGCGCGTGGTGGTGCAGCGCTGGCCGGCGGTGCCGACCGCGCCGAACACGATGCCGGGGATCGCCAGCTTCAGGTCGGCCGTTTCGTCCAGGATGATCGCGTTGTTGCCGCCCAGCTCCAGCAGCGAACGGCCCATACGCTTCGCCACGCGCTCGCCGACCATGCGGCCGACCCTGGTCGAGCCGGTGAAGCTGATCAGCGGGATGCGCTTGTCGTCGACGAAGGCCTGCGAGAGCTCCGTGCCGGCATCGTTGAACAGGAAGAACAGGTCCGGGAAGCCGCCGGCCTGCAGCGCCTCGTTGCAGATCTTCATCGTGGCGATGGCCGACAGCGGCGTCTTCGGCGACGGCTTCCAGATGCAGATGTCGCCGGCGATGGTGGCGAGCATCGCGTTCCAGGCCCACACCGCGACCGGGAAGTTGAACGCGCTGATGATGCCGACCAGGCCCAGCGGATGGTACTGGTCGTACATGCGGTGGCCGGGCCGCTCCGAATGCATGGTGGCGCCGTACATCATGCGGCTCTGGCCCACCGCGAAGTCGGCGATGTCGATCATCTCCTGCACCTCGCCGTCGCCCTCGGGCTTGATCTTGCCCATCTCCAGCGCGACCAGCGAGCCCAGTGCGTCCTTGTGCCTGCGCAGCGCCTCGCCGCACAGGCGCACCGCCTCGCCGCGGCGCGGCGCCGGCGTGGTGCGCCAGACCTTGAACGCGGCCTGCGCGCGCTCGACGATCAGCGCATAGTCGGCGGCGCTGGAGGCGTGCACGCTGGCGATCACCTCGCCGCTGGCCGGGTTCACCGGCTGCAACGTGCCGGCGTCGCTGGTCTTCGACCACTCGCCGTGGCCGAGATAGGTGCCGGAATTGACGTCGGCCAGGCCGAGCGCGGAGAGGATGCTGTGGGACATGCGGACTCCTGGTGCCGGGCGCGCGCGGCGCCCCGTTTCAAAACGCCGATTCTAGCAGGGGCGGCCCCGGTGCCGGTTCGCGCACCGCGGCAATCCATGCCAGAATCCGCGCCCTGGCCCCGTAGCTCAGCTGGATAGAGCATCCCCCTCCTAAGGGGAAGGTCGCGCGTTCGAATCGCGCCGGGGTCACCAGATGCGCGAAGGCCGGCGAGAGCCGGCCTTTGGCGTTGTTGGAGGGCTTTGAGGGTCGTTGCGAATTCCAGAGCGAAGCCGAGCTACGAAGTGTTATTGGTTTTAATGAATCCTTGCGACCTATTTGCAGCAGGTGGCAATGTTTTTTTTGCAGAGGACGGAATTGTTTTTGTTACCCCCGTAGATTTTTGGCTTACTGCATGGTTTCTTGTAAAGGGCGGGATCTGTTAAATGCTTGTGCGAGCGCTTGTCACGAGTAGCGACGATTCGGCATAAGGATGTTCGAACAAGTGCGGCTAAGTGAGGGTCGTCAAAATCTTTCGACTTATTTATTTTCTTCACGGCTCGCATCTCTTTATCTACATGTGAATCATCAAATGAAACGGTTTTGCCGCTTCTTTCAAGATTGCTAATTAAATTCAAAACAGACTCGATCTTGGATAGTTCTTTCTTGTATAAACTTCCGCCTAATACAAGCTTTCCGGGGCCGTCTTTGATCCATGATCTGAGTCCAGAATAGTTGTAGTGATCGGGGTCGCTGCTCTTGAAGATTGATATAAAGAGGGGAGGGTCAACGACAATGCACATATGTCCTCTCCCTACAGTAATGATAGGCTTTCACGAATGAAAAATTCGCGATACTCTGAGGGTTGACTTTTGCCGATACTTCCGTCGCGTTCGATCTTAATTGGGTAAACTGTGTTGGTTCCACTGGAGTGTTGAAAGTAAAGTATTTGGCTACTAAAATTGCTGGATTCTTTTTGGTGTTTTTTGATGTTGATGCGAAAGCGGTCTATCAAAAAATCACTGTGTGTCTCAATAAAGAATTTCTTTGCGTCCGATCTTGCTAGCTGTGCGATCAGATCGCCAAGCATGGCTTGAGCGCGTGGGTGAAGATGGACTTCAGGTTGTTGGATGGAAAAAGTAGATTTCTTGGGGCGAATGAATGCCTCGACGATTACGGGCAGTGATTGAGACACTCCGTAACCAACGGTATCCAACGAGAGTGGCGATTTATCCAGGCTTATGTTCACTTCAAATGGTGCGCGTGGCTCGTCTGAGTACTCTTTGATTTCGATCGAGGAGAACAGTCCGCTTCCCTTGCCAGCGTAGTCCATGAATGATTTGAAGCTTTTTGCAGTGGCTGAGCTCTTTAGACGCCTCCTAATCACATAGGGAGTGTGAGCTCCTTCTGATGAGTAGGAAGTTTGTGGCGAGTCGTAAGTCCGCTTTGGCCTTGAGCGTATTGGCGCAATCTCAACAAACCCTTCCACGAAATCAGGTGCTTTGATTTCAAAATTGCCTGGATCAAATTTTGGGTTTTCGTAGAGTCTGTCTTTGAAACGGATTAGGGTGGGTTCTCCGAAATGATCATTAATGATGTCGTTACCAGATTTTGAGGAAATGTGAAATTTTGCGAAAGAGTTGGCGATATGCTCTGGAGATTTTGACAGGGTGGCGGCATTAAATTTTTTCGACGCGCACTTAAATGTATCGCCTTTCTTACGTGTGTAGAACGATCCTGCCACTGACCGAATGGTCCCGCCTTCGGCAATAGACACCTTGCTTGGCACTGGGCGTCCGTCCAAAGACGAATATGTCACGAACATACCGTGAATTTTTTGGTTGGAGTGTGACGGAATTAAGATGGCCCCGACGGTGAAATTTTTTTTGTCGCTTGAGCTGACACTTACAAGGTCAAGGAAATGATGCTCATTGTGCTCAGGGGCTCCGAATCGCGGCTCAAAGCCCCAAAAATTTAACTGTGCCATTGTTTCAAGAAGTAGCAAGAACGAAGACTTGCCACTACTGTTCTCTCCGACGAGAAAATTAACTCGCTCTATTGGAATTAGGGTGTTGCGAAAGCCTCGATAATTGTCAGCGTAGATGTAAGTGGTCATTGTGTTTTCTCTTGATGGGCGACGATTTGAATCCGTTTTTAACTGAAAAACAAACCCCGAAGTCTAGCCCGTCAAATCGAGTCATGATCATCGAGAGCCTCCCGTGCGAATCAATGAATTCCCCTGATCGCGCCGCCCAGTTCTGCAACCTTTCTCGGAGACGGCGACCATGCAGTGATCCTCTCACCCGGAACCGGCGTCGGCAAGCCGGGAATGGGCGAGGCGATGGTGCGGCGCCATCCGTGGCACCTTTCGCAATGGCGTTCAACGCGGTTGCTTCAACATCCCAGTAAGCCGATCAAGCTGCGCCCGATACCCATCCAGCACCTTGGCCGTGACCACGGCATACCGATCCGCCTCATCCCAATGCCGCGCCTCCAGTGCCTCGCGCACGCCAGGCACGGTCTTCACGCCATAGCCGGTGAGCATCCCTGGCGCATAGATCATGTGCCGGAACCAGCGGCGGCCGGGCAGGCCATCGGGGTCGGTGAGCGACTGTTCCATGCGGCCCATCAGCGCGTTCAGTTCGTTGCGCTGGGTGTCACCGAGGTCGAGCCCGGTGGCAGCGCGGGCGTGGTAGGCGGCCTCGTAGGCCTGCGCGCTCTGCTTCAACTGCTTCGCGGCCTGGTCCAGCGGTGCAAGGTCGATGGCCGGCACGTCGGAATCGCGTTCCGGCGGCGCGACCGGACGGCTGGGATCGCTGGTCAGCGCGAACGCGTGCTGGTCGAGCAGGCGGTGCTGCTCGGCGGTGGCCTTGCGGGTGTCGTCGACCAGCTTGTGCAACTGGCCGACGTAGCGGTCCAGCGTGTCGCTGAAGTCGCCGAAGCGCAGCGGCAGCACGCGGGCGTCGGCGGTGCGCAGCACGATGTGGCCGGCCACCTTGGACAGCGCCACGCCGTATGCGAACGTGGGGTCGCCGAAGCGCGCGTAGTGGTCGAAGGAGTCGTAGCGCGAGTGGTACACGCCGCCGTCGTCGTCCTCGCCGCCGAAGCCGAGATCCAGCGAGGCGATGCCCAGGTGTTCGAGGAAGGCACTGTAGTCGGAGCCGGAACCCAGCGCGGCTATCGGCAGGTCGCCGCCAGCAGCCGCCAGCTTGGCGTCTTCCTTCGCCTGCGGGTTGGCGCCCTTGGCCGCGCCTTCCACCAGCATGCGGGCGCGCAGGCGCTGCTGCACGCTGACGTGCGTTTCCGGATCGGCGACACCGGCGGCGACCTGGTTCACCAGGTGCTGCAGCGAATGGCTGCCGCCGGCGTCGAGGAAGCCGCGGCCGTTGGTGTCGGAGTTGACGTAGAGCACGGCCTTGGCCTGCAACTCCTTGGCATGCGTCTCGGCCCATTCGGTGGAGCCGAGCAGGCCCGGTTCCTCGCCGTCCCAGCTGGCGTAGACCAGGGTGCGCTGCGGCCGCCAGCCCTGCTTGACCAGCGTGCCGATCGCCTTGGCCTCGGCCAGCAGCGCCACGTTGCCGGCCAGCGGGTCCCAGGCGCCGAACATCCAGCCGTCGTGGTGGTTGCCGCGGACGATCCACTGGTCCGGCTCGCTGGCGCCCTTGAGCGTGGCGATCACGTCGTAGACGGGCTTGCGGTCCCAGTTCGATTCGACGACGAGATGCGCCTTCGCCGTGCCGGGGCCGATGTGGTAGGTGAGGGGCAGGGCGCCGCGCCAATCGGCCGGCGCCACCGGGCCGCCCAGCGATGCGAGCAGCGGCGTGGCGTCGGCGTAGGAGATCGGCAGCACCGGGATCTTCATCAGCGTCTTGGCGTCTTTCAGCGCCAGGTGCTTCGCGCCGGGCACGGAGCCGTAGCCGGGCGTGGTGGGGTCGCCGGGATAGACCTGCATGTCGGCCACGGAACCGCGCTGCACACCGTCGGCGGGGCGCCAGCCGCCGTTCGGCCAGGTGTCGCCGCGCCAGTAGCCGTCGTCGCGCGGGTCGGAGTAGATCAGGCAGCCCACCGCGCCGTGTTCCTGGGCGAGCTTGGGCTTCAGGCCGCGCCAGCCGCCGCCGTAGCGCACGATCACGATCTTGCCCTTCACGGTGATGCCGCGCCGGGCCAGCGCCTTGTAGTCGTCCGGCATGCCGTAGTTGACGTAGACCAGCGGCGCGGTGACGTCGCCGTCGGCGCCGTAGACGTTGTACGGCGGCAGCGTGCCCTCGCGGATGGCCGAGGTGGCGTCGCCGGGTACCGCCGGCTCGCTGAGCTTCGCGGTGTAGGGCCTGGGCCCCAGCAGTTCCAGCGCCACCTTCTTCGGCGTGGGGTAGAGCACGTCGAAGGTCTCGATGTGCGCGTCCCAGCCCCATGCGCGGAACTTCGCCAGCATGAATTCGGCGTTCGCCTTGTCGTGCGGCGTGCCCACCTGGTTGGGCTGCGAGGACATCTGCTGCAGCCAGGCGCGCTGGTCGGCGGGATCGAGCAGGGCGTCGAAGCGCTGTTCCAGGTTTTTCTGCTGCGCCGCGCCGTCGGCGGTGAAGCCGAGCATGCCGCCGGCGGGCGCCGGGTCGGCAGGCGGGGCGGCCGCGGCGGTGAAGGTGAGCAGCAGGCAGCCCAGGGCCAGTGCCGGGCGAATGGTGGGGTGGATCATGCGGAGACTCTCCTTCGCGACGTGGGGCGTGGTGTGGCGACCGGTCAGCCGCCGCAGCGGGGGCGGCGTGCCGGGTCGGCGGGCTTGCGTCAACTTTTGTGCTCCGGGGGCGAGGCGGCCCGATTGCCGCCCTTCGCCGGCACGGTGATGTTGCGGTGGTAGAGCGGGTCGCCGTCCTCGGCGCTGAAGCGCAGGCGGTACTTGCCGGGGCGCAGGTAGAGATCGGAACCTGGCACGCCCTGCGCGTTGATCGTCATCCGCATGTCCAGCGTGCCGAACAGCGGAACCCGATCCAGCACCATGCGGTCGGCCGGGATCGCGTCGTCGCTCTCGTCGGCGTAGCGCGCCTCGACCAGGCAGGGAAAGTGTTGCTGGCAGCGCGCGCCGTCGACGAACGCGGGTTGGCGCAGGCCGCCCAGGGCCAGCCAGTCGGGCCGGCCGCGCACCCGGTGGATGGGCGGGAAGAACACGCTGACGTCGTAGCCCGGGCGCAGCGACCAGGGCTTGCCTGCGGTGCTGGTGAACACGATGGGCACGTCCGGATGCAGCTGCTGCATCACGGCAGCGTAGATCGGGTGGTCGTCGCTGGCGAGTGCATGCGGATACAGCACGGTCTGCTCGACCGACAGCATCGGCAGTCCGGTGAGCTTGTACAGATGCTCGGCCATGGAGGAGCCGCCGAGGTAGCGGCCCGACTTCACGATGTGCCCGTAACCGGCATCGACCACCAGCCGTGCCCTGGGATCGCGCTTGAATACGGCCTCGTAGAGGTTGCGCGCCTGCGCGGCCTCGCGCGCGTCGCCGCTGGCGTCGGGCCCGGCCTCGTAGGCGACCACCTTGAAACCCAGCTTCAGGGCGGTGCGCACCATCTCGGCGCAGACCGGCTCCTCGGTGTAGAAGCCGCTCTTGTCGACGGGGTAGCCGCGCGCCTGCAGGCCGGTGTCGGCCTGGTACAGCGTCTCGGCGGCGAAGTAGTCGAAACCTTCCTCGCGCAGCCGGCCCAGCAGCTGCACGGTGAGGCTGCGGGTGAGCGCCACGTTGTGCGCCTCGTTGAGCAGCACGACGGGATACGCCTTCGCCAGCTGCGGGATCGCCGCCAGCGCGGGATGGGCGTGGTAGCCGGGCAGGCCCAGCGGCGAAGGGGCATCGTCCCGTGCGGGCACCTGCTTGATCGAGAAGCTGGCCGCCGCGTCGGGATAGTCGCCGATGAAACTCTGGTACCAGCTGATGTACTGGCCGAAGATCAGCCGGAACGCCGGCGACTTGTCCTTGTCGTAGGCGTCGCGCATCGCCTGGTACTGGGCGAGCAGCCCCTTGTGCCGGTTCGCCGCGGCCATGATCCGGTCGGACTTGCCGGCCGCGGCGAGCTGCAACGCCTGCCACTGCTCCGGCGTCGGGGCTGCTGCCTGGGCCGCCGCCTGGGCGGAGGCGGCACGCGGGCCGCACGCCGGCAACGCGCAGGCGAACAGGACGGCCAGGCGACGGTGAGGGAACATCGGCTACCTCGGGGAGGAACGGCCCCGTCGCCTGCCGTTTTACCAGCCTCGCCGGATGCTGTCCCGTACGGCGTCCGGATCCGGGCCACAAGTCATGGGCCAGCTCACTGCAAACCCTGCCATACCGCCTTGAGCAATTCGTCGCTGGGATCGCTGCCCTGTTCCCAGTACATCAGGCCGCCGAGGTGTTGCGCCTTCACGTACGCGGCCTTGGCGGCGATGGATTGCGGATCGTCGTAGGTGATGAAGCGGCGGGTCTTTTCGTTCCACAGGTAGGGCGCATCGGCCTTCGCGTCCCAGTAGCGCACGTAGCCGTTGCGGTTGATGTAGTCGGCCTTGAGCTGCGGCCAGTCGTGGCCGCCCTGGTAGTGGCCGTATTTCTGGAACATGCCGTGGTGGGCCGGGTCGACGTCGGCGAATTCGCGGGCGTAGAACGCCACGCCCGGCACCAGCTTGGCGGGCGGCACGCCGGCGGCGAGGAACTGCCGCACCGCGCGCGACAGCGTGCGCGCATCGGCGGGCGCCAGTGCGGACGCGTGCAGGCCGGTGTGGTTGCAGGTGGTCGGCGTCATCACGTTGCAGAAGTCGTAGGTCATCATGTTGAACCAGTCCAGCGACGGCGCCACCGCGGCGAGGTCGATGCCGTCCACGAACGGGCCGTCGGCGGCGGCGATGGTCAACAGGTAATGCTTGCCGTGGCCGGCGCGGTCCAGCGCGGCGCGCAGCGCCTTCAGCAGCGCGGTGAAGTGTTCGCGGTCCTGCGGGCTGGAGGCGATGCCGGATTCGTGGTGGCCGGGATATTCCCAATCCACGTCGAGGCCGTCGGCATGCGTGTCCACGAGCAGGGCGGCGGCGCTGTCGGCAAAGCGCTGGCGGCTTTCCGCCGTCATCGCCGCATCGGAGAAGCCGCCCACGCTCCAGCCACCCACCGAGATCATCACCTTCAGCCCGGGATGCGCAGCCTTCAGCGCGATGCGTTGCTGCAGCAGCGCACGGGCGGCGGTGGACAGCGTCACGCGGCCATCGGCCGGATGCGCGAACGCGAAGATCAGGGTGTCGATGCGATCCACGTCGGCGGCGGGAATCGGATGGTGCACGGTGTCGTAGGCCACCACGCGATAGTGTCCGGAAGCGGCGTGTGCGAGCGGCGCGCAGGCGAGCATCGCCAGCAGCGGGAACAGGGTGAAGCGAAAGCGCGATGGCATCGTGGGAGTTCCGCAACGGGGGGAGTCTCGATCATCGCAGCGCCGCGGCGGCGCGGCCAGTGCGAATTACACTGTGGTCCTGCAGTTGTCCGGGCATTGCGTGTGAACCCAGCCGACCAAGCCGACGATCCTCGTCCCCAGCCGCCGCCCGAGCCCGATCCCGGGGAGTGCTGCGGCAACGGCTGCGATCCCTGCATCTACGACCTGTACAACGATCAACTGGCGTATTACCGCGCCGCGCTGGCGGCGTGGCAGGCGCGGCATCCCGATACCTGAAGCGGCGCTGGCAATCGCGGCGACCGCCCCCAGATCAGGGCGAACCGTGCTTCCGGATGCCGCCATGATCCCGTTCTCCGTACTCGACCTCGCGCCGATCACCGCAGGCAGCGATGCCGCGCAGGCGTTCCGCAACACGCTGGACCTGGCGCAGCATGCCGAGCGGCTGGGCTACACGCGCTACTGGCTGGCCGAGCACCACAACATGCCGGGCATCGCCAGCGCGGCGACGGCGGTGCTGATCGGCCACGTGGCGGCCGGCACCTCGACCATCCGCGTGGGTGCGGGCGGCATCATGCTGCCGAACCATGCGCCGCTGCAGGTGGCGGAGGCGTTCGGCACGCTGGCCGCGCTGCATCCGGGGCGGATCGACCTCGGCCTGGGTCGCGCGCCCGGCACCGACCACGCCACCGCGCGGGCGCTGCGCCGCTATTACGACAGCGCCGACGAATTTCCGCAGGACGTGGTGGAACTGCTCGGCTATTTCGAGCCGGCCACACCGGGGCAAACGGTGCGCGCCGTACCCGGCGCCGGCAGCGAGGTGCCGGTGTGGATCCTCGGCTCCAGCCTGTTCGGCGCGCGGCTGGCCGCGCAGCTGGGTTTGCCGTATGCGTTCGCCTCGCACTTCGCGCCCGATGCGATGGACGAGGCGCTGGCGTTGTACCGCCGCGACTTCAAGCCCTCCGCGCGGTTGGCGCGACCCTACGCGATGCTTGGCCTCAACGTGGTGGCGGCCGGCGGCGATGCCGAGGCGCGCCGCCTGTTCACCACCCAGCAGCAGAGCTTCATCAACCTGCGTCGCGGCCAGCCGGGGCTTATCCCGCCGCCGATAGCCGACATCGAGGCGTACTGGACGCCGGCGGAAAAACTGATGGTGGAGCGGGCGCTGGCGTGCGCGGTGGTGGGCGATGCCGCCACGGTGAAGCAGGGCATCGCGGAGTTCGTTGCGCGGCACAGGCCGGACGAGCTGATGATCACCAGCAACGTGTTCGACCATGGGCTGCGGCGGCGGTCGTATGAACTGGTGGCCGCCGCGCGCGGGTAGCTCTCCAGGTACCCGCATGGCTCTCCCCTCTCCCGCAAGCGGGAGAGGGGTTCTTGCTCTCATGCTTTCGCAAGTTTCAAAGCGGTTTCGTGCGCCGCTTTTCGGCCGGGCTTCCTGCCCGGTCGACAAGGCATCGCCCTCCCTGGCGATGCCCGCTGCGCGTCCTGATCGTCCCCGCCTCACCGCCTCCGAGGGACCCCGGGTAGAGCAGCGCGCTCCTGCGCGCAGAAGCAACGGCCAGGGCCGTGTACTGCAAGGACTTGAGCTGATGCGCTTGTCTTCCTCTCCCGCCAGCAGGAAAGTTCGGGGTGGGCTGCTTCGTTCTTACTGCCCCACGCCCACCAGCTTCACGTCGAACACCAGCGAGGCATCCGGCGGGATCACCCCGCCGGCGCCGTGCGCGCCGTAGCCGAGTTCGGCGGGGATCAGCAGGGTGCGTTCGCCGCCCACGCGCATGCCGGCCACGCCCTGGTCCCAGCCCTTGATGACCTGGCCCTGGCCCAGCGGGAAGGAGAACGGTTTACCGCCGTGGTCGTCGGTGCTGTCGAACTTCGTGCCGTGCTTGTCCGTGGCGTGTTCGTCGTACAGCCAGCCGGTGTAGAGCACCTGCACGGTCATGCCCGGTTTCGCCTCGGCGCCGCTGCCGACCTTGGTGTCGACGATGCCGAGCTTGTCCACCTGGCCGCTGCTGACCGGCGCGGGCGGCGGCGCGCCGGTGCAGGCGGCCAAGGCGCACAGCGCGAGGGCGGAGGAGGCGAGCAGGGCGAGGGAGCGACGCATGGGAGATGTCCGCGATGATGAACGCGCATCATCGCAGATCATCGAGGCCTCATGCCGCCGCGGCCCGCGGTTGCGGCCACGCATGCGCGGGATAGTAGAGCCGCATCATGCGGGCCACGTAGTCGACCAGGTTGGGGTGGCGTTCGGCGGCCGCACGCAGCGGCGTGTGGAAGAACGGCGTGAGGATCGCCGCGAGCACGCCGAATGCGATCGCGTCCACCGCGTGCGGCCGTTCGCCGAACAGGTGTTCGCGATCGCCCAGCAGGGCGGCCAGCGCGTCGATCGAACGCGTGCCCAGCTCGGCGATCTGCTCGCGGCTGTGGCGGCCGAGGCCGTGCGCGTGCAGCTCGTTCTGCTTGGCGGCCTGCATGTCCTCGCGCAGGCGCTCGCGCACCGCCTCGGGCGCGCGGTCGGCGAAATGCGCCGGGCCCTTGGCGAAGTTCGCCGCATCGATCCAGCGGAACCAGACCATCGCCCAGTACAGGTGGTCCTCGACGAGTCGCTCGATCGCCCAGGCTTCGGCACGCTGGCGCGCATCGAGGCCGGCGTCCAGATCCTGCCCGTACTTGCGCTCGAGGTGGGCGCGGATGAAGGAGGAGTCGCACACCACTTCGCCCGCGTCGTCGATGTACGGCAGCTTGCCCTTGGGCGCTTCCGGCGGTATCGCGAATACCTTGCGGTAGGGCAGGCCGGCCATCTGCAGTTGCACCTCGGTCTTGGTGACGAAGGGGCTGGGGTCGGGCAGGCCGAAGGCGGGTGCGCAGCCGTACAAGGTGATCTGCGGCGTGGTCATGGCGAGGCTCCTTGCTGGGACGGGGCGTAGTCTCGCCAGGCGCTGCTGACAGCCTGCTGTCAGCAGTCGCGTGTTCATGTGGCTGGCGGTACCGCCGGCTTGAGCGCTTCCAGCAGTGGCCGGACCAGTTCGAGCGGCAGCGGGAACACGATGGTGGAGGCCTTGCCGTTGTTGGACATGTCGGCCATCGTCTGCAGGTAGCGCAGCTGCAGCGCCTGCGGTTGCTGCGAGAGCAACGCGGCGGCGTCGCGCAGTTTTTCCGCGGCCTGCAGTTCGCCCTCGGCATGGATCACCTTGGCGCGCCGCTCGCGTTCGGCCTCGGCCTGGCGGGCGATCGCACGCACCATCGTCTCGTTGAGGTCGACGTCCTTGATCTCGACGTTGGTGACCTTGATGCCCCACGGGTCGGTGGCCTCGTCCAGGATCCGCTGCAGGCTGTGGTTGATCGAGTCGCGCTGCGACAGGATCTCGTCCAGCTCGTGCTGGCCGAGCACCGAGCGCAGCCGCGTCTGCGACAGCTGGCTGGTGGCCTGCAGGAAGTTTTCCACCTGCAGCACCGACTTCTCCGGTTCCATCACGCGGAAATACACCACCGCATTGACCCGCACCGACACGTTGTCGCGCGAGATCACGTCCTGCGGCGGCACATCCATCACGGTCACGCGCAGGTCCACCCGCGTCATGCGCTGCACGATGGGCACCAGGATCACCAGGCCCGGCCCCTTGATGCCGGTGTAGCGGCCCAGCGTGAGCACCACGCCGCGCTGGTACTCCGGCAGCACCTTGATCGACAGGAACAGCAACAGGACCACCACGATGACGACGACACCACCGAACCCGATCATGGGAGACCTCCTTTGTTCGCCTGCGAGGGCGTGACGTGAAGCAGCAAGCCGTGCCGTGCGGTGACGCGCACGCGCGTCCCGGCCGGCAGGGCGACTTCGCAATGTACACGCCATCGTTCGCCGCCGATGAGCGCCCAGCTTTCGCCGCCGGCCGGCACCGCCTGCAGCAGTTCGCCACCGGCCTGCAGCATCGGTTCGTCGCCGAGGAAGTGCCTGGCCCGGCGCGCGCGCGACACCAGTCGCAGCAGCATGGCCAGCAAGGCGACCGCACAGAAGGCGAGGCCGGCGATCACGCCCACGTTCACCTCGTAGCCCGGCACGCCGCGATGGAACAGCATGATCGAGCCGATCACAAACGCGATCACGCCGCCGATGCCCACCACGCCCGCGGTGGGCACGAAGGCCTCCGCCAGCAGCAGGCCGATGCCCAGCGCCATCAAGGCCAGGCCCGCGTAGTTCACCGGCAGCAGCTGCAGCGCGTACAGACCCACCAGCAGGCAGATGCCGCCGGTGACGCCGGGCAGCCAGGTGCCGGGGTGGAACGCTTCCAGGATCAGTCCGTAGATGCCTGCCAGCAGCAACAGGTAGGCGATGGTCGGGTTGGTGATGATGCCCAGGAAGCGCGCCCGCCAGTCCGGCGGGTAGTCGTGCACCGCCAGGCCGCGCAGCTTCAGTACCACGCTTTGATCACCGAGCTTCACCGTGCGGCCATCGGCCTGCGCCAGCAGCGCGGCGGCATCGTTGGCGACGAAGTCGACCACGTGCTGGCTGGCCGCTTCGCCGGCGGTGAGCGTGGAGGCGCCGCGCACCGCCTGCCCGGCCCACGCCGCGTTGCGTCCATGCAGCTGCGCCAGCGAGCGGATGTAGGCGATCGCGTCGTTGAGCACCTTGCGGGTTTCGGCGTCGGTGGCGGGGCCGTCGGCTTCGGGTGCGTCGCTGCTCTTGGGTGTAGCGGGTCGTGTGCCGCCCAGCGGCAGCGGCGTGCCGCCGCCGAGGCTGACCGGGGTCGCCGCCCCCAGGTGGGTGGCCGGTGCCATCGCCGCGATCGGGCAGGCGTAAAGAATGTAGGTGCCGGCCGAGGCGGCGCGCGCGCCGGCAGGCGCCACGTAGCCGAGCACCGGCAGCCGCGACGCCAGGATCGCGCTGACGATCTGCCGCATCGAATCGGCGAGGCCACCCGGCGTGTCCATCTGCAGCACGATGGCGGTGGCGCCGTCGGCGGCCGCCTGTCGCATTGCAGCATCCACGTATTCCGCCGCGGCGGGGCCGATCGGACCGTCCAGGTCGATCCGCGCCACGAAACCGGCGTTGCCGCGCGCAGGCGGTGGCGATCCGGCCGCGGGCGCGGCCAGCGCCAGTGCAAGGGCAGTGGCGACGCCCAAGCTGAGCCATGGCCTGCGCCACATGCAGCTCTCCTTCCGAATCGCGGTGTCTCACAGTGCGCCGGCAGGTGTTGCGGCGATGTCTAGGCTGCTTCCAGGCGGCACCGTGGATGGTCCGGCATTCGGGAAACCCTGGTTTTGCCCGTCATCCCGGCCTTCGCCGGGATGACGGGTACCGGGCGGCGAAGCATTTGCGGTGCCTGGCCGCCACATCAGGCAGCTCTTTGCAGGGGTGGAATTTCGCGGTACGCCCGATCCACGCTATCTTGCGCGGCAGCGTCCATCCGGGGAGTACCAGCGTGAACCCATCCGCATCCAGCGCGTCGCCGCGCGCCGAACTGACCCTGCGCGGCCTGGTCATCGGCATCGTCATCACGGTGGTGTTCACCGCGGCGAACGTGTTCTTCGGCCTCAAGGCAGGCCTCACCTTCGCCACCTCGATCCCGGCCGCGGTGATCTCGATGGCGATACTGCGGGCGATGAAGAACTCGACGATGCAGGAGAACAACATCGTGCAGACGGTGGCCTCGGCCGCCGGCACGCTGTCCTCGATCATCTTCGTGCTGCCCGGCCTGATCATCATCGGCTGGTGGAACGGCTTTCCGTTCTGGATGAGCTTCGGCATCTGCGCCACCGGCGGCATCCTGGGCGTGATGTACACCATCCCGCTGCGCCGCGCGCTGGTGACCGATTCCGACCTGCCGTACCCGGAGGGCGTGGCCTGCGCCGAGGTGCTGAAGGTGGGTTCGGGCGGCGGCGAGGCGGCGGCCGAATCGGTGGAATCCGGCGGCGCGGGGCTCAAGGCGGTGGTGGTGGGCTCCATCGTCTCCGCGGTGTTCTACGTGATCGTGCAGACCAAGCTGTTCGCCGACACGGTGTCCAGCTATTTCCGTTTCGGCGACAAGGGCGCGGCCACCGGCTTCGATTTCAGCCTGTCGTTCGCGCTGTTCGCGGTGGGCCACCTGGTGGGCCTGTGGGTGGGCGTGGCGATGCTGGTGGGCGCGATCATCGGCTGGGGTTGGGCGGTGCCGCACTTTCTCGTCCTGCACCCCATCGCGGGCGCGGCCGCGGATGCGGCCCAGGCCACCTGGAGCCATTCCGTGCGCTTCGTGGGCGCCGGCACCATCGGCGTGGCGGCGATCTGGACGCTGGCCAAGCTGGTGAAGCCGGTGATCGGCGGCCTGGCCGGCGCGATGCGCGCGTCGAAGGCGCGCAAGAGCGGCCAGCTGCACACGCTGCCGCGCACCGAGCACGACATGCCGATCGGCATGGTCGGCCTGATCACCCTGCTGTGCCTGATCCCGGTCGCCTGGCTGCTGGGCCATTTCGGCAACATCAGCGGGCTGGGTGCGGTGACGCCGGCGCTGGTGATCGGCGGCGTGCTGTTCGTGATCATCCTGAGCTTCCTGGTCTCCGCGGTGTGCGGCTACATGGCCGGCCTGATCGGGTCGAGCAACAGCCCGCTGTCGGGCGTGGGCATCCTGGTGGTGATCATCGCCGCGCTGCTGCTGGTGCTGGGCGTGAAGTCGATGGTGCCGGCCGAGCAGGGCAAGGCGCTGGTGGCGTTCGCGCTGTTCATCACCGCGATCGTGTTCGCGGTGGCGTCGATCGCCAACAACAACCTGCAGGACCTCAAGACCGGCCAACTGGTCGACGCCACGCCCTCGCTGCAGCAGTGGGCGCTGGTGATCGGCGTGATCGCCGGCGCGCTGGTGATCCCGCCGGTGCTGGACCTGCTCAACCAGGCCTACGGTTTCCTCGGCGCGCCGGGCGCCGATCCCGCGCGCGCGCTGCCGGCGCCGCAGGCCGGCCTGATCTCGGCGCTGGCGCAGGGCGTGATCACCGGCAACATCGACTGGAGCCTGATCATCATCGGCGGCGCGATCGGCGTGGCGTTGATCGTGCTGGACGAGATCCTGGTGCATGCGACGAAGTCGATGCGCCTGCCGCCGCTGGCGGTGGGGCTGGGCATCTACCTGCCCACCTCGACCACGCTGATGGTGGTGGTGGGCGCGCTGGTCGGCGCCTGGTTCGACAAGCGCGCGGACCATGGCCCCAAGCCCGAACCCACCAAGCAGCTCGGCGTGCTGCTGGCCTCGGGCCTGATCGTGGGCGAGAGCCTGCTGGGGGTGATCGTGGCCGCGCTGGTGGCGTTGTCCGGCAAGCAGTCGCCGCTGGCGCTGGTGGGCGAGGGTTTCCACGGCGCGGCGATCTGGATCGGCGGCATCGTGTTCGTGGCCAGCGTGGTGGTGATGTACCGCTGGATCGCGGGCATGGGGCAGGGCACCCCCGCGAAGTGACCACGGGCGCCGTTCATCGCCTGCAACAAGGCCTGCTCTAAACTAGTGGGGTACCGGGTCCGGCGTGTTGTCCGGGCCCGGCTTCGCCGGTCGGTCGCTCGGGTGATCGATCGGCAGGCGGTCCATCCGTGAATCGAGTCATCGGGCTGTTTCTCGACAGCCTGCCAGGTACCTCCCAGGGAAAACGAGCGTCGCGTGGAGCAGCAAAAAGTCGAGCCGGTGCCACGCACGGAGGATGCCCTGAACCCGCCCAGCCAGCGGGTGGTGGTGCTGCGCCGGGTCGCCGGGCCGTTGCTGTCGGTGGGCATGCTGGTGCTGGCGCTGTGGGGCCTGCGCCAGCTGGCGCGCCACGTCACCTATCACGAGATCCGCGAGTACGTGGCCGGCGTGTCGCGTGCGCGGCTGCTGCTGGCGATCGTGCTGACCATGCTGGGTTTCGGCGCGATGTCGCTGTACGACCGCTTCGGCCTCAAGTCCATCGGCAGGTCGCTGCCGTGGCAGCGGGTCACCCTGATCTCCTTCATCAGCTACGCCTTCAGCAACGCGGTGGGCATGTCGTTCCTGGTGTCGGGTTCGATCCGCTACCGCTTCTACCTGCAGAACGGCCTCTCCACCGCCGAGATCGCCAAGCTGGTGCTGTACTGCACGCTGAGCTTCTGGCTGGGCCTGCTGGCGCTGACCGGGGCGACCCTGCTGGTGGAGCCGTTGCCCGCCGGCCTGCAGGCCAGCGACTGGCTGATCCAGGCGAGCGACTGGCGAATCCCGCTGGCCATCGTGCTGGCGGCGGTTCCGCTGGCCTGGATCCTCGGTGGCTTCATCCGCAAGCCGATCCGGCTGTGGCGCTGGCGCGTGCTGCTGCCGCGGCCGGCCTCCGCGTTGCGCCAGGTGCTGGTCGGCGCGCTGGACTGGTGGCTGGCGGCGGCGGTGATGTACGTGCTGATGCCGGACAGCCTGCATGCCAGCTTCGGGCACTTCCTGGCGATCTTCGTGATCGCGCAGATCGTGGGCCTGATCAGCCACGTGCCGGGCGGCCTGGGCGTGTTCGAGACGGTGATGCTGGCCGGCTTCCACGCCACCAACGACCAGCACCTGGCCGCCCCCATCCTGGGCGCGCTGGCGATGTTCCGCGTCGTCTACTACCTGATGCCGCTGTGCGCGGCGACCATGCTGGTGCTGCAGCGCGAGGCGCGCGGCTTCCGCAAGCAGTCGCTGTGGTCGCCGTGGTTCACCGGCCTGCTGCCGTCGTTCTTCGCGGGGCTGACCCTGGTGTCCGGCGCCGTGCTGCTGTTCTCCGGCGCCACGCGGGCGCTGCCGGACCGCATGGCGATCCTGCGCGACGCGCTGCCGCTGTCGGTGCTGGAGGTTTCGCACTTCATGGCCAGCGTGATCGGCATGCTGCTGCTGATCCTCGCCCGCGGCCTGCAACGGCGGCTGGACGTGGCCTACTGGGTGACCCTGGTGCTGCTGGTGGCGGGCGCGGTGTTCTCGCTGCTCAAGGGCATCGACTACGAGGAAGCCTCGTTGCTCGCCCTGCTGGCGATGGCGCTGGCGCCGGCGCACCGGCTGTTCTACCGGCGCGCCTCGTTGCTGAGCACGAATTTCTCGGTGGGCTGGATCGTGGCGATCCTCGCGGTGTTCGGCTGCGCCACCTGGCTGGTGATGTTCAGCTACAAGCACGTGGATTACAGCAGCAGCCTGTGGTGGGAATTCAGCTTCCACGAGGGTGGCGCGCCGCGCGCGCTGCGTGCGCTGGTGGGCGCGGCCGCGGCGGGCCTGCTGTTCGCGTTCGCCAGCCTGATCAAGCCGCAACGGCTGCGCCGTGCGCCGCCCAGCGAGACGGAGCTGGAGCGCGCGCTGCCGCTGATCCGCAACTTCCACTCCGCGCAGGCGCACCTGGCCCTGATGGGCGACAAGCGCCTGCTGTTCGATGCCGACGGCAAGGCCTTCCTGATGTACGACACCGAGGGCCGCAGCTGGGTCACCATGGGCGATCCGGTGGGCGAGGACGAGGATGCGCGACGCGAGCTGGTGTGGAGCTTCCTCGAACAGTGCGAGCGCGCGGGCGGCTGGCCGGTGTTCTACCAGGTCAGCCCCGACGACCTGGACATGTACCTCGAAGTGGGCATGAACCTGCTGAAGATCGGCGAGGAGGCGCGCGTGCGGCTGGAGGCGTTCAACCTCGACGGCAAGTCGAAGAAGACCCTGCGCGGCACGATCAACAAGCTGGGCCGCGACGGCCTGCGGCTGGAGATCGTGCCGGCGGACGAGGTGGCGCCGCTGCTGCCCAGGCTGAAGGAAATCTCCGACGCCTGGCTGCGCGACAAGAACGCGCGCGAGAAGCGCTTCTCGCTGGGCGCGTTCGATCCGCGCTACCTGGTGCGCACGCCGATGGCGCTGGTGTGGCAGGGCGAGCGGATCGTGGCCTTCGCCAACCTGTTCCTCACCGCGACGAAGGAAGAGGCTTCGCTGGACCTGATGCGTTTCGTGCCCGAGGGGCCGGCCGGCATCATGGACTTCCTGTTCGTCGAGCTGATGCAGTGGGCGAAGCAGCAGGGCTATCGCTGGTTCAACCTCGGCATGGCGCCGCTGGCCGGCCTCACCAGCCGGCGCCAGGCGCCGCTGTGGAACCGCTTCGGCGCGCTGGTGTTCGGCCGCGGCGAACGCTTCTACAATTTCCAGGGCCTGCAGCGCTACAAGGACAAGTTCGACCCCGAGTGGGAACCGCGCTACATGGCCGTGCCGGGCGGCATCGCGCTGCCGATGATCCTCGCCAACGTGGCCAGCCTGATTTCCGGCGGCCTCACCGGGGTAGTGCGCCGATGAGCATGTCGAGACGAGGTAAGCGGATCATGTGGGCTGGTATCGGTGCGTGCGTGCTCGGGTTGGCCCTGGTCTGGACGCCGTTCTCCAAGCCCAGCCTGGAGCAATCCACCATCGTGCTCACGCCCGCGGCCGGCGTGCCGGCGCCGGCGGGCAAGGACGACGTGCTCACCATCCTGTATTCCGGCGACGGCGGCTGGGCCGACCTCGACAAGCAGCTCGGCAACGCCTTCGTGGCGGATGGCCTTCCGGTGCTGGGCGTCAACGTGTTCAAGTATTTCTGGCGCAGCCGCTCGCCCGACGTGGCTGCGCAGCAGCTGGATGCGCTGATGACGAAGTACCTGGGCCAGTGGCACAAGCGGCGCGTGTGGCTGGTGGGCTTCTCCTTCGGCGCCGACGTGCTGCCCACCATCATCGACAAGCTGAGCCCCGCCAATCGCGCGCGCATCACCCAGCTGGTGCTGCTCTCGCCCAGCCGCGACGCCAGCTTCGAGATCCAGTTCGAGGGCTACATGATCACCCAGGGCCGCTTCAAGGCCTTCGTGAAGACCGTGCTGGAGAAGTTCAACAAGGTGCCGCACTACGACGCGCTGCCGCCGGTGGTGGCGCTGAAGCGGCAGTTTCCGGTGGTCTGCTACTACGGCAAGGACGACGCCGACGACGCCCTGTGCACCGATCCCGGCCTGCCTGCATGGGTGACCGTGCATGCCAAGAACGGCGACCACCATTTCGAGGGCGGCTACCAGCCGCTGGCGGCGCAGATGGTCGGGGAGCTGCCTGCGGCAGGCGCCACCGCGGCGGCGCCTGCGCAGCCGTGAGCGGCGGGTTCGTCGCGGACGCGCCCGAGGCCGCGCTGTCCACCCTGTTCGTGCCTTTCGACAGCGGCGTGCTGAAGTTGCCGGCCGACGCCCGCGTGCTGTTCCTGCGCGCCCGCGCCGGCGTGCGCCTGCGTGAAATCGCGCAATCCGGCTGGCTGTGCGAGCAGGGCTTCCTGCCGTTCGCCGGCGAGCTGGCGCGTTGCGGGTTGCGCGTGGGCGAGCCGTCGCCCGGCGAAACCTACCCGCTCGTGCTGCTGCTGCCGCCGCGCCAGCGCGACGAGGCACGGGCCCTGTTCGCCCGCGCGCTGGACCGTCTCGCCCCGGGTGGCACGCTGGTGGCGAGCATGGCCAAGGCCGAAGGCGCGAAGTCCGGCGAGGCGGACCTGAGGCAGCTCGCCGGCGTGGCGGGCAGCCTGTCCAAGCATCACTGCCGGGTGTTCTGGGCCACGCCGGAAGCGGAGGCGATCGACCGTGCCCTGCAGGACGCATGGCGTGCACTGGACGCGCCGCGCGAAACCCCGGAGGGCTGGTGGAGCCGCCCCGGCCTGTTCGCGTGGGACCGCGTGGACCGCGCCTCGGCCCTGCTTGCCGCGCATTTTCCCGCCGACCTCGGCGGTCGCGTGGCCGACCTCGGCGCAGGCTACGGCTACCTCGCCGCGCAGCTGATCGCGCGCTGCCCGGGCATCGCCGCGCTGGACCTGTACGAGGCGGAGGCGCGTGCGCTGGAACCGGCGCGCCGCAACACCGCGAACGCGCTGCGCGCCGCGGGGCGCGACCTTCCCGTCGGCGTGCACTGGCACGATGTCACCCGCGGCCTGCCGCAGCGCTACGACGCGATCGTCAGCAACCCGCCGTTCCACCTGGGGCGCGCCGACCTGCCGGAGCTGGGCCGAGCCTTCATCGCCAGCGCCGCCGATGCGCTGGCGGCAGCCGGCCGCCTGCTGATCGTGGCGAACCGCCACCTGCCGTACGAAGCCCTGCTCGGTGCGCGCTTCGCCAAGGTGCGCCAACTCGCCCTGCAGGACGGCTTCAAGGTGATCGAGGCACGCGGGGTCCGCGCATGAAACTGGTCAAGCTGATCGCCAACCTCGGCTACGGCAGCCGCAAGGACGTGGCGTGGATGTTCCGCGAGGGCCGCATCACCGACGCCGACGGCGAAGTGCTGTACGCCGACGACAAGGTCGATCACGCGCGCATCCGCATCGACGGCGAGCCGCTCGATCCGCCGCCCGGCCTGGTGCTGATGCTGCACAAGCCGCTGGGCGTCACCTGCTCGCGCAAGGACCCTGGCCGCGTGGTCTACGACCTGCTGCCGCCGCGCTACCGCGTGCGCGAGCCCGCGCTCTCCACCGTGGGCCGGCTCGATCGCGACACCTCGGGCCTGCTGCTGCTCACCGACGACGGCGCGCTGCTGCACCGGATCATCTCGCCCAAGGCGGACGTGGCCAAGGTCTACGAGGCCACGCTGGCCGAGGACCTGCGCGGCGACGAGGGCGCCCTGTTCGCCAGCGGCACGCTGATGCTGGAATCGGAGACCACGCCCTTGCTGCCCGCGCGGCTGGAGGCGCTGGGGCCGCGCCAGGCGCGATTGACGCTGCACGAAGGCCGCTATCACCAGGTGCGGCGCATGTTCGCCGCCACCGGCAACCAGGTGCAAACGTTGCATCGCGTCGCCGTCGGCGCGCTCGCGCTGGATGCGCTGGCGCCGGGCGAATGGTGCGCGCTGGGGGCGGACGGGGTGGCGCGGATCTTCGCCGGCACGACGTGAGCCGCCGGCAGGGCCCGTGAAAAATTCCGCGGCCTGCGGAATTTTCCAGCGGCGCGTCCGCCACCTGTCCGTACGCGCCTCCGCGGATCAGCCACTTGCGTGGCCGATTCGCGAGCGGCCATCCGTGGCGGCGCCGAGAGACTGTTAGTCGCAGCCTCTCAGCGCAGCACCACCGGCGTCGGGAAAGGGTGCGCGTCGCGCCACTTGCCGCGCTCGTGACGGCAGCTGGGGCCGCCCATCGCGTATTTGCGACAGATGCCGGGGCGCTCCTCGTAGATGCTGCAGCGCATGTGCACCAGGTCGAGCGCGGCGCACCAGCCTTCCTCGCCTTTGGCCAGTGTCTCCAGGCCACTGGCATCGCGGTGTATCAGCCAGGCAGGCACGTGGTCGTCGGGCATCAGCACCACGGTAAGGCGGCAGCAGACCGCCTCGCAGCGATCGCAATGCACGCGCGGGTCGACGCTCTCGGCGTAGGGGTCGGTATCGGTGTCGGTGTTCACGCGTCAGCATGGCAGCTATCGCTGCGCGGCATGTGAACCGCGTGTTCAGTCGCCGCCGTCGCGCAACGCCTGCCAGCCGGCGAGGCCGAGCCGGTGCAGCGTCTCGATGTTGCGCCGGTAGATCGCGTCGGTATCGCCCATCGCCTCCATCGCGCGTTCCACGCTGGCCTCGCGCAGCAAGTGCAGGACGGGATGGGGCGAGCGGTTGCTGAGGTTGCCGATGTCATCCGGCGCGCTTCCGGCGAACTGGTAGTGCGGATGGAAACTGGCCACCTGCAGCACGCCATCCAGCCGCAGCGTCTCCACCGCGGCGTCGGCCACATCGAGGAAGTCGTTGAAGTCGAGGAAGTCGCCGAGTACCTGCGGATGGATCAGCAAGGTGGTCTCGCAGTCGGCCGGGTCGGCGGCGGCCAGGCCCTGCAATTCGCTGCACAGGTCGTCGAGCAGGGCGTCGGCGTCGCGCGCATGGCTCACCGCATAACGGATCGTCTCCTGCGCGAACGGCGCCCGCGCGAACGGACACAGATTGAGTCCGACCACCGCGCGGGCGACCCAGCGCCGGGTCGCTTCGATATAGGGCGTGTCCGCGGGCGTGAGGCCGGCGGTGATCGCGTCGCTGGGCTGGTGCATGGGGGCGCCTCGGGAATGGGCTGCTGCCCGCGCCACCATGCTACGGCGCGCGGCCAAAGAAAAACCGCGCCGTAGCGCGGTTTCATGGACTTGCAGGATATTCCGGGATGTTTGGTTGGTGGAGCGGAGGAGGATCGAACTCCCGACCTTCGCATTGCGAACGCGACGCTCTCCCAGCTGAGCTACCGCCCCACGCGAGTCGCGCATCTTAGCAGTGGCTGGCGGTCGCGCCAAGACCCCGCAGCGGTTCCGGCGGATGCCTGTCTCAACCGGGCAGCAGGGCGGGCAGGCGCTCGTGCAGCACCTCGCGGCGCCAGCCGTCGAGGAAGTCCGGCCACTCGCGGGTGACCGCGTATTCCTCCAGCACCTTGCGCGGACAGAGCAGGCCGGGCGGCAGGTCCAGCTCGGTGGCGCGCGCGTCGACCAGGGCCTTCATCGCATTCAATGCCTGCTTGGCCGCACCCTGCGGATGGGCGGGGATGGCGACGGTGGCGGCGATCTCCCCCACCTCGACCGGATCGCACAGCAGGGCGAACAGCTCGCCGCGCTGGGCGCTGCGCAGGGCGCGCTGGCCGCGGCCGCGCTGTTCCAGTTCGGCGAGGCGGGCGGGCGGCTGCTGGGCCAGGCTCATCGCCAGCGCGTCGTCCAGCAGCCAGGGGCGCGGGCGATCCAGCGCGCGGGCGCTGCGGTCGCGCCACAGCAGGAGGCGGCGCAGCAGGGCTTGCTGTTCCTTCGGCCATTCGGCGGCGCCGCGCAGCGCGCGTTGCGGTTGCGGGTCGCCGTCGCGATGGCTGGCGCGGCGCTTCAGGCGCTCGCAGTCTTCGGCGAACCAGCCGCCGCGGTCGCGCTGGCGCAGCCGTTCGGCCAGCTGGGCGTGGATGGATTCCAGGTACACCACGTCGAGCGTGGCGTAGCTGCGTTGCGAGGCGGTGAGCGGGCGCTGCATCCAGTCCGAGCGTGTCTCGCCCTTGTCCAGCTCGTCGCCGCACAGTTCGGCCACCAGCGCGCGGTAGCTGATGCCCAGCCCCATGCCGGCGAAGGCGGCGGCGATCTGGGTGTCGAACAGCACGCGCGGGCCGTCGGGCAGCAGCGGCGCCAGCGTTTCCAGGTCCTCGCCGGCGCTGTGCATCACGGTGATGGCGTCGCCGCGGCCCAGCGCGGGCTGCAGCGCATCGTCGATCGCGAACGCCAGCGGGTCGACCAGCGCATGGCGGCCGCGGCAACCCAGCTGCAGCAGGGCAAGCTGCGGATGGAAGGTGTCGCGGCGCATGAACTCGGTGTCCAGCCCCACCACGGCACCCGCCGGCACGCCGTCCAGCCAGGCTTGCAGCGTGGCGCGGTCGGCGATCCAGTCGGCGGTGGCGTCGGGCAGGGGCATGCGCGGGTATCCTCAGAAAAGCGCGGAGCGTGGATTGCCCCGTCATCGGTCGTGACATATGGTGAGCGACGCACGATAACAGGCCGATCCGGGAACGCCCAAGCATGCCGAGCAACATCACGCTGCATCGTCAACGCACGCTCGGCGGCGTGATCGGCATCGTCGTGCTGGCCTGCGGACTCGGCTACCACTTCTTTCCGCGCCTGTTCCATGCCGAGCCGGACGAGGTCGTGCGCCGCAACGTGCCGGCGTTGCCGGCGGCGGCGCCCGGCGGCATGGCGACGGCCAACGAGCCGGCCGCCGAGGAACTGAACGCCGGGCCGCCGTTGACCCTGGCGCCCACGGCGGTGATCGCCGCACGGCTCAGCCGCGAGCATGCGAAGCTGCCGAAGCAGCTGACGCCCGATCCGCCGAAGGTGCGCGCCCTGCTGGATCGCGCCGACAAGGCGCTCGCCGCCGGCCAGTTGGCCGGCGACAAGGACAGTGCCGCCGCGCTCTACCTGCAGGCCGCGAAGGACAAGCCCGACAGCCGCCGCGCCGCGCAGGGCGTGATCAACGTGCGCGCGCGGCTGGTGGCGCAGATCGAGCGTGACATCGCGCTGGGCAATGCCGACGATGCGAGCGACCAGCTGGCGGCGCTGCAGCAGCTGCCCGACAGCAAGGACGACGTGACGCGCCTCGCGGCCGCGCTGAAGACGCTCACCGACGTGCGCCCGCTGCTGGCGCAGGCGGCGGGCCTGCTGCAGCAGGGCAAGGCGGACCAGCCCGCGGGCCGCAGCGCGCTGGACATCTACCGCCAGGTGCAGCAGCTCGACCCGCAGAACGCGGTGGCCGAGCAGGGCGTGCTCGACGTGCAGCGCGTGGTGCTGGACCGAGCGCTGGCCGCGGTGGCGCAGAACGATTTCGCCGGCGCGGACAAGGTGCTGGCCGAGGCGCAGGCGATCCGCCCCGGCTCGCAGCAGTTGCACGACGTGCGCCAGCGGGTGGACGACATGCGCGCGGCGAACGCCAGCGGCGTGCTGAGCCAGGCGCATTCCGCGCTGGATGCCGGCAACCTGGCGATGGCGAGGCAGCTCGCCGCGCAGGCGCAGGCGATCAGCCCGCAGCTGGCCGGCCTCGCCGCGTTCGAGCAGCAGCTGGTCAACGCGCAGCTCTACGCCAGCCACAAGCCCGGCCAGGTGTTCAGCGACCGCTACGTCGACCTGCCGGGGCAGGCGCCGGCGATGGTGGTGATTCCCACCGGCAGCTTCCTGATGGGCGCGGCCGACGGCGACAGCGACAGCAGCGCGGCCGAGCAGCCGCAGCACAAGGTCAGCATCGACCAGGGTTTCGCGATGTCGCGCAGCGCGATCACGGTGGGCCAGTTCCGCCAGTTCGTGCGCGAGAGCGGCTACGTGCCCGATGCGGTGAAACTCGGCGGCGCCAGCGTCTACGACGAACGCAGCGGCGCCATGCACGACGACGACAACGCCACCTGGCAGGACGACTACGCCGGCCACCGGGCCGCCGACAACCTGCCGGTGGTCAACATCTCCTGGAGCGATGCCAAGGCTTACGCCGACTGGCTCAGCCAGCACACCGGCAGGAAATACCGCCTGCCCAGCGAGGCCGAGTTCGCCTACGCGCTGCGCGGCGGCACCAGCACGCGCTACTGGTGGGGCGACGGCATGCCCACCGGCAAGGTGGAGAACCTCACCGGCTCGAGGGATCGCTCGCCCAGCGGCCGGCGCTGGAACCACGCGTTCCGCGGCTACGACGACGGCTACTGGGGGCCGGCGCCGGTGATGAGCTTCGCGCCCAATCCGTTCGGCCTCTACGACATGGGCGGCAACGTTTCCGAATGGACGGCCGACTGCTGGCACGACAACTACATCCGCGCGCCCGTCGACGGCAGCGCCTGGCTCAACCCCGGCTGCGGCGTGCGCGTGCTGCGCGGCGGTTCGTGGGGCAGCTCGCCTGAACAGGCCCGTTCGGCCTGGCGGCAGGGTGCCGATGCCAGCGTGCGCAGCGGCCGGGTCGGCTTCCGCGTGGTGCGCGAGCTTTGATTTTCTGCCGCATCGCACTACACCAAAGCCCCTAAATTCGCGTAGATTGTGCAGGCCGCATGGCCATCGCCTCGCTGGAGGCGGTGCCTTACTCAACCACGATGGATGCCCATGGCCACCAAGACCACTGCCAAGAAAGCCCCTGCCAAGGCCGCCAAGCCGGCGCCGAAGGCCGCTCCCGCCGCGATCAAGCCGATCAAGGACACGCTCAGCAAGTCCGGCCTGATCTCCCACATCGCCCAGCAGACCAGCGTCGAGACCAAGCACGTCAAGGCCGTCCTCGCCGCGCTGGAGCACGCCGTGCTCGGCGCCGTGCACAAGAAGGGTGCCGGCCAGTTCACCCTGCCGGGCCTGTTCAAGATCAACGCGATCCAGGTGCCGGCCAAGCCGAAGCGCACCGGCATCAACCCGTTCACCAAGCAGGAGCAGGTGTTCGCCGCCAAGCCGGCCACGGTGAAGGTGAAGGTGCGTCCGCTGAAGAAGCTGAAGGACGCCGCGCTCTGAGCGCGCTGGTGCCTGCCCGGGAATACCAGGCAGGCATCTCCGGATACGACAAAGGCCGCGCAAGCGGCCTTTGTTCTGTTCCGTGGTACCGGTGATAGGACTCGAACCTACACTCTGTCGCCAGAAGCGGATTTTGAGTCCGCCGCGTCTACCATTCCGCCACACCGGCATGTGGATCGCGCATTATGCCGGGATCAGTGCACCGGGTCGAGGCCCAGCTGGCGGTCGCAGCATTCGTAGCCATTGTCGCCGGCCAGCGGCTGGAACACGGCGCAGTGGGTCATGTTGCCGGAGTAGATGTGCAGGCTGACCGCGATGTCGCGGTCGCTGGGGTTGCGGATGGTGTGGTACTCGTGCGGTGGGATCAGGCTGCCGGCGGAGCCGGGACCGGCCTGCACGGAACCCACGGGCTGGAAGTGGCAGTGGCCGTCGGTGTCGTTGAGGCGCTCGTACTGCACCACGTCCAGCGCGCCGCGCCACACGCCTTCCACGCACCACATGCCGGCATGGTCGTGGATCGGCGTACCCTGGCCGGGTCCCCAGGTCATCGCCACCACGCAGTAGCCGTGGTCCTCGCTGCGGTACAGCTCGCGCCGTGCGTAGCGGCCCTCGGCGGTTTCCAGCACGCAGTCGGGCAGCTGGATTTCGTTGCCGCGGATCAGCCGGCACAGGCTGTTGCGCAGGCTGTCGGTGATCGCCGGCGTGCTGCTCTGGGCGACCGCGGTGTCGATCGCGGCTATCAGCTGGCGGCAGCCTGGAAATTCGGTGGTGAGCATGGGGACTCCGTGCGCAAGCGTGAAACAATCCGGTCATCATGATAGTTGGTAATGACGATATAAGCATGGGCTCCGGGCGCACCATGCCGTCACGAATCCGGCGTGAGGGCGCTGCAAGGCGCCCGTCCCGACGCGCCCGGTGATCGCTCTCGTCGCAGCCGTGGCGCACGCCGATCCGCGATGCCTTCCGGACATCATGCCGCGTTGATCGGGACATCCCTAAGCTCGGCAAGGATGCTGATTCGAGGCGACAGACATGGCTACACATTCGAAACGCGGGAGCGGCGACAAGAAAGCCGCGCGGCACCATCGGGTGGGCAGGCACGGAGCGGCCGCGAGCGGGCTCGGCGCGATCAACCACATCGTGGTACTGATGCTGGAGAACCGTTCGTTTGACCACATGCTCGGGTTTCTCTATGCCGACACGGACAACGTCTCGCCCGCCGGCCAGCCGTTCGAGGGCCTGACCGGCAAGGAATCAAACCCCGACAGCGCGAACGGCACGAGCATCGCGGTATCGCGGATCCCGCCGGCGCTGGCGAACACCTATTTCCTGCCCGGCGCCGACCCCGGCGAGGGTTACACGGCGACGAACGCGCAGTTGTTCGGCAGCAACACGCCGCCCGTGCCGCCCGCGGCGGGCAATGCCGGCTTCGTCGACAACTTCGCCGCCACCCTGGTCTGGGAAGCCGCGGAAAAATGGTCGATCTACCCCGGCACCACCGCGGCCGACATCATGGCGATGCACACGCCGACGAGCCTGCCGGTGCTGTCGGCGCTCGCCCGCGGCTTCGCCGTGTGCGATCACTGGTTCGGTTCGGCGCCCACCGAGACCTTGCCCAACCGCGCATTTGTCCACGCGGCGACTTCGCAGGGCCACATGGACGACAAGACCAAGTCGTTCACCGCGCCGACGATCTACGGTCTGCTCTCGCAGCACGATCTCGACTGGACGATCTACGGCTACGACGCCGACCCGCTGACGCGGCTGACGTTCAGCGACACGGCGAGCGCGGCGGATACGCACTTCGGCCAATTCGCCGATTTCCAGGCCGCCGCCGAACAGGGCCAGCTGGCCCCGTATACCTTCCTCGAGCCCAGTTGGGGATCGAGCGGGAACAGCCAGCACCCCAACTACGACGTCGCCCTGGGCGAACAGCTGATCCACGACGTCTACTACGCGTTGCGCAACGGGCCGGCCTGGAACGAGACGCTGCTGATCGTCACCTGGGACGAGCACGGCGGCTGCTACGACCATGTGCCGCCGCCGGCCAATGCCGTGCCGCCGGATGCCACGGCGGGCGAATTCGGTTTCGACTTCAAGCGCTTCGGGCCGCGCGTGCCCACGCTGCTCATATCGCCGTGGATCGCGCCGGGCACGGTGTTCCGCGTGCCGGCGGGCGCGATGCCGTTCGACCACACCGCCATCCTCAAGACGATCGAGCAACGCTGGAGCCTGCCGGCGCTGACCGCCCGCGACGCGGCTGCAGTCGATGTCGGTGGCGTGCTCACGCTGGCCGCGGCGCGCACCGACGATCCGCTCGCCGGTGTCGTCGTGCCCGTGTCCAGCGGAGCGAATCCTGCCGCCGGGCGGCCCTCGCATCTGCAGGAGGTGTATGCCGACCTGGCGGCAGCCTTGCCGGTCGCCGCCCCCACGCCGGATCGCACATCACTGCGCACCGCGGACGATTATGAAACCTACATCCGCCAGCGCGTGGCTGCATGGAAGGCAGTCAACAGGCATTGAGTGACGGGATTACAGCTTTGCCAGGAAGCCGCCGATCGCACGGCTGTAGTTCTCGATGTCGACCAGGAAGGCGTCATGGCCCTGCGGCGAGTCCAGCGCCACGAAATCCACGTTGGCGCCGGCGGCTTCGAGGCCCGCGGCGATCTGCTCCTGCTGCTCCAGCGGGAACAGGATGTCGGTGCTGACGCCGATCACCAGCGCGCGCTCGATGCGGATGCGCTTGAGGCCTTCCATCACGCTGCCGCCGCCGTATTCGGCGATGTCGAACCAGTCGCTGGCGCGCGAGAGGTAGAGGTAGCTGTTGGGATCGAAGCTGCGCACGAAACGGCGGGCGTGGCCTTCCAGGTAGGACTCCACCTGGAACTCGAAGCCGAACGGCTGCTCCTCCCGCTGCTCGGCGTCGAGGCGGATGCGTGCGAAGCGCCCGTTCCACTCCATCGCGGAGCGGTAGGTGATCACACCCAGCTTGCGCGCGATGCTCATGCCCATGTCGGGATAGCGCTCGCCGTCGCCGTGGATGTCGTACCCGCCGTTGGCCCACTGCGGGTCGAGCCGGATCGCCTCGCGCTGCAGCGAGCGGATCGCGATCGCGAAGGGCTGCGCCTGCGGCGCGGTGTCCACGCTGACGTGGGCGCGCACCGTGTCCGGGTGCAGCAGCATGTAGGCCAGCGCGGCCATGCCGCCCATCGAGCAGCCGACCAGGCAGGCGAGGCGCGCGATGCCCAGCTCCCGCACCACCACGTGTGCGGCGTTGGCCACGTCCTCCAGCGACAGCTCCGGGAAATCCAGCCGGTACGCTTCGCCGGTGGCGGGGTTGGTCGAGGCGGGGCAGGTGGAGCCCTTGTCGCTGCCCAGCGAGTTCACGCAGATCACGAACCATCGGTCCGTATCGATGGCCTTGCCGGGGCCGGCCATGCCTTCCCACCAGCCGGGCGAGGGGTCTTCCGCGCCGGACATCATGTGCGCGCTGGGCGAAAGGCCGGTGAGCACGAGGATGGCGTTGTCGCGTGCGGCGTTCAGCGTGCCCCAGGTCTCGTAGGCCACGCGTGCGCCGTGCAGCGCACCGCCACGCTTCATCGGGAACGGCGAGGGCAGGGTGCAGTAGCGACGGGCGTCGGCCATCCTCAGTGCACCTTGTCGATGGCGATGGTGATCGGGGTCTTGCGGTCGGTGTCGACGATGCCGGCGCTGCCCTCCAGGTCGCCCGGCTGGGCGATCGGCTCGCCGCTGTGGCTGATCCGTGCCGCCACCAGCACGCGCGCCACCGAGGAGAGCTTCAGTTCCGGCGTCATCGCCATCGCATCGGTGAGCGTGACCGTGGCCGGCAGCGTGGTGGCCGCCAGCTTCGCCACCGCCAGCGGCATCGGCGGGCCGCTCACCGCGCGGGCGTAGACGTAGAGCTGGTCGCCCGGCTGCAACTTGTCCTTGAGCGTGGGCGCCAGGCTCACCTCCACCTTCAGCGCGGCGTCCTGGCGCGTGGCCGGCGCGGGTTCGGCCGCGGGCTTGATGCCGGCGCGGGCGTCGGCGTTCGCGATCTGCTCGGCGACCGCCCCGGCCACGCTGGAAGCGGGTTCCAGCAGCGGCTGCAGCTTGCGCCAGGTGGCGGCGGCATCGGCGTAGCGGGCGTGCTGGAACTGGCTGATGCCGAGCAGCCACAGGGCACGCTGGCTGTCCGGCTGCAGTTCCAGCGCGTGTTGCAGCAGGTCGAGCGCGCGGCCTTCGATCAGGTGGTCGCCGCGCGCCATCGAATCGGTTTCGGCCCAACCCACCATCGCCGCCACGTTGTTCGGGTCGATCTTCAGCGCATGGTCCCAGGCGTCGCGCGCCTCGTCCGGCTGTTTCAGCGCGGTGGTGGCCTCGGCGAGCAGGGTCCAGCCTTGCGCATCACCCGGTTGCTGTCGAAGGTGCGCACGCAGCTCGGTCAGCGCCTGCCCGAAATCCATGGGCTTGGCGGCGGCAGGCACGCCGTCCAGCGCGACCGGGGCGCCGATGTGCAGGTACAGCGCGCCCGCGCCGAGCGGCAGCAGCAGGGCGATGCCCAGCGCCAGCGCGAACACGCCGCGCGAGCGGCCATGGCGACGGCCTTCGCGCAGCAGCGGCACCAGCAGCAGGGCCAGCGCCACCGCGACCATCGCGGCGGCGGCCAGATAGAACGCGAGCTTCACCAGTCGTCCCCCGTGTCGGCCGTTTCGTTGCCGGCATCGGTCGTGGCATCGTTGCGGTTGCGCCGGCGTATCGCCACCGCCACCACCGCGCCGCCGGCCAGCAGGATCGCCAGCGGCCCGAACCACAGCAGCCAGGTGCCCGGCTTCAGTGGCGGGTCGTACAGCACGAAATCGGAATAGCGATCCACCAGGTATTGCTTGATCTCGTCGTCGCTCTTGCCCTGCTGCATCAGCTGGAACACTTCCAGCCGCAGGTCGCGGGCGAGGTCGGCGTTGGAGTCGGCCAGGTTCTCGTTCTGGCAGACCATGCAGCGCAGCTGCCTCGTGAGGTTCTGGAAGCGCACTTCCTGGGCGTGGTCCCTGAACGGCAGCGGCTCGATCGCGCCGCTGGCGGCGAAAGCGTGGCCGGCGAACGCCAGCAGCGCCAGCAACGCTGTCCGTAGGAGCGGCTTCAGCCGCGACCGGCATTGCCAAGAATCGCGGCTGAAGCCGCTCCTACGGGGTGTCCGCGCGGTCATGGCGTCTCCCGCTTCACGGCGGCTATCGCCGGCTGCAGTTCCTGCGCGATCACCTCGGGCGTGAGCGGGCCGATGTGCTTGTAGCGGATCACGCCCTTCGCATCGATCAGGAAGCTCTCCGGCGCGCCGTACACGCCGAAGTCGATCGCGGTGCGGCCGGGCTGGTCGGCGATCACCAGGTCATACGGGTTGCCGCGGTCGCGCAGCCAGGCCCTGGCGTTGTCGGGCGCGTCCTTGTAGTCGTAGCCCACCAGCGCGATGCCGAGCCGCCGGCCGTCGGTCATCAGCACCGGGTGCTCCTCGGCGCAGGCCACGCACCAGCTGCCGAACACGTTGAGCAGGTAGGGCTTGCCGAGCAGGCTGGCCCGGGTCACGGTCTGCTCGGGCGCATCCAGTTTCGGCAGGGCGAAGTCGGGCGCGGGCTTGTCGATCAGCGGCGAGGGCACGTAGCGCGCGTCGTGCCAGGTGTTCCACCAGATGCCGAAGCCGAACAGTCCCACCAGCAGCACGAAGACCAGGAACGGGATCAGCCGCTTCATGCCGGCGACTCCTGCGGCGTGCCCGCAGCGGTCGTTGTCGCCGCCTCGGCGGCAATGCGCTTGATGCGGAAGCGGCGGTCGCCGGCGCAGACGAAACCGCCCAGCATCATCAGCACGCCGCCGCCCCAGATCCAGCGGATGAAGGGCTTGTAGTAGAGGCGCAGCGCCCAGGCGCCCTCGATGTCGTTCGCGTCCATCGGCTCGCCCAGAGCCACGTACAGGTCGCGGAACACGCCGGCGTCCACCGCCGACTCGGTCTGCACCTGCTCGCGGGCGTAGGTGCGCTTCTGCGGGTGCATCACCGCCACGGTGCGGCCGTCGCGCAGCACGGTGACCACGCCCTGGTCGGCGTGCCAGTTCGGGCCCACCGTGCGGTGCACGCCGTCGAAGCGGTACACGTAGCCGGCGATGGCCTCGCTCTGGCCCGGCGCGAGGCGCACGTCGTGGGTGATGCTCAGCGATTCGGACAGCAGCACGCCGATCACGAACACCGCCACGCCCAGGTGCGCCAGCAGCATGCCGGCCATCTCGGCCGGATAGCGGCGGCCGCGCGGCATGTCGCGCCAGCGCTTGAGCGCGTACAGCAGCACGCCCACCGCGATCCATGCCGCCGCGGCCACGCCGGCCACGGCCTTCAGCCGGCCCTGCACGAAGAAAGCCGCCACGATCGCGCAGGCCGCCGCCGCGATGCCCGCGCGCAGCGCCACCTGCTTCAGCACGCCGCCCTCGGCCCTGCCCCAGTGCAGGAACGGCCCGAACGGCAGCAGCAGCACGATGGGCGTCATCAGCAGCGGGAACAGCAGCCCGAAGTAGGGCGGGCCCACCGAGATGCGGCCCAGGTGCAGCGCGTCGCCGATCAGCGGGAACAGCGTGCCCAGCAGCACCATCGCCGCGGCGGTGGCCAGCATCAGGTTGCCGATCAGCAGCGCCGTCTCGCGCGAGACGATGTTGAACGGCTTGCCACCGGTCACCTTCGGCGCGCGCAGCGCGTACAGCAGCAGCGAACCGCCCACCACGATGGCGAGGAAGATCAGGATGAACACGCCGCGGCGCGGGTCCGAGGCGAATGCGTGCACCGAGGTGAGCACGCCCGAGCGCACGAGGAAGGTGCCCAGCAGCGACAGCGAGAACGCGAAGATCGACAGCAGCAGGGTCCACGCGCGCAGGCCACCGCGCTTCTCGGTGATCGCCTGCGCGTGGATCAGCGCCGCGCCCACCAGCCACGGCATGAAGCTGGCGTTCTCCACCGGATCCCAGAACCACCAGCCGCCCCAGCCCAGTTCGGCATACGCCCACCAGCTGCCGGCCACGATGCCCAGGGTGAGGAAACCCCAGGCCGCGTTCGTCCACGGCCGTGCCCAGCGCACCCACGCCTGCTCGACTTCGCCGCCGAGCAGTGCCGCGATGGAAAACGCGAACGCCACCGAGAAGCCCACGTAGCCCATGTAGAGCACGGGCGGGTGGAAGGTCATGCCCGGGTCCTGCAACACCGGGTTGAGGTCGGCACCGTCGGCCGGCATCGGCAGCAGGCGGCCGAACGGGTCGGAGGTAAACAGGATGAAGGCGAGGAAGCCGATCGCCACCAGGCCCATCACGCCCAGCACGCGCGCGGCGAACACCTCGGGCAGCTTGTGGCTGAGCGCGGCCAGCGCCACCGTCCACACGTTGAGGATCAGGATCCACAGCAGCAGCGAGCCCTCGTGCGCGCCCCATACCGCGGCGATGCGGTAGTACCAGGGCAGCGTGAGGTTGGAGTTGTCGGCCACGTACTGCACCGAGAAATCGAAATGCAGGAAGGCCCACACCAGGATCAGGAAGGCCATTGCCACGAACACCGCCTGGCCGGCGGCGGCGGGACGCGCCACCGCCATCAGCGCGCGGTTGCCGCGCCATGCACCGATCAGCGGCAGCGTGCCCTGCGCGATGGCGAGCAGGAAGGCGAGCACCAGCGCGAGCTGGCCGAGTTCGGGGGTCATGGGCTCTTGCCCTGCGCGGCGGCTTCCTTCACTTTCGCGTCCGCATGCGCCTTCGCCATCGCGTCCTTCAGTTCCTTCGGCATGTAGGTCTCGTCGTGCTTGGCGAGCACCTCGGTGGCCACGAAGCGGCCGTCGGCCATGTGGCCGGTGGCGATCACCGACTGGTTGTCGCGGAACAGGTCGGGCAGGATGCCGGTGTACTCCACCGGCATCGCACCGCCGGCGTCGACCACGGTGAAGGTGACCTCCAGCGATTCCTTGCTGCGCTGGATCGAACCGGCCTTGACCATGCCGCCGAGGCGGAAGGTCTTGTACTGCGCCGCCTGGCCCGACTGCACCTGGCTCGGGGTGAACAGGTAGTTCATGTTCTGCTGCAGCGCGTACACGCCCAGGCTGATCGCCAGCGCGGCGGCGATCGCGACCACGATCACGATGGTGAGCCGGCGCTTGCGGGTGGGGTTCATCGGCATGCGGTGTTCCTGCCCGGTCAGGGCGATGGCGTGGCGGAAGTGGTGCGGCGCTCGCGCGCGGCCTGGCGTGCCAGGCGTCCGCGCAGCTCGCGCAGGATGCGGCGGCGACGCAACCGCGGCGCCACGCTGTCGGCGATCAGCACCACGAAGAACACCGCATAGGCGGGCCACACATAAGCCGCGTAACCACCCATCCCGAGGAAGGCGACGGCATCGCCGCCCATGGCCAGTAAGTGCTGCGCGGCGCTCATGGGGTTGCCTCGTCTTCGGCGATCCGCCGCACCCAGTCCTTGCCGCCTTCCAGCGCCAGGATGTCGGTACGCGCGCGGCGGCACAGGCTGGCCACGTAATAGGCCTTGGTCGCCAGCGTCATCAGCAGCAGCGGCCACAGCATGTCCCACGCCATCTTGGAGTGGCCGAAGATGTTCACCGTGCTGCCCTGGTGCAGCGTGTTCCACCACGTCACCGAGTAATGCACGATCGGCACGTTGATCACGCCGATGATGGCGAGGAAGCTCGCGGCGCGCGCGCCCTGGCGGCGATCCTCGAACGCGTGGTACAGCCCGATCACGCCCAGGTACAGGAACAGCAGCACCAGTTCGGAGGTGAGCCGCGCGTCCCAGGTCCACCAGGTGCCCCACATCGGCTTGCCCCACAGCGAGCCGGTGACCAGGGTGATGAAGGTGAAGGCCGCGCCGATCGGCGCCGATTCCATCGCCACCACCTCGGCCAGCTTCATGCGCCACACCAGCGCGATGAAGCCGGACACGCCCATCACCGCGTAGACGAACATGCTCATCCACGCGCTGGGCACGTGGATGAAGATGATGCGGTAGGCATCGCCCTGCTGGTAGTCCGGCGGCGCCAGCACCAGGCCGCCGTACAGGCCGATCGCGCCAAGCAGCAGCGCCAGCCCCATCGCCCATGGCCGCAGCGCGCCCGCGAAGCGGTAGAACGTCGGCGGCGAACCGAGCTTGTGCAACCAGAGCGGGATCCAGGAGGCCATGACTTACGAATCCAGTGCGATACGCAGGGCTGCCGCGCAAGCCAGCGGCGCCAGCACCACGGCGAGGATCAACGCGGCGGCCAGCCAGGCGACCGGTGCCAGCCATGGCAGGCCCTGCTGGGCGGCTGCCACGGCGCCGGCCGCGAAGATCACCACCGGCACGCACAACGGCAGCAACATCAAGGCCAGCAGCATACCAGAGCGCCGCGTGCCGACCGTCAGCGCCACCAGCACCGCGCCGAGCAGGCTGAGCAGCGGCGTGGCCAGCAGCAGGGCCAGCAGCAGGGCCGGCATCGCGGCCGCCGGCAGGTGCAGCATGCCGGCCAGCAGCGGCGAGACCACGATCAGCGGCAGCGCGGTGGCGAGCCAGTGCGCGAGTATCTTCATGCCCAGCATCGGCGCCAGCGGCTGCGGCGAAAGCACCAGCTGTTCCAGCGAACCGTCCTCGATGTCGCTGGCGAACATCGCATCCAGCGCCAGCAGCATCGCCAGCAGCACGGTCACCAGCACCACGCCCGCGGCGATCCGTTGCAGCAACGCCAGATCCGGCCCCAGCGCGAACGGGAACAGCACCGCCACGATCACCGCGTACAGCACCGGCATCGCCAGATCCCCGCGCCGGCGCCACGCCAGCGTGAGATCCCGCCGCAGCATCGCGGCACAGGCTTGCGGCAACGAAGCGCCGCTCATGCCCGAACGCTCCTCTGCGAAGAAAACTCACGCATGCATGCGTATCCGCTGCGGTTCGCCGCCATGAAACCCCACCGCACCATGGCTGCTCACCAGCACTGCGCCGCCACCGGCCACATGTCGCTCCAGCAGGCGATTGACCAGTGCGATGCCGTGCCGGTCGAGGTTCGCGTAAGGTTCGTCGAGCAGCCACAGCGCAGCCGGCTGCAGCAGCAGGCGGGCCAGCGCGGCGCGCTTCTTCTGGCCGGCGGAGAGGCGCCGCACCGGCTCGTCCCCGTAGCCGGCGAGGCCTGCCTCGTCGAGCACGCCGTCCAGCGTGATGCCATCGCGGCGCCCGTGCAGGCCAGCGGCGAAAGCCAGGTTCTCGCGCGGGCTCAGCTCCAGTTTCTGGCCCAGCTGGTGGCCGAGGAACAGGATTTCGCCCGCGCAGGCCTCGCGTTGCCACGGCGCGCCGCGCCACAGCAGCCGCCCTTCGCTGACATGCAGCAGGCCGGCCAGCAGGCGCAGCAAAGTGGTCTTGCCGCTGCCGTTGTCGCCCTCGACCAGGGCCAGTTCGCCCGCGTGCAGGCGAAAATCCAGTGGCGCGAACACCGGCTCGTCCTGGCGGTGGAAGCTCAGGCGATGCGCTTCGAGCAAAGGGGGAGCTGCTGCTGCGGTCATTGCTCCCATTCTCCGCAATGGCCCGCGGGCTTGTCCATGCGGCGCGCTGCCGCTGTGCGTCGCCGCGTGCCTCAGCCAAGCACGCGCAGCGTGGCGTGGCCGCCCGCTTCGCCGTGCACGTAGGCCAGCTGGCCGTGTGACCGGGTCAGTCGATCCAGCGCTTCGACGTCCACCCCGGTCACGAACAGGCTGGGCTCGCTCCAGCCGGAGGTGCCCACGCCGATCGCCGGGCAGACGTGCACGCCGACCTGCTGACTGAGAGCAGCCAGCAGTTCGCGTTGGGCGGCCTCGTTCTCGGCGGGCGGCCGCCGGCGCGCCTGCGGGTTCCAGGCCGTGATGAAGGCCCAGGCCTGCGCGCCCACCACGGCGGCAAGCGGGGCGGGCAGGGGCAGGTCCACGCGGATGATCGCCCAGCGCACGGTGTCCAGGCAGACGTGGTAGGTGGTGGAGCGGAATGCTTCGAGCAGGGCTTCATCCATGGCGCAACTCCGGCAGCGGCTCCAGGGTCGACTGGAAAAGCCGGGCGGCGGCATCGAGGTCGATGGCCTCCACGTCCGGCGCGCCGCGCAGCAATGCTTCCAGCAGCGCGTCCTGCCTGTGGCCGCGTTCCAGCGCGTAGGCGTACGACAGGTGGGTGAAGGTGACCAGCCGGTAGCGCGCCATGTAGTGGCCGGGGATGCGCTCGGCCAGCTTCGCGCCCAGCGCGCGCTTGGCGAGGTAGTGCGGATCGGCCACCGAGTCGCGCATCTCCACGTAATTCTCCAGCGCCATCGCGGCGATCGCGTTCGCGTTCGGCTGGCGGATGCGCTGGAACTCGGCGAACACGCCGGCGCTGTCGTCCGGCGAGGCGGAGAGCAGCCCGGCCAGCGTCACCGTGTCCTCGAAGCCGCAGTTCATGCCCTGGCCGTGGAACGGCACGATGGCGTGCGCGGCGTCGCCGACCAGCAGCGCGCGGCCGTCCAGGTGCCAGCGTTCCAGGTACAGCGTGGACAGCGTGCCCACCGGATGTTCCGCGTAGTCCGCGTCGAAGCGCGGGATCAGCGGCAGCAGGTCGGGGAAGTCCGCGGCGAAGAACGCGCGCGCCGCGGCGGCGTCGGGCAGGGTGGCGAAGCTGGGATGCGCGCCGGTGGCGGGCAGGAACAGGGTGACGGTGAAGCTGCCCTCGGCGTTCGGCAGCGCGATGCACATGTAGCCGCCGCGCGGCCAGATGTGCAGCGCATGCGGCTCCAGCGCGAAGTGGCCCGCGCCGCCGGCCTGCTGCACCAGCGCGGGCGGCAACGTGCCGGCGTCGGGTATCTCCAGCTCCTTGTAGCCGTGGCCCAGCGGTTCGATGCGTTCGCCCAGCGGCGCGTAGGCATCCATCGCCGCACGCAGCACCGAACCCGCGCCGTCGGCGCCGATCAGCAGGCCCGCATCATGCTCACGCGTGACACCCGCCTCGTCGGCGAGCCGGATGCGGTGCCGGTCGAAATCCGCCGCCACCAGCGACTGGCCGAAATGGAAGCGCACGCCGGACGCCTCGGCGGCATCCAGCAGCAGCATGTTCAGCGCGCCGCGCGACACCGACCAGATCACCTCGCTGTCGTCCACGCCGTAGCGCTGCAGCCCACTGGCGCCACCCTGTGCGTGCACCATGCGTCCGCGCATCATCACCGCGCGCAGCAGTACCTCGTCGGCCAGGCCCGCCGTGCGCAGCGCCTGCAGGCCGCGCTCGGCCAGCGCGAGATTGATCGAGCGCCCGCCGAGGAAGCCCGCACGGCGCGGATCGGGCCGCTTCTCGAACACCTCCACCGCGAAGCCGTGTTGCGCCAGCTGCCGTGCCAGCAGGGCGCCCACCAGGCCGCCGCCGATCAGGGTGATGCGAGGAGCTTGCGTCATGTCGCGTGCCGGAAAAATGGTTCGCCCACTGTTCCGCAAGCGGCGCGCGACTGCAATACGCCCGGCTCAGAAGCTCATGAAATAGCCGCCGTTCACCGGCAGGTTGACGCCGGTGAGGTAGCCGGCGTCGTCGGCGCTGAGGAAGCACACGGCGCGGGCGATGTCGGCGGGCTGGCCCAGCCGGCCCACCGGGATGCCGGCGACGATCCGGGCGCGGATCTCGGCGGGCACCGCGGCCACCATCGGCGTGTCGCAGTAGCCGGGCGAGACGGTGTTGACGGTGACACCCTGGCGCGCGGTCTCGCGCGCCAGCGCCATGCCGAAGCCGTGCACGCCGGCCTTGGCGGCCGAGTAGTTGGTCTGGCCGAACTGGCCGGTCTGGCCGTTCACCGAGCTGATGTTGACGATGCGGCCGAAGCCGCGCGTGCTCATCCCTTCCACCACGGCGTGACAGGTGTTGAACAGGCCGTCGAGGTTCACCCGCATCAAGTCGTGCCATTGCGCGGGCGTCATCTTGCGCAGGCTGGCGTCGCGGGTGATGCCGGCGGCGTTGACCAGGATGTCCACGCCACCGTGTTCGCGTTCGAGGCGGCCGATCAACGCGGCGCAGGCCTCGTGGTCGCCGACGTCCAGCGGCTCGTAGCCGATGGCATGGCCAAACTCGCTGGCGGCTTCGCGGAAGATGGCGAGGCGCGCTTCGCTGGCGGGCAGGTCGGCAGCGATCACGCGGCGGCCGGCTTGCGCCAGCTGACGGCAGATTTCGGTGCCGAGGCCGCCGAGCCCGCCGGTGACCAGGGCCAGGCGAGCAGGGGCGCCGTCCGCTTGGGATGAGGTCATGCTGCTCTCCGTTTTTGCGATCGTCCGTGATCGCGAGAGTCACACGGGCGGCCATCCATGGCCGCACTTTCAAGTAAAACTGAAACGCGCCGCTCGGGGCGGCGCGTGGATGCTGGACAGGAAGCGGCCGGCCTCAGCCGGTCTTCTTGTGGCCGCCGCGGCTGCCGCCCTGCGGGGTGATCTGCGCGGCGGCGTCGAGCAGGCCGCGCTGCATGGTCTTCCACGCATCCATGTTGCGCTCGGTCAGCTCGTTCACCATCGCCCACGGGGTCTGCCCCATCAGGCTGTTGAGCTGGGTGCGGAACTGCTGCTGCTGGTCGAGGAAGACCTGCAGGCTGCGCTCCAGGTACGGGCCCATGAAGCCCTGCAGCGAGTCGCCGTAGAAGCGGATGATCTGGCTGAGCAGCTGCGGCGACAGCATCGGCTGCCCCTTTTCCTCGTGCTCGGAGATGATCTGCAGCAGCACGGAGCGGGTGAGATCCTCGCCGGTCTTGGCATCGCGGACTTCGAAGTCCTCGTTGTCCAGCACCAGCTGGCGCACCTCCTCCAGCGTGATGTAGCTGGAGATCTCGGTGTCGTAGAGCCGACGGTTCGGATACTTCTTGATGGTGCGCTTGTTTTGTGCCATGCGGCGAAACTAGCAGAGAATATTGCGCCGCACCAGTAGACCACTGGCATGCATCCCGTGAAATTGGTCTGCTCCGCGACGGGCCGCGGCGTGGCGATGTGCACCGCGGTGGTCTGCAGCAAAGCCAGGCGGCGACTCAATGCCCCATCGCGGCGCCATCGCTGCCGAAGGGCGGCCTGGCGAACCACAGGATGGGGATCAGCAGCAGGAACAGCACCGCGCAGCCCCAGAACACGTCATTGACCGCCAGGGTGAGCGCCTCGCGGTTCACCAGCTGGTCGATCAGGCCCAGGCTTTGCGTGTGCGGTATGCCGCGATGGGCTAGGTCCTGCAGGAACTGCGTGGCTGCAGGATTGGCGTTGCTGACGTTCTCGGTGAGGTTGGCATGGTGCAGCTCGCTGCGGTGCTGCCACAGCGTCACCGTGATCGCGGTGGACATGCTCGAACCCATGGTGCGGCAGAAGTTGGACAGGCCCGAGGCGCTGGCGATCTCCGAGGCAGGCAGGCCGGCGAGATAGATCTGGTTCAGCGGGATGAAGAAGCAGGGGATCGCCAGGCCCATCACGAAGCGCGGCAATACCAGTGTGCTGAACGAGGCATTGCTGTCGAAGCTGGCGAACCAGTACGAGGTGAGCGCGAAGATCACGAAGGCGAAGGTCACCACCGCGCGCAGCTCCAGCCGATGCATGTTCTTGCCCAGCACCGGCGACAGCAGGAAGGCCAGCACGCCCACCGGCGCGGTGGCCAGGCCCGCCCAGGTGGCGGTGTAGCCCAGGTCGATCTGCAGCCACAGCGGGAACACCACGTTGATGCCGAAGAACGCGAACATGCCCAGCGTCAGCGCCACCACGCCCACGGTGAAGTTGCGCTGCTTGAACAGCGAGAGGTCGATCACCGGATGCTTGGCGTGGATCTCCCACACCACCAGGAAGGTGAGGCAGACCAGGGCGGTGATGCCCAGCGTGAGGATCAGCGGCGAGGCGAACCAGTCGTGGTCGTTGCCGTTGTCCAGCATGAACTGCAGGCAACCCACGCCCACCACCAGCAGCACCAGGCCCACCATGTCGATCGGTGCCTTGAAGGTCTTCGTCTCGCGCTTGTGCAGGATCGCCCAGGTGATCACCGCCGCGGCGATGCCCACCGGCAGGTTGATGTAGAAGATCCACGGCCAGGAGAAGTTGTCGGTGAGCCAGCCGCCCAGGATCGGGCCGAAGATCGGCGCCACCACCACGGTCATCGCCCACAGGGCCAGCGCGATGCCCTGCTTTTCCTTGGGGTAGCTGGTCAGCAGCAGGGTCAGCGACAGCGCCACCATCGGGCCGGAGCCGGCGCCCTGCAACAGGCGGCAGACCACCAGCATCGGCATGCTGGTGGCCAGGCCGCACAGCATCGAGAACACCACGAACAGCAGCACCGACACCACGAAGGTGCGCACTTCGCCGAAGCGCCGCGCCACCCAGCCGGTGAGCGGCTGCATGATCGCGCTGGCCAGCGCGTAGGAGCTGATCGTCCAGGTGCCCTCGTTCGGGCTCACGCCGAGGCTGCCGGAGATGTGCGGCACCGCCACGTTGACGATGGTCATGTCCAGCACCTCCATGAAGGTGCTGAACGCGACGGCGATGGTGAGCAGCGCCAGCGGGCCGCCATGCAGCGGCTTCGGCGGGGCGGCATTCTCGGGCGTGGTGGCCATGCGGTGCTCGCGCGGGTATCGGGGGCGAAGGGGCCGGGGATGCGGATCGCGGCTGAAGCCGCTCCTGCAACGCGCCGGCCCGGGGGAGCGGCTTCAGCCGCGATGCTTACTTGCCGAGGTTGGCCTCGACCACCTTCTCGGCCTCGGCGTCGGCCTGGCTGGCGATCTGGTCGTACACCGTGGTCTGGGCGGTCGGGACGGCGGGGCCGGCGGCCAGCACCTTGCCCTGGTCGTGGCTGATGTCCACGGTGACGTCGGCGGACAGGCCCACGCGCAGCGGATGCTGGTCCAGCTCCTTGTCGTCCAGCGCGATGCGCACCGGCACGCGCTGCACCACCTTGATCCAGTTGCCGGTGGCGTTCTGCGCGGGCAGCAGCGAGAACACGCTGCCGGTGCCGGCGCCGAGGCCGATCACCTTGCCGTGGTATTCCACCTTGTCGCCGTAGAGGTCGGTGGTGATCTTCGCCGGCTGGCCGATGCGGATGTGGCGCAGCTGGTTCTCCTTGAAGTTCGCGTCCACCCACAGGTCGTGCAGCGGTACCACGCTCATCAGCGGCTGGCCGGGCGCCACGCTGTTGCCCAGTTGCACGCTGCGCTCGGCCACGTAGCCGGACACCGGCGCCACGATGGTGTTGCGCTGGGCGGCCACCCAGGCGGCGCGGAAGTTCGCGCGCGCCTGCTGCACGGCGGGATTGCCGGCGATGTCGGTGCCGGCGATCGCGGCATGCGCCGCCTTGGCCTGGGCCTGGGCCGCATCCAGCGCGGCCTGCGCGCCGGCCACGGCGTCGCGCAGGTGCTGCACGACCTCGGGCGATTCGGCCTGCGCAGCCACCAGCGGCAGGTGGCGCTTGAGGTCGGCCTGGGCCTTCTGCAACTCCACCTCGCGCGCCGCCACCGCGGCGTCGGCGCCGCCGGCGCTGTCGGTCTGGCCGCGTACCTGGCGCACCGCGAGCGCCAGCGCGCTGCGCGCCTGGCGCAGGCGCACGTCGGCGTCGGTGGGATCGAGGCGCACCAGCACCTGGCCGGCGTCGACGTGCTCGGTGTCGTCGGCCAGCACCGCGACCACGGTGCCGGGCACCTGGGCGGAGATGCCCACCAGGTTGCCGCCCACATAGGCGTTGTCGGTGTTCTCGCGGGTGGAGAACACGAAGAACCAGAGCAGGAACCAGGCCAGTGCGGCGAGGATGAACACCGCGGCCACGATCAGCAGCGCGCGGCGACGCTTCGGCGGGTCCTTGGCGGCGAAGCCGCTGTCGTTGCGGTCCTGCGGCGGGGCGGACTCGGTGGCGCTCATGGGCGGGGACTCCGGCTGAGGTTCGGGGAAGGGGAAGTCGCGCTGGCGGTATCGGCGGGCATGCGGTAGCCGCCGCCCAGCGCCTTGATCAGGGCGAGGTCGGTGCTCAGCGCCTGCGCGTGCAAGGCGATGGCCTGATCCTGCTGCTGCAGCCACTGCGCCTGGGCGGCGAGGCCTTCGCGGGCGTCGCGCACGCCCCGGCGCAGGCGCGCCTGGGCGTTGGCGACGAGACGCTCATCGGCATCGACCTGCCGTTGCTGCTGCTGGCGATTCGTGGCCAGCTGTTCGGCGGCGAGTGCCTGGCTGGCGACCTCGCGCGCGGCATGGAACACGGTGGCGTCGTACTGCGCCACGGCGTCGTCCAGCTGGGCGCGGCTGATGCCGTAGGCGGCCTTCAGACGACCGCCCTCGAAGATCGGCAGGTGCAGCGCGGGCGTGATGCCGAACACGCGGCTGCCTGCGCTGAACAGGTGGCCCAGGTCGCCGGAGCTGCCGCCGCCGAACAGCGCGGGAGTGCCCTGGTTGGTGCTGGACAGCCCGGCCATGGCGGTGATGCTGAAGTCGGGCAGGAATTGCGCGCGCGCCACGTCGGTCTGCTTCAGCGCCGCCTCCACCTGCCAGCGGCTGGCGGCAATGTCGGGGCGACGGGCGATCAGGTCCAGCCGCGCGTCGTCGGGCAGGGCGCCGCTGGTGGCGGGCAGCGGTCGCGGCGAGAGCGCCGGCAATTGCGCGGGCGCCACGCCGAGCAGGGCGGCCAGCGCCACCTTGCGGATCCGCGCCGAGCCCTCGAGTGCGGTCTGCGCCTGTTCCACGCTGGCCACGCGCGAGCGCGCCTCCTGCACAGTGTCGGGCAGGTCCACGCCTTGGCGCACGCGCAGCTCGGCGATCTGCAGCAGGCGCTGCTGCACGGACAATGCCTGCCGGGTCAGCGCCAGGCGCGCCTCGTCGGCCAGCCAGCCGAAATAGGTGTCGGCCACTGCGTTCTGGATCGTCAGCGCCGCCGCACTGCGCTGCGCCTCGGCGGCGTGCGCCTGGTCCAGCGCGCTCTCGATCGCGGCGCGCTTCTTGCCCCACCAGTCGAAGTCGTACTCGAACTGCACGTCCAGGTCGGCCTGGTTGTACCAGGTGAAGCCGAGCAGTTGCGGCGGCATCAGGCCGTGCTCGCTCAGGCGCTGCCGGGTTACCTGTGCACTGCCGTTGATGCTGAGCCCGGCCTGGGCGGCGGCCAGCTTCACCGACTGCTCGGCGGTGCGCACGCGACTCTGCGCCTGGGCGAGGTCGGGCGACTGCTGCAGCGCCGTCGCCATCAGGCCATCGAGCTGCGGGTCGCCGTAGCCGCACCACCAGTCGGCGGCCGGCCAGCCGGCGCGGGTGGGGCTTTGCAGGCCCGCCAGCGGCACGTCGTCGCGCAGTGCGGGATGCTGCAGCTTCGGCGGCGCGAGCGCGCATCCGGCGAGCGAGAGCAGGACGGCAAGGGCCAGGGCCGCGCGCGGGCGAGGCGGGGCGAAGGTCATCGGAAACTCCTTCACGACGCGTCGTCCGCGTCGAGCTGGTCGAGGTTCTTGGCGAGCTTGCGCAGCAGGCGGCTGAGCTGGCGCCGGTCGGTGGCGCTGAAGCCGGCGAACATCGCCTCCACGCGGGGGAACATCGGCGGCAGCATCTTCAGTACGAAGCGACGGCCGGCGGCGGTGATGCGGATCAGCACGCGGCGGCGATCCTCGGCGCTGGCGCCGCGCGAGATCAGGCCACGCTTGACCAGCGCATTGCCGATGCGGGTCATGTTGGTGCTGCCTTGCGAGGTGAATTCGCACAACTCGCCGGGACTGGAGCTGCCGTCGGGACGGCTGTACAGGATCATCAGGGTGAGGAATTCGCTGTGGTTGAGCTGGTGCGGCTTGAGCGTTTCCTCCAGCCCTTCGTCCATGCGTGCACCCACCATCAGCATCAGCCGGCACAGCGTGGCCTGCTCGGCGGGCAGGTGCGGAATGACCTCGTGCATCCGCCCGATGCCTTCGTCCATCATCGCTATGCAGTCGCCCAGATCAGCCATTTCATCAATTCATATTTCACTGGTGAACTAAATTCTTGCGCGAATGGACGCGGGGTGCAAGTGCCAGGGGCGGCTCAGGTGTGTCCGGGAGCGGGCAGGCGGAACAGCCGGCGGGTATTCGCGGCGGTGGCGGCGGCCACGGCATGCTCAGGTTTGCCGCGCAGCGCCGCCACGCAACGCAGCACCTCGGCGACGCGCGCCGGCTCGTTGCGCTGGCCGCGGTGGCCGGCGTCCGGCTGGTCGGGAGCGTCGCTCTCCAGCAGCAGGAACTCGAGCGGCATGTGCGCCACGATGCGGCGCAGGCGTTGCGCACGCTCGTAGGTCACCGGCCCGCCGATGCCGATCAGGAAGCCGAGCTGCCACAACCGACGCGCCTGCTCCTCGCTGCCGGAGAAACTGTGCACCACGCCGCGCACGCCAGCGTGGCGGCGCAAGGTGAGGATCACTTCTTCCAGTGCCTGCCGCGCATGCACGATCACCGGCAGGTCGAGCGCGCGGGCCACGGCCAGCTGCCGCGCGAAATAGTCGCGCTGCAGCGCGGGGTCCAGTTCGCCGAGGTGGAAATCCAGCCCGATCTCGCCGATCGCGACGGCGGCGTTCGCGCCACACCATGACAACAAGGCGTCGACATCGCCGGGCGCATGCTGGTGCAGGTAAAGAGGGTGCAGGCCATAGGCGGGGAACAGCGAGCGCGGGTGCGTCGAGCACAGTTCGCGGATGCGCGCCCAGCTGGCCGCGTCCACGGCCGGTATCACCAGTTGCTCGATGCCGGCGTCGCGTGCCCGCTGCAGCACTTCGGTGCGGTCGGCATCGAAGGCATGGTCGTCAAGATGGGCGTGGCTGTCGGCAAGCACGGGCGTGATGCGTCTCTCGTTTCCGGATCCCAAGCGTTGGCGCCTGCTGAAGTGGTCTCAACGTGAAGCTAGTGTAGGGCGGCGGTCTAGCGAGTATTCAGATTCGTGAAGGTTCAATGACACGACGGGTCGCGCGCAGGAGCAAGCTGCACCTGCATGACGGCCCCGACACTGACAGAGGAGGATGGTTATGAACAGGTTGATGGTCAATGCACTCAATGTGGGGATTGCTGCAGCGCTGGCTGTCGGCTTGTCGGCCTGCAATCGCAGTGCCGATGCCGGGACGCAGGGTGCGCAGGCGGCGGTGCCTGCATCGGCACCTGCATCTGCACCGGTGCAGGCACCGGCATCCGCGCAGCCGGCGGGTCCGCAGTACGCCCAGGTGGTCAGTGTGACGCCGGTGCGCTCGTCCGGAACCGCCGCGCATCAGGTCTGCCACGACGAGGTGGTCAGCCATGCGGCGCCGCCGAAGGATCAGCACAACATCGCCGGTACCGCGATCGGCGCCGTGGCGGGCGGCGTGCTTGGCCACATGGTCGGCAGCGGCAAGGGCAATACCCTGGCCACGGTGGCCGGAGCGGCGGCGGGCGGCTACGCCGGCAACCGCATCGAGAATGCGCATCACAAGCCGCAGGTGACCCAGTCGGTCGAGCGTCGTTGCAGCACGGTTGCCGGCACCGACGGCAAGATCATCGGCTACGACGTGCAGTACGTTTACAACGGCGTCACCCGCACCACGCGCATGGATCACGATCCGGGCAATCGCGTGCAGGTGCAGGAAGGCGTGACGGCCGTTTCCGACGCCCGCTGATCGCCGGCGTCTGCAGCCTTCGGAGGAGCGATGCGATGAATGCGTTCACGCGTGGCATTGTCCCGGCGGTCGTGCTTGCGGCCGGGTTGGTGCTGTCGGGCTGCGCCACCGGTCCGGGCTACGACAATGCCGGTTATCGCCAGGGCTACGCCCGCTGCCAGCAGGGGTGCGGCGTGGTACAGGACGTGCGACCGGTGTACATCGACAGCGGCAATCCGAATGGCGGCACGCTGGGCGCGGTGATCGGCGCGGTGGCCGGTGGCGTGCTCGGCAGCACCATCGGCAAGGGGGATGGCCGCACGGCCGCCACGGTGGTTGGCGCGGTGGCCGGTGGCGTCGTCGGCAACCAGGTCGGCCGGAACTCCGGTGGCGGCGGCAACGCGTGGCGTATTGTGGTGCGCCTGGATAATGGCCAGTACGCCACGGTGACGCAGCGCGATGATCCGCGAGTGCGCAACGGCGATTACGTGCAGATCGCCGATGGCCGCGTCCAGCCGATGTGATGCTTGGATTTATAGACGTCTGGACGTCCAAAAGAAAAGGCCCTCGCAAGAGGGCCTTTTCTTCATCAGTTCACGGCATAGAACGTGTGGTCGCCGATGGTGATGCCAGTCTTGTTGCGCGACCATGCGGGTGTCACGGCCGCAGTGGCGAAGTGATCGGCACGTGGCACCAGCATGCGGCGCTGGTTTATCGGCAGTTGCCAGTCGTGGATCGTGCGCCCGGCGATTTCCCACGCCTTGTGGAAGGCCTGGACATTCGCGATCTCGAACGAGCCGGGCGTGGTGGTGGTGGCGAACTGGTGTGGCGCCATCACCACCTGGCATACCGTGTTGCCCCACTGGCCGCGCTCGCGGCGGCGCATCGCCACTTCGGCGACGGCCATCTGGCCGACGGTGGGCTGGCTGCGTGCTTCCAGGTACACCGTGGTCGCCAGGCAGGCCTGGTTCGCGACGGGTTGCGGCATCAGCGTGGTCAGCCACAACAACATGGAAAGTTTCATTGTCTGCCTCCAACGTGCTGTACGCGCAGACGAATGACTTGCCTGACGCGCCGTTGCGGTGGACGGGCGGGCAGGCCGTTCCACCTGGATTGAATCGCACGGCCGAAACTTTGTGGCTGTGCGAATGCCACGGGATTGTGGCGTTCGAGCGGCGGCATCGGTGCCGATCGAGGGATGTTGCCGAGGCGCTGCGCGGCGTTCGTGCCGTGTAGCCTGCAACTTGTTCCGCACTCAGGCGGCCATTCCGTCCGGTGGTCTTCACCGGGTCGCGCCGATACGGAATCTTCCGGTTCGTCGCGTGCTTCGGCAGCCGTGGATGACGGGTGCCGCAATGAAAGGGTTGGCGGAGCCTAACGGCGGATTTTTCTCACGGCAAGTGCCGTGTCGATCCGATTCAACGCACACTCATCTCAAAACATCCACAAAGGTGAACAACTGTTCACGAAACTGCGACGATGTGTGCGCTTCAGTCTTCCCAGCGATGTTGCACGTACAACGTCAGGCCATCGTCGAGTGGCAATGCGGCGTGTTCCGCGCTGTTCGATGCGACGTCGTCGTTCAACACGGCAAGTGCATGGATGTCGTTGCCGTTGACGATGACGTCGAGCAACAGGCCGATGTCGTTGCCGTCGCGATGCAGGATTTCGCCCGGTGTCGCGCTGCGCGTCAGGCGCGCGCTGCACAGGCGTCGCTTGTGGCCGCCACGCCAGTGCAGCCGCGCGACGATTTCCTGGCCGGGATAGCAACCCTTGTCGATCGCCACCGCCTGCAGGCGATGCAGCGACAGCGCGGGCGGCAGCAACGTGTCCAGTGCGGATGCGGGCAGCCAGGGCCAGCCGAGGCGCAACTGCTGCAGTTGCCATGCCGCGTCGCTTTCACCATCGGCAGCGAGGCGCAGGCCGTGCGAACCGCAACCCAGCACGATGCCGCCGGTTTCGATGCGCACGGCATGCAGCGGCAACGAGTCGCCGGTGGCAAGCATTTGCGACGGCGATGTCTGCAGCGTGAGTCGGGAGCGGAACACGTAACGGCGCAGGGCTTCGCCGAGTGCTGCTGCCTCGCCGCCGCGCAGCAGCAGCAGCAGGCGCTGCTCGTCCAGTCGCGCCAGATGGAACAGGGCGCGCACACGGCCCTGCGCATTCAACCATGCACTGAACTGCCATGCCCCGACGGCAAGCGACGGGACGTTGCTGCTGAATTGCGCCTGCGCGAAGGTGAGCGCATCGGGGCCTTCGATCAGCAGGGTTTCGGCGTGGCGGGGAGTGGGCATAGGCGGACCAAGATGTGGTCGACGGCGCCGGAGCGCAAGTCGCCGCGGTGCGAAGCACACGCAACGCTCGCGACGTTCGTCAAGGTTGTGCGGCATTGCGGCAAGTATTAACCTTCCGCCGCTTGTTAACGACCATGTCCGACACCTCACGCTCAACCGAACCCAGGCCAGCTTCCGCTACGGCGGAACCCGAGGCCGTGCCCGTGCAGCCGGCGGGGGAGAAGACGGCGGAGCGACCGGCGCTCGATCCCACCCGCTACGGTGATTGGGAGAAGAACGGGCGCTGCATCGATTTCTGATGCGTCGTGTGGCGGCATTCGTCGTCGTGCGTAGGCGGTTGGGTTTGGCAGACAGCTTCAGCGATTCCACTTCAGGATAGCCGCCATGGCAGATACGCGACGACCGCTCTCCCCGCATCTACAGATCTACAAGTGGCAAGTGCAGATGATGACTTCCATCCTGCATCGCGCCACCGGCATCGCGCTGGCCGTGGGCACGCTGCTCGTCGTCTGGGGGCTGCTTTCGCTGGCCGCAGGCGAGGCGGCCTTCGAGCAGTTCAAGACCTGCATGGGCAGCCCGCTCGGCATCATCCTGCTGGTCGGCTGGAGCTGGTCGCTGTTCTATCACCTGTGCAACGGCATCCGCCATCTGCTGCAGGACACCGGTGCCGGCTATGCCATTCCGCAGTTCGTACGCTCGAGCTGGCTGTCGGTGGTCGTCAGCCTGGTGCTGGTGGTGCTCGTGTGGGGTTACGTGCTGACCGCCGGAGGTGCCGCATGAGCGCGAACGCGAAGGACCTGCGCAATCCGTTGAAGCGCGCGCGGGGTTTCGGCTCCGCGCAGTCGGGCACGGCCCACTGGTGGACGCAGCGCGTTACCGCCGCCGCGCTGATCCTGCTCGGCCTGTGGTTCGTGGCCACGGTGCTCTGTCTCCTGCATGCCGACTACGCCACGGCCAGGGCCGCGGTGGCGAAGCCGTGGAACGCGCTGCTGCTGATCCTGTTCGTGATCACCATGTTCTGGCACGCCGTGCTCGGCCTGCAGGTGGTGGTCGAAGACTACGTGCATACCCGCTGGAAGGAGGTTGTCCTGCTGGTGGCGATCAAGTTCCTCGCGGTGCTGTGCGCGCTCGCGGGCGTGCTGTCCGTTCTGCGCATCGCGCTGGGAGCCTGAGTCCGATGGAAAGCTACAAGATCCAGCAACACAAGTTCGACGTGATCGTGGTCGGGGCCGGCGGCGCGGGCCTGCGCGCCACCTTCGGCCTGGCCGAGAAGGGCCTGAAGACCGCGTGCATCACCAAGGTGTTCCCGACCCGCTCGCACACCGTGGCGGCGCAGGGCGGCATCGCCGCGGCGCTCGGCAACATGGGCGAGGATGACTGGCGCTTCCACTTCTACGACACCATCAAGGGCTCGGACTGGCTGGGCGACCAGGACGCGATCGAGTACATGTGCCGCGAGGCCATTCCCTCGATCTATGAGCTGGAACACTACGGCGTGCCGTTCTCGCGCACCGAGGAAGGCCGCATCTACCAGCGCCCGTTCGGCGGCATGACCACGCACTACGGCAAGGGCACCGCGCAGCGCACCTGCGCCGCCGCCGACCGCACCGGCCACGCCATCCTGCACACGCTGTACCAGCAGGCGCTGGCGCACGACGCCACCTTCTTCATCGAATACTTCGCGATCGACCTGATCTTCGACGACGAAGGCGTCTGCCGCGGCGTGCTGGCGCTGGACATGAACGAGGGCACGCTGCACCTGTTCCGTGGCCAGGCCGTGGTGCTGGCCACCGGCGGCTACGGCCGTGCCTATTTCAGCGCCACCTCGGCGCATACCTGCACCGGCGACGGCGGCGGCATGGTGCTGCGCGCGGGTTTGGCGCTGCAGGACATGGAGTTCGTGCAGTTCCATCCCACCGGCATCTACGGCGCGGGCTGCCTGATCACCGAGGGCGTGCGCGGCGAAGGTGGCTACCTCACCAACTCCGAGGGCGAGCGCTTCATGGAGCGCTACGCACCGAGCGCGAAGGACCTGGCCTCGCGCGACGTGGTCAGCCGCGCCATCACCATCGAGATCCGCGAAGGTCGCGGCGTGGGCGAGCACAAGGACCACGCCTTCCTCAACCTGATGCACCTCGGCCCCGAGGTGATCCACGAGCGCCTGCCGGGCATCGCCGAGTCGGCGCGCATCTTCGCCGGCGTGGACGTCACCAAGGAGCCGATCCCGATCCTGCCCACCGTGCACTACAACATGGGCGGCATCCCGACCAACTACCACGGCGAAGTGGTGCAGAAGAAGGGCGACGACGTGGACGCGGTGGTGCCGGGCCTGTTCGCCATCGGCGAGGCGGCCTGCGTGTCCGTGCACGGAGCGAACCGCCTCGGTTCCAACTCGCTGCTCGATCTCGTGGTGTTCGGCCGCGCGGTGTCGCACCGCTGCGCCGAGCTCATCAAGCCGGGCGCGGCGCACAAGGACCTGCCGGCCAGCGCGCTGGACAAGGCGCTGGCCCGCTTCGACGGGCTGCGCCATGCCGACGGCGAGCTGCCCACCGCGAAGATCCGCCTCGACATGCAGCGCACCATGCAGACCGACGCCGCGGTGTTCCGCACCGGCGAGACGCTGAAGGAAGGCTGCGCAAAGATCGACGCCGTGCATGCCTCGTTCAAGCAGGTGCGCACCAGCGACCGTTCGCTGGTGTGGAACTCCGACCTGATCGAGACGCTGGAACTGGCCAACCTGCTCGACCAGGCCGTGGCCACCATGCATTCGGCCGAGCAGCGGCCGGAAAGCCGCGGCGCCCACGCGCGCGAGGACTTCCCCGACCGCAACGACGCCGAGTGGATGAAGCACACCCTGGTCAAGGTGGACGGGAACGGCAAGACCAGCTTCGACTTCCGTCCGGTGCACATGTACACCTTGACCGACGAGGTCGAGATGGTGCCGCCGAAGAAGCGCGTCTATTGATCGTCCGTAGGAGCGGCTTCAGCCGCGACCGGTATCCGCATCAGGCAGTGATCGGGGCTGAAGCCCCTCCTACATGCAAGATTGAAGGGTTCAGCATATGGCAGAGTTTTCGCTACCCAAGAATTCCAAGATCCAGCCGGGCAAGCACTGGCCGGCGAAGGACGCGAAGAAGCCGCGCACCTTCCGCGTCTATCGCTGGAACCCGGATGACGGCCAGAACCCGCGCATCGACACCTACGAGGTGGACATGGCCGCGTGCGGGCCGATGGTCCTGGACGCGCTGCTGAAGATCAAGAACGAGATCGATCCCACGCTGACCCTGCGCCGCTCCTGCCGCGAGGGCATCTGCGGCTCGTGCGCGATGAACATCGACGGCACCAACACGCTGGCCTGCATCTGCGCGATCGACAAGGTGGCCAAGGGCGACGTGAAGATCTACCCGCTGCCGCACATGCCGGTGGTGAAGGACCTGGTGCCCGACCTCACGCACTTCTACGCGCAGTTCGCCTCGATCAAGCCGTGGTTGCGCACGCAGAGCGCGGCGCCGGACCGCGAGCGCCTGCAGTCGCCGGAAGACCGCAAGAAGCTCGACGGCCTGTACGAGTGCATCCTGTGCGCCTGCTGCTCCACGAGTTGCCCCAGCTACTGGTGGAACGGCGACCGCTACCTCGGCCCGGCGATCCTGCTGCAGGCCTACCGCTGGATCGTGGACAGCCGCGACGAGGACACCGGTGCCCGCCTGGACGACCTGGAAGATCCGTTCAAGCTGTACCGCTGCCACACCATCATGAACTGCGCGCGCACCTGCCCGAAGGGCCTGAACCCGGCCAAGGCGATCGCGGAGGTCAAGAAGCTGATGGTGGAGCGCCGCGCCTGATGTTTTCCCTCTCCCCTCAGGGAGAGGGCAGGGTGGGGGGGCGGGTGCTCGCGGGAAAGTTGATCGAGGAAAGCTTTCGATGATGGAGCGACGCAAGATTGGCCCCTCTCCCCAACCCTCTCCCCGAAGGGGAGAGGGAGCAAACGCGGCGCTGCGCGCCAATGGTCATGGATAAGAGCGGCCGCCTGCGCTGGCGCACCCGCCGCGGCACGCGCGAGCTCGACGCCCTGTTCGGCGGCTGGCTGGACGAAGCCTTCCCGCATGCCGATGAAGCGCAGCAGCAAGCCTTCGACGAACTGCTCGACGTGCAGGACCCCGACCTGTGGGACTGGGTGATGGGCTACGCCAGGGCGCCACGCGCGGACTGGCAGGCGATCATCGATGACATCCGCGCCCGCCATCGGCTTTGAATACCGTCCCTCGCGCTGGTTGCCGCGCCTGCTGTGGGCGCTGACGGTATTGGCGATACTCGCCATCGCCCTGTGCGGATTGCCGGTGGGCCTGAAGTTGCCGCTGGCCGCGCTGGTCGTCCTGCTGGTGTTCCGCGTCGTACGGCGCTGGTCGGCCTCGCCGGTGCACGCGGCGGGCTGGAACGGCGAGGGCGGCTGGAGCCTGCGTCTTGCCGATCACAGCGACGTGCCCGCCATGCTGGCGTCGTTCCGCGTGCTGGGTGCGGTAATCCTGCTGCGGCTGCACGCGCCTTCGCTGGGCGAGCAGGTGCTGCTGCTGGCGCCGGACAACAGCGATGCGGACATCCGCCGCCGCCTGCGCATGCGGCTGGCCATGGTGCAGGCCGGCCCGGCCGTTCCCCGTATCTGAATCGGCGGCGGTCCCGGCACTTCGCGGCGCCTGCGTTGTCTGTGCGAATGCCGGATAATGCCGCTCTCTGCGGGCGAGCCGCCCACTCATCCACCTGCGACCGCCCATGTTCCGACCGCTAGAACTTTTCATCGGCCTGCGCTACACCCGCGCCAAGCGGCGCAACCAGTTCATCTCCTTCATCTCCGGCGTCTCCATCGTCTGCATCTCGATCAGCGTGATCGCGCTGATCACGGTGATGTCGGTGATGAACGGCTTCGACTACCAGATGAAGACGCGCATCCTCGGCGCGATCTCGCACGCGACCATTTCCGGCATCGGCGAGAGCATCGAGGACTGGCCGCGCGCGCTGAAGGTCGCCGAGGCGAATCCGCACGTGAAGGGCGCCGCGCCCTACGTGGAGATCCAGGCCCTGCTGCAGGGCCGGGCGCCCGCGGCGGCGATGGTGCGCGGCATCGATCCCGCGCTGGAACCCAAGGTGGTCGACATCGGCCAGCACATGGTGCACGGCAAGCTCGACGCGCTCACCCCGGGCAGCTGGAACATCGTGCTGGGCCAGGACCTGGCCACCCAGCTCGGCGTGAGCGTGGGCGACCAGGTGGTGCTGGCGGTGCCGGAGTTCCGCGCCACCCCGTTCGGCGGCGTGCCGCGCATGCGTGGCTTCCACGTGGTGGGCACGTTCGCCATGGGCATGGAGCAGTTCGACTCCGGTCTCGCCCTGGTCAACATCCGGGATGCCGAGAAGCTCAACAGCCTCAGCGGCCCCAGCGGCATCCGCCTGAAGCTGGACGACCTGTTCAACGCGCGCCCGGTGGCGCACGAGCTGGCCGACAAGCTGGGCCAGATCTACCAGGTGCAGACCTGGGAGCAGACCAACGCCAACCTGTTCTCCGCGATCTCGATGGAGAAGAAGGTGATGGGCGTCATCCTGTCGCTGATCATCCTGGTGGCGGTGATCAACCTGGTCTCCATGCTGATGATGCTGGTCACCGACAAGCAGGCCGACATCGCGATCCTGCGCACGCTGGGCGCCACGCCGCGCAGCGTGATGGGCATGTTCATGGTGCAGGGCCTGCTGGTCGGCCTGGTCGGCATCGGCTTCGGCGTGGGCCTGGGCTCGCTGCTGTCGTGGAAGCTGCCGGGCATCGTGAAGGTGATCGAGCACGTCTTCCACGTGCAGTTCCTGTCGCCGGACGTGTACTACATCAGCGAGGTGCCCAGCCGGCTGGAACTGCACGACGTGGGCTGGGTGGCCCTGGTCACCTTCGCGTTCTCGCTGCTGGCCACCCTGTATCCCGCGTGGCGCGCCTCGCGCACGCAGCCGGCGCAGGCGCTGCGCTATGAGTGAGAAGAACCCGATGCCGTCGAACGCACCCGTGCTGCGCGCCCACCGCGTGGCCAAGACCTATGCCGAAGGCGACCTGTGCACCGAAGTGCTCACCGACGTCAGCTTCGAGCTGAAGCGCGGCGAGACCATGGCCATCGTGGGTGCCTCCGGCACCGGCAAGAGCACCCTGCTGCACATCCTGGGCGGCCTGGACACGCTCTCCAGCGGCGAAGTGGAAGTGGACGGCCGCCAGCTTTCCAGGCTGTCCGACGCCGAGCGCGGTCGCGTGCGCAACCGTTCGCTGGGCTTCGTCTACCAGTTCCACCACCTGCTGCCCGAGTTCACCGCGCTGGAGAACGTGTGCATGCCGCTGCTGATCCGCGGCACCGCGATCGCCGAGGCGCAGAAGCAGGCCAGTGCGCTGCTGGAACGGGTGGGGCTGGGTGCGCGCGCCCACCACAAGCCGGCCGAGCTCTCCGGTGGCGAGCGCCAGCGCTGCGCGGTGGCGCGCGCGCTGGTCACCCGGCCGGCCTGCGTGCTGGGCGACGAGCCCACCGGCAACCTCGACGAGGGCAACGCGGCCCAGGTCTACGCGCTGATGCTGGAGCTCAATCGCGAGATCGGCACCAGCTTCGTCCTGGTCACCCATGACCACCGCCTTGCGGCGCGGATGGATCGCACCCTGGTGTTGCACGGCGGGGTGTTGCGCGAAAAGCCGCGCGACTGAGGCCGCCGCCTACACGTTTTTCGTCCGGCGCCGCGCCGGCCACGCGCTAGCCTCGACCCGGTCGATCCGGGAGCGGGCAGGGCATGGAGCAGCCACGAGGCAGGTCGTTTGGCGCAACGCAGGCGGCACCGGCGCTGCTGCTTGGCGTGCTGCTGGTGCAATGGTTGCCGGCCTTGCCGCCGCGCTGGTGTCCCGCGCTGCTCCTGCTGCCGGTTGCCGCGGCATTCCGGCGCTGGCCGCGTTGGCGCTTGCTGCTGTGCTGCTGCGCTGGCGTGTTGTGGGCGATGTGGTGCGGCAAGCACGCGATGGATGCGCGCCTGCCGCGCACCCTGGAAGGCCGCGACTTCGTGGTGACCGGACAGATCGACGAGCTGCCGCTGAAGCGCGAGGACGCCACGCGCTTCGCCTTCCTCGCCGAACGCGTCACGCTGGACGGCGGGTCCGTGCCCCTGCATGGCCGGATGATGGTGTCGTGGTACGACGAGGCGCCGTCGCTCCGGCCCTGCGGGCGCTGGCGATTGCTGCTGCGGCTGAAGCGGCCGCGCGGGCTGCTCAACCCCGGCACGGCGGATGGCGAGCGCATGGCCTTGCAGCATCGCATCGTGGCCACCGGCTACGTGCGCGCGGATCCCGGCAATGCATGGCTGGCAGGCAACTGGTGCGTGGATGGCGTGCGTGCGGCGATCTCGCAGGGCATCGCCGAGCGGGTCCGCGACGCGCATGACGCGGCGCTGCTGCAGGCGTTCTCGGTGGGTGACACGCGCGGACTGAGCCAGCACGACTGGGAAGTGGCGCGCGCCAACGGCATCCCGCACCTGATCGCGATCTCCGGCTTCCACGTGGGCGTGGCGGCGGTGTTCGGCGTGTGGCTGGCCGGAGCGCTGTACCTGTTGTGGCCGGGGCTGGCGCTGCGCTTGCCGCGGGTGCAGGCGCAGGCGGCAGGTGCGTTGCTGGTGGCTGCTGTCTACGGCGCGCTGGCCGGTTTCGGCCTGCCTACCGTGCGTACCCTGCTGATGATCGCGGTGGTGGCGCTGGCGCGCTGCGGCCGGCGCGGCGGCCATGGTGCGCAATCGCTGGCGCTGGCCTTGATCGCGATCCTCGCCGTCGATCCGCTGGCGGTGCTGGCCGCGGGGTTCTGGCTGTCATTCATCGGAGTGGCGCTGTTGCTGCTGTGCCTGCAATCGCGCGGGCGCGGCCTGCGCGCCTTCCTGCACGAGCTCGGTGCGGGGCAACTGCTGATGACCGTGTCGCTGCTGCCGCTGACGCTGTGGTTCTTCGGCGAGGCTTCGCTGGTGGGCGCGCTGTCCAACCTGGTCGCGGTGCCGTTCGTGAGCTTCGTGATCGTGCCTTGCGCACTGCTGGGCATGTTGTGCCTGGGCCTGTGCCCGCCGCTGGCCACGCCGGTGCTGCGGCTGGCGGCGCAGCTGGCGCATGCGCAATGGTGGCTGCTGGAACGCATGGCGACCTGGCCGGGCGCGCACTGGCACCTGCCGCAGCTGACGCCGTGGGCACTGCTGCTGGCCACGCTGGGGGCACTGTGGCTGTTCCTGCCGCGCGGCGTGCCGCTGCGTGCGCTGGGTCTGCTGCTGTTCCTGCCGCTGCTGTGGCCGCCGCTGGCCAAGCCGGAAGCGGGGGCGTTCCAGGCCTGGGTGCTGGACGTGGGGCAGGGCTTGTCGGTGCTGCTGCGCACCCGCGAACACAGCCTGCTGTACGACACCGGTGCGCGCTATCCCTCGGGCTTCGACCTGGGCGAGGCGGCGGTGCTGCCCGCGCTCCATGCCCTGGGCATCACCCGGCTGGACACGTTGATGGTGAGCCATGCCGACAACGACCATGCCGGCGGTGTGTCCGCCGTGGTCACGGCGTTTCCGCAGGCGCGCCGCTATGCCGGTGAACCGGAGCGCATGCCAGTGCCGATGTCGGCCTGCCTGACCGGGCAGGCCTGGGAATGGGACGGCGTGCGCTTCCGCGTGCTGAATCCGGCACCCGGCGCGACCGGCAAGGGCAACGACCGCTCCTGCGTGCTGCTGGTGGAGGGCAAGGGCGGCAGCCTGCTGCTCACCGGCGACATCACGGCGAAGGTCGAGCCGCGGGTGGCGGCGGCGCTGGGCGGGAAGACGTCGCCGGTGCTGCTGGTGCCGCACCACGGCAGCAAGACCTCGTCCGGAACGGATTTCATCGCCGCGGTGCGGCCACCGTTCGCCATCGTCTCGGCGGGCTGGCGCAACCGTTTCGGGCATCCGAAGCCGGAGGTGATGGCACGTTACGCGGAGGCTGGCGTGCCGGTATTGGACACGGCCGACAGCGGCGCGATCGGCATCGAGTTTCCTGCCGGCACCCCGGCGCGCGCAAGCGCACGCTGGCGCCTGCGCGATCCGCGCTACTGGCGCGAGCGGCCGTAGCCATGGCGTTCAGGTACTGCCACGCCTGCCACGGAACCGGCCGGGCCGGCTGCTATGATGCGGCCTCTCCGTTTTGAACACCCGCTGGGGACGAACGTGCTCGATATCCTGATGGCTGGCGGTTGGGCGATGCTGCCCATCCTGGTGTGCTCGCTGGTGGCGCTGGCGATCGTGCTGGAGCGGTGCTGGACACTGCGGCGCAAGGCCGTGCTGCCGCCGGGGCTGGGCGAGGAAGTGCGCCAGTGGGCGCGCGCCGGCCAGCTCGACCCGAACCATCTGCAGGCGCTGTCGAACGGTTCGCCGCTGGGCGAGCTGCTGGCCGCGGCGCTGGCGGTGCGCGGGCAGTCGCGCGACATCATCAAGGAGCGCATCGAGGACACCGGCCGCCACGTGGTGCACGAGATGGAGCGCTACCTCAACACGCTGGGCACGATCGCGCTGATCGGCCCGCTGCTGGGCCTGTTCGGCACGGTGATCGGCCTGATCCGCATGTTCATGCAGGTGATGGCCGGCGGCATCGGCGACCCGGCGAAGATGGCCGGCGGCATCGGCGAGGCGCTGATCTGCACCGCCTCCGGTCTCACCGTGGCGATCCCCGCCTACGTGCTGCATCGCTACTTCCGCTCGCGTGTGGCCGGCTACTGCGTGCAGATGGAGAAGCAGGCCACCGCGCTGCTGGACGAGCTCACCCTCACGGCACCCACGGCCGCGCCTGCACGCGCGCGTCGTGCCGCGGCCGTGCCTGCCACACCGGGCGCGGGCTGAAGCGCATGCGCATCGGCAACGACCGCCGCCGGGACGAGTTCGAGATCAACGTGGTGCCGTTGATCGACGTGCTGCTCACCCTGCTGATGTTCTTCGTACTCACCAGCACCTTCATCCAGCACTCGCGCATGCAGGTCACCCTGCCCAATGCCAGCACGCAGGACCGCGACATGAACGCGCCTGCGCTCACCATCATGGTCGACCGCGACGGCCGCTACTGGGTGGGCAGCGACGCGGTGCCGGGCGAGGGCATCGACGCGCTGAAGCAGGTGATAGCGCGCAACGCGAACGGCGACCACGACCGCCCGGTGACGATCCGCGCCGACGCGGTGTCCTCGCACCAGAGCGTGGTGACCGCGATGGATGCGCTGGGCCAGCTCGGCTTCACCCGCCTGTCGATCGCCACCACGCCGACCAAGCCGGGCGAGGCGCAATGAGCGGCGGCAGGACCGCGATCTGGGACGTGCAGACCTGGCGCGTCTACAAGCGCCTGCTCGGATACAGCAAACGCTATTGGGCGGTGGGCCTGGTCGCGCTGGTCGGCATGATCCTGGATGGCGGCGGCCTGGCGGCTTTCACCAAGCTGCTCAAGCCGATGATCGACAATCTGTTCGTGCAGAAGGATCCCTACCTGATCTTCTGGATGCCGATCTGGATCATCGGCATCTTCTTCCTCCGCTCCTGCGGCACGTTCGTCAGCAGCTACGGCATGTCCTACATCGGCCGGCATGTGGTGCAGGCGATCCAGAGCGACGTGTTTGCATCCTACCTGCGCCTGCCGGCGGCGTATTTCGGCAGCGAACCTTCGGGCCAGCAGATCTCGCGTATCACCTACACCAGCGAGCAGGTGGCCTCGGCCTCCAGCGACGCGGCGAAGATCGGGGTGACCGACGGGCTCACCGTGGTCTTCATGTTCTACGTGATGCTGAGCACCAGCGCCTACCTCACGCTTTCCCTGCTGGTGATGGTGCCGGCGATCGCCTTGGTCGCCACCGTGGTGAGCCGGCGCTACCGGCAGATCAGCCGCCGCATCCAGGGGACGATGGGTTCGGTCACCGGCACGGTGGAGGAGGCGGTCGGCGCCAACCGCGAGGTGCGCATCTACGGGGGGCAGGCGCACGAAGCCGGCCGCTTTGACGAAGTGACCCGGCATACCCGTCGCCTCAACCTGAAAATCGCCGCGACCAATGCCGCATCCAGTTCCACCATCCAACTGGTGGCAGCCTTCGCGCTGGCGGTGCTGGTGTTCCTGGGCACCCGGCCGCAGGTACTGAACCAGATGTCGCCGGGCGTGTTCTTCGCCGTGCTCACCGCGATGGGCACGATGCTGCCGTCGCTCAAGCGGCTGACCAACGTGCAGGCCAACATCCAGCGCGGCATGTCGGCGGCGGAGGATCTGTTCGAGATCATCGACCTGCCGCCCGAGACCGACCATGGCGTCCGTGAGCTGGGGCGCACGAAGGGCGACCTGCGTTTCGAGGACGTGCGACTCACCTATGCGCGCAACGAGTTCGAGGCGTTGCGCGGCGTGGACCTGCACTGCGCGCCGGGCACGGTCACCGCCCTGGTGGGTCGTTCCGGCAGTGGCAAGAGCAGCCTGGTCAGCCTGTTGCCGCGCTTCAACGAACCCAGCGGCGGCCGCATCGTGCTGGACGGCGAGGACTACCAGGACTACACGCTCGCCTCGCTGCGCCGGCAGATCGCCTGGGTGGGACAGAGCGTGGTGCTGTTCGACGATACCGTCGCCAACAACATCGCCTACGGCGAGTTGGCCGGCGCCAGCGAGGCCGAGATCGTGGCCGCGGCGGAGGCGGCCAACGCGATGGAGTTCATCGCGCGCCTGCCCAAGGGCATCCACAGCCACATCGGCGAAAGCGGCAACCAGCTCTCCGGCGGCCAGCGCCAGCGCATCGCGATCGCCCGCGCCATCCTCAAGAACGCGCCTATCCTGGTGCTGGACGAGGCCACCAGCGCGCTGGACACCGAATCGGAGCGGCTGATCCAGCAGGCGCTGCAGCAGCTGATGCGCGACCGCACCACCCTGGTGATCGCGCACCGCCTCTCCACCATCGAGGGCGCCGACCAGATCGCGGTGATGGAGCAGGGCCGCATCGTGGAGCGCGGCACCCACGCCGAGCTGCTGGCGCTGGGCGGCCATTACGCCGCGCTGCACCGCATGCAGTTCCATGACGCCAGACTAGGCGCCGACTGAGGCGCACATGGCGCTCGCCGAAACGCTCGAATCAGCCTGGTACGGCAACGGCCGCAGCCCGTGGTGGACATGGCCGCTGGCCGGGCTGTACGGCGCGCTCACCGCATTGCGTCGGGGGTTGTACCGCGCCGGCGCGCTGCGCAGCGTGCGCCTGCCCGTGCCGGTCATCGTGATCGGCAACCTCACGGCGGGTGGAACCGGCAAGACGCCGCTCGCCATCGCGCTGGTGGCGGCGTTGCGCGCGCGCGGCTTCCGCCCCGGCGTGGCGAGTCGCGGCCATGGCGGCAGGCAGCGCGAGCCGATGCTGCTGGGCGAAACGCCCGATCCATCCGAAGTGGGCGACGAGCCCTGCCTGATGGTCGCCTGCGGCGTGCCGGTGGCGATCGGGCGCGACCGGCCTGCGGCAGCGCAACTGCTGGCAGCGAGCGGCTGCAACGTGGTGATCGCCGACGACGGCCTGCAGCACTACCGGCTCGCGCGCGACGTGGAGATCTGTGTGATCGACGGTGCGCGCCGTTTCGGCAACGGCCGACTGTTGCCCGCCGGCCCGCTGCGCGAACCGCTGCGCCGCTTGGCGCGGGTGGACTTGCGCGTGTGCAACGGTGGCACGCCGCAGGTTGACGAGTACCCCATGCAGCTTGCGGGTGGCGACGTGGTGACGCTCGATGGCGTACGGCGGCAACCGCTGCCGGCTTTCGCGGGCCGGCGTGTGCACGCGGTGGCGGCCATCGGCAATCCCGCGCGCTTTTTCGCCAGCCTGCGCGATGCCGGCATCGACGTGATCGAGCATGCGTTTCCCGACCACCACGCCTTCGCCGCCGCCGAACTGGACTTCGGCGACGACCTGCCGGTGCTGATGACCGACAAGGATGCAGTGAAGTGCCGCGGCTTCGCCCAGCCGCAGTGGTGGCGCGTGCCGGTGCGTGCCGAACTGCCCGCGGCGCTGGTCGATGCGGTGATCGCGCGCCTGTCCACGCGCGCGTAGGAGGGGCTTCAGCCGCGATGCCTCCACCACAATCCGCACCGCGGCGTCGCGGCTGAAGCCGCTTCTACAAGGGACGGCCGTCGAGCCAGATCTGCCGTACCAGCGAGCCGCCGATCCAGTAGCACAGCTCGGCAGGCTGCTTCGCGTGCCACGCCACCAGATCGGCGCGCTGGCCCACGGCCAGCGTGCCGCGGTCGGCCAGGCCCAGTGCGCGCGCCGCGTTGACGGTGACGCCGCGCAAGGCTTCCTCCGGCGTAAGCCGGAACAGCGTGCAGGCCAGGTTCGCGGCCAGCCGCAGCGAGAGCAGGGGCGAGGTGCCGGGGTTGCAGTCGGTGGCGATGGCGATGGGCACGCCGTGCGCGCGCAGCGCCGCCACCGGCGGCAGCTGCGTCTCGCGCAGCGCGTAGAACGCGCCGGGCAGCAGCACGGCCACGGTGCCGGCCTGCGCCATCGCGGCGATGCCCGCTTCGCCGAGGTGCTCCAGGTGATCGGCGGAAAGGCCGTCGAAACCTGCCACCAGTGCCGCCCCGCCCTGGTCGGAGAGTTGTTCCGCGTGCAGCTTCACCGGCAGGCCGAGCTGCGTGGCACGCTCGAACAGGCGGCGCGTTTCGGCGGGCGTGAAGGCGATGCGTTCGCAGAACGCATCCACCGCATCGACCAGGCCTTCGTCCGCGAGTGCGGGCAGCATCGTGTCGCACACCAGCGCCACGTAGTCGTCGCGGCGCTCCCGGTATTCCGGCGGCAGCGCGTGCAGGCCGAGGAAGCCGGTGCGCACGCTGATGCCCAGCGACTCGCCGATGCGCCGTGCCACGCGCAGCATGCGGCGTTCGGCTTCGAGGTCCAGCCCGTAGCCGGACTTGATCTCCAGCGTGGTCACGCCGTCGGCGAGCAGGGCGCGGGCGCGCGGCAGCGACTGGGCGAACAGTTCGTCCTCGCTCGTTGCGCGGGTGGCGCGCACGCTGGAGACGATGCCGCCGCCGGCGCTGGCGATGGTCTCGTAGCTGGCGCCGTTGAGGCGCATGTCGAATTCGTTGGCGCGGTTGCCGCCGAACACCAGATGGGTGTGGCAGTCGACCAGGCCCGGCGTGAGCAGCGCGCCGCCGAGATCCTCGACGTGCGTGGCCAGCGCGTCGGCGGGCAGGTCGCGCATCGACCCGATCCAGGCGATGCGCCCGTCGACGCAGGCCAGCGCGCCGTCCCCGATCAATCCGGATGGCGCGTCACCGGCGAAGCTGGCCAGCGTGGCGCGGGTCAGCAGCAGGTCCCAGCGGCGGGCGCTCATGGTTCCGGTTTCTCCGTGGCGGCGTCCGCCGGCATGGCAGGCTCGGCATAGGCACTGGTGGCGCCGGTGGCGGGAGGCGGTGCCGCGGCGGCCGCGCGCATGGCCTGCTGCTGCTCGAAATCGCGCACCATGCGTTCGGCGAAATCCTTGTACACCGGCGTGGGGCTGAAGATCGACGCGGCCGCGCGCGCGAGCAGGCAGGCGGCCATGATCGGTATCACCATCGCCTGGTTGTCGGTCAGTTCCATCGCGATCACCGCCGAGGTGAGCGGCGCGCCGGTGACGCCGGACAGATAGGCGCTCATGCCCAGCAACACCACCGCCGCGGCCGGGGCGTGCGGCAGGAAGTGCGCGATGTTGTGGCCGAGGCCCGCGCCCACCGCCAGCGCCGGCGAGAAGATGCCGCCGGGGATGCCGGCCCAGTACGACACCACGTTGGCGGCGAGCTTGGCGATGCCGAAACTCTCGCCGGGCGTGGTCGCCGCCTCCTGCACGAAGGCACGGGCCTGGTCATAGCCGGTGCCGTACACGCTGCCGTGCGAGAGCACGCCGATCACCGCCAGCGCCAGGCCGCAGCCGGTGGCGAACAGCACGGGGTTGCGCGAGCGCAGTCGCCCGAGCAGTGCCAGCGGGCCGCGGCGGCTGAGCAGGATCAGCCGCGCGAACAGGCCGCCCAGCAGGCCGCAGATCACGCCGCAGAGCAGCACCGCCAGCCAGGCATGGCCCAGCGGCAGATCGGTCTGCACCTCGCCGAAATACGAGTAGTTGCCCATGATGCCCAGCGACACCACGCCGCCCACGAACACGGCGGTGAGCAGCAGGCCGCTGAAGCGGTGCTCGAAGGTGCCGGCCAGTTCCTCGATCGCGAAGATCACTCCGGCCAGCGGCGTGTTGAAGGCGGCGGCAATGCCGGCGGCGCCGCCGGCGAGGATGAAGCGCGAGATCGCCTTCGCATCGGTGAAGCCGAAGCGCCGGCCCAGCGAATAGAACAGCCCCGCACCCACATGCACGGTAGGCCCCTCGCGGCCGATCGAGGCGCCCACGCAGAGCGCGAGCAGGGTCATCGCCATCTTGCTCACCGCCACCGGCAGCGCCAGCATGCGCGCGCGGAAACCTTCGTCTTCCACGTGCAGGGTGGCGATGGCCTGCGGGATGCCGCTGCCGCGCGCGGCACGCAGCCGCCCTTCGGTGGCCCACGACAGCAGGCCGAACACCAGCGGCGTGAGGATCAGCGGTATCCACACGCCATGCGCCAGGATGCGCAGGAACAGCTGGTATGCCCAGGTGCTGGCCTTGGCGAACACGATGGCCGCCAGCGCCACCAGCACCGCGCCGCTCCACAGCGCGATGCGGCGTTTCCACTGGTGCGGCGCGAAGAATTCGTGGCCCAGCACGGCCTGCAGGCGCGGGTTGGATGATTCCGGTGGCGGTTTCGGCGCGGTCATCCCGCGATTATCGCAGAGCGCGCGGCCGCTCCGTCAGCTCGGTTTCGGCAACCAGCGTGTCTCGTACAGGTCGAATCGGCGGTCCTTGAGGTTCTGCACCGCACCGGCGTTGCGGGCGCTGGCCAGGCTTTCCAGGTGCAGGTCGGCGAACAGCACGGTCTCGCTGTTCGGGGTGGAATCGGCGGCGATGCCGTCGCGCGCGAACGGGAAGTCGCTGGGCGTGAGGATGCAGCTCTGCCCGTACTGGATGTCGAAGTTGTTGACGCCGGGCAGGTTGCCCACGTTGCCGGACAGCACCACGTAGCACTGGTTTTCCACCGCACGCGCCTGCGCGCAATAGCGCACGCGCAGGTAGCCCTCGCGCACGTCGGTGCAGAACGGCACGAACAGGATCAGCGCGCCCTGGTCCACCAGGTGCCGCGCCACCTCGGGGAACTCGCTGTCGTAGCAGATCATCACGCCGACCGGGCCGCAGTCGGTCTGCACCGTGGCGGCGCTGTCGCCGCCCGAGACGTTCCAGGTGATGCGCTCGCTGGGCGTGGGATGCAGCTTCTCGCGCTCGTGGATCGAGCCGTCCCGCAGGCACACGTAGCAGACGTTGTGGATGTCGCCGTTGGCCTGCTCGGTGGGGTGGGTGCCGGCGATGATGTTGATGTTGTAGTGCACGGCCAACCGGCCGAACAGCTCCTTCACCTGCGGCGTGTACTGGCTGAGCTTGCGGATCGTCTCGGTGGCCGGCAGCTCGGTGTTCTCGATCGACAGCAGCTGCAGCGTGATCAGTTCGGGGAATACCACGAAGTCCGCGTTGTAGTCGGCGGCGATGTCGGTGAAGTACTCGACCTGGGTGGCGAACTCCCCGAACGAGGCGATGCGCCGCTGCAGGTATTGCACCGAGGCCACGCGCACCGTGGTGGGCAGCTGGCGCGCAGAGGTGGTCGAGGGAATGTCCGGCTGGTCGAGCAGCAACGGGTTGCGCCACACCAGGTGCACCGCCCAGCCCAGCGAATCGTGGTCCGAGGGCACGTAGTTGCGCAGCAGGCCGATCACCTCGAAATCGTTGGCCAGCTGGAAGCTCAGCGTGAGGTCGCGGCGGCGGCCTTCCTGCACCGCCTGCACGTAGGCCTCGGCGCTGCCGCAGCGCTGGATGTTGCGCGCCAGCCCCGGGATGCGCCCGCCGAACACGATGCCGCGCAGCTTCAGGTCCATGCACAGCCGCTTGCGCGCCTGGTACAGGCGCTGGCCGATGCGCATGCGGCGATAGTCGGGATGCACCACCACCTCGATGCCGTACAGCCAGTTGCCGTCGGGCTTGTGGCGCGAGGCCATGCCGTTGGCGGTGATCTGGACCCAGGTGTGCGGCGCCAGCGCGGTGGCCTCGTCGATGCGGAAGGTGGCGCAGTAGCCCACCACCTTGCCCTCGTACTCCACCACGAACTGGCCCTGCGGGAAGTGCGTCTGCTGGGAGCGCAGCATTTCCGCCGAATAGCCGTTTTCCGGCGTGTAGACGCGCGCGGTGAGTTCGGCCAGCGCCGGCACGTCGGCGGGCGCGGCCAGGCGCAAGCGCAATTTCGGAATGCGTTCGCCGGTTTTCCTTGCCATGCGCGCATGCTGCGATGGCTGCGGTGAAGCGGATGCGAGCGTGCCGGCTACAATGTCCGGATGGACACGAACATGCGCATGCGCCACCCGCGGCAGGTGAAGCGATGAACGGCTGGAGCGGTCGGGTCGACCTGCCGGAAGGCCCCGCCACGCGGCGCTGGCACCAGTGGGTGCGCGAGCCCGTGGCCGGCGCCGCCCCCGGCGTGGCGGTGCTGGGTTTCGCCAGCGACGAGGGCGTGCGCCGCAACGGCGGGAGGGTGGGTGCGGCGGAAGGTCCCGCCGCCTTGCGCGCGATGCTCTCCAACCTGCCGCTGCTGGACGACACGCCGCTGTACGACGCGGGCACCGTCGAGGTGGCCGACGGCGACCTCGAAGGCGCGCAGCAGCGCTATGCCGAACGGTTGGCCGCGCTGCTCGACGCCGGCCACCTGCCGGTGGGCCTGGGTGGCGGACACGAGATCGCGTTCGCCACTTATCAGGGCCTGGCGAAGCACCTGGGCCCGCGCCGTCCGCGCGTGGCCATCGTCAACATCGACGCGCATTTCGACCTGCGCCGGCAGGATCGCGGCAGCTCCGGCACGCCGTTCCTGCAGGCCATCGAACACGCGCGGGCGCTGGGCCTGCCGCTGGACTACTGCGTCTACGGCATCAGCGCCTCGGCGAACACGCGCGTGCTGTTCGACACCGCAGGGGAACTCGGCGTGCACCATGTGCGCGACGACGAACTGGGCCTGCTCGACCTGCCTGCACGCATCGCGGAACTGCAGGCGAGGCTGGCGCGCGTCGACGTGGTCTACCAGACCATCTGCCTCGATGCCTTGCCGCATGCGGTGGCGCCCGGCGTCAGCGCTCCCAGCGCACGTGGCGTGCCGCTGGAAGTGGTCGAGCCGCTGCTCGACGCGATCGCCGCCACCGGCAAGCTGAAGGTGCTGGACGTGGCCGAGCTGTCGCCACCGCACGACCGCGACCACGTCACCGCCCGCGTGGCCGCGCGGCTGATCCATCGCGTCACGCATGCAGTCAGGCGCCAGCAAGCTGCCTGAACGATGGCATGTCCGTGGCTGAGGGCGTGCTGAATCCCGGCCGCTCCGCGCCGCGACAGGCGTCACCGCAACGCGTGGCGGGACGTTTCCAGCAGCACGTCCACCACGAGGAGTGCGCCATGCGTCGTTTCCTGTCCACCTGCCTGATCGCCATCGCCCTGCTGGGTGGCTCCGTTGCACTGACCGGCTGCGTCATGGTGGCGCCCCGCCCGGCACGCGTGTGGGTGCCTGGCTATTGGGGCGGCGGCCATGTGTGGGTCGGCGGCCACTGGCGCTACCGCTGAGGCGTGCGCCGGGTGCGCGCAAGGCGTCGCGCTCCCGGCGCGGCTTCGGCCGCCTGCCTGCGTTCGCGCAGGAAGTCGATGAACACACGCAGCTTCGGCGGTACCTGGAAGCGGCTGGGGTAGTACAGGTGGAAACCGTCGAAGGACGGCAGCCAGTCGTCCAGCACGCTTTCCAGCCGGCCGTCGTCCAGTGCCTCGCGCGCGAACGGTTCCAGCACGCTGGCCAGTCCCGCGCCTTCGATCGCGGCACGCACGGCCAGCGGAATGTGGTTGACGGTGAGGCGGCCGTTCACCGCGATCTCGAACCAGCGGCCCTTGCGCGGGCCGTTCTTGTGCGCGAACTCCCAGCGGTAGATGGCGCGGCTGCTGACCAGGCGGAAATTGATGCAGTCGTGTGATTCCAGCTCGCGCGGCTGCTTCGGCCGGCCGTGCCGCGCGAAATAGTCGGGCGAGCCGACCACCACCGAACGCATCGGTCCGCTCACCGGCACCGCCACCATGTCGCGCTGCAGGCGTTCGCCGAGGCGGATGCCGGCGTCGAAGCCCTCGGCGATCAGGTCGCTGAGGCCGTTGTCGACGTGGATGTCCAGCTTCACGTCCGGCCAGCGCGCCATGAATTCGCCCAGCAGCGGATCGAGCAGGGCGATCGCCACCACGTCCGGCACGGTCAGCCGCAACAGGCCGGCGGGACGGTCGCCGTGCTGGCGCAGCGCGTCCATCGCCGCATCCAGTTCGTTCAGCGCGGGCGCGATCCGCTGCAGCAGCTCGTGGCCCGCCTCGGTGAGGCCCACGCGCCGCGTGGTGCGGTGGAGCAGGCGCGTGCCGAGCTGGGTCTCCAGCTGGCGCAGGGTCTGGCTCAACGCCGAGGCGGTGACGTCCAGCGCCGCCGCGGCACGGGTGAAGCTGCCGTGCCCGGCGATGGCGCGGAAGGCGCGCAGGGCGTAGTCGTCGCGCATGGCAGGCTCCCGGATTGATTAGCCACACTTCAAACAGCATGAAGATGCTGGCGGTTTTTCGCGGCAATCGCAAGGCGCAGACTGCACCCCGTCCACCACCGCGGGAGTTCGCCATGTCGCTCGACAAGTACTACACCCTGGGCCGTTCCGGCCTGCGCGTCAGCCGCCTCTCGCTCGGCACCATGACCTTCGGCGACGACTGGGGCTGGGGCGCGGCGGAAGACACCGCCCGCGCGATGTTCGACCGCTACCTCGACGCCGGCGGCAACTTCATCGACACCGCCGATCTCTACACCGAGGGCACCAGCGAGACGATGCTGGGCAAGTTCATCGAACAGGCCGGCGCGCGCGACCGCGTGGTGCTCGCCACCAAGTTCAGCTACAACGCCCAGCCGGGCAATCCGAACGCCGGCGGCAACGGGCGCAAGAACATCCTGCGCGCGGTGGAGGGTTCGCTGCGCCGCCTGCGCACCGACTACATCGACCTCTACCTGCTGCACACCTGGGACCGCGTCACCCCGGCCGAGGAGGTGGTGCGCACGCTGGACGACCTGGTGCGCGCCGGCAAGATCCGCCATGCCGGCCTGTCCGACGCGCCGGCCTGGTATGCCGCGCGGGCGCAGACCTTCGCCGAGGCGCATGCCTTGTCGCCGCTGGTCAACCTGCAGCTGGAATACTCGCTGGCCGAGCGCCACATCGAGCACGAGTTCGTTCCGCTGGGTCAGCAGCTCGGCATGGGCATCACCGCGTGGAGCCCGCTGGCGATGGGCCTGCTGTCGGGCAAGTACCGGCCTGGCGAGGCGGGCGGCGAAGGCGAGGGCAGGCTGGCCAAGGTCACCGCGGCGCCGGGCTTCGAGCGCTTCACCGAACGCAACTGGCGCATCGTCGCCGCATTGGAGCAGGTGGCGAAGCAGGCCGGCAAGCCGATGGCGCAGGTGGCGCTGAACTGGGTCGCCACGCAGCCGGGCATCGCCTCGGTGATCGTGGGCGCGACCAAGCTGGCGCAGCTCGACGCCAACCTCGCCGCGCTGGATTTCGAGCTGCCTGCCGAACTGCGCGCCCGGCTCGATGCGGCCAGCGCGCCGGAGCGCCCGTTCCCGTACTACATGTTCGCCGACGCGCAGCAGACCCGCCTGCACGGCGGCGTGGCGGTGGGCGACAAGCCGGCCGGCTATGCACCGCCGGTATTCGTCGATGCAGTGCCCGCGCGCGCGGTCCAGGCCGCACGCTGATGTCCCGCCGCGACCGCCAGCATCATTTGCCCGAGGAGCCCGTCATGAGCGCCACCACACGCCAGGTCGACGTCGCCGGCGCACGCCTGCACGTCGAGCACGCCGGTGCCGGCGAAACCGTCACCATGCTGCACGGCTTCCTGGTCGACAGCGGGCAGTGGGACCGCGAGTTCGCCGCGCTGGCGCGCGACCACCGCGTGCTGCGCTACGACGCGCGCGGTTTCGGTCGTTCGACCATCGAACCGGGCGCCTATGCCCATCACGAGGATCTTGCCGCCGTGCTCGATGCCCTCGGCGTGGAGCGCACCGCGCTGCTCGCCTGTTCCGGCGGCGCGGCCACCGCGCTGGACTTCGCGCTGGCGCATCCCGGCCGCGTGAGCGCGTTGATTTTCATCGGTGCCGGTTACTGGGGCCGGTTCGCCGACCGCACGCCCGCGGCACGCGCCTTCCTGCAGGCGCTGGACAGCTACGACGTGGCGGGCATGATCGACAGCTCGCTGCGCGCGTTCACCGACGGTCCGCGCCGCGGCGCAGGCGAAGTCGACGCAGAGGCGCGCCGCCATACGCAGGCGATGACCACGCAGGTGTTCCGCGCCGAGCCGAACTACTGGCGTCGCGCGGCGCAGGACCAGCGCATGCCGCAACCGTCCGCGCTGGCGCGCCTGCACGCGATCGAGGCGCCGACCCTGCTGGTCGTGGGCAGCGAAGACCAGCCCGAGGTGCACGAGCTGTCCGAGGAACTCGCCGCCGGCATCCGCCGTTCGCGCCAACTGGTGGTGCAGGCCGCCGGCCACCATGCGAATCTGGAGGCGCCGGACACGGTGCTGGCCGAGATTCGCGCGTGGCTGGCGCGGCATGCCGCGCGCGACGTGCCCGCGGCTGCTGCATGAGGCCGCGTGACCGGCACGAGCGGATCGTGGCCGTGTCGCCGCCCGCTCCGTCGGGCCGGCCGGTGCCAGCCCCGGATTCCAGTGCAGCCCCGGGATGCCCGCCGGCGTGCCTGCTCCGGCATCAAAAAAGCCGCGCCGGCGAGGGCCGGCGCGGCTTCCCGCTGCGCAGAGGGAGGAGGTTCTGCGTGGCGGATACTCGCCTTACTGGCCGCTCTGCGCGCCGCTGCCCGCCTTCTGCTGGGCCTTGAACTGCTGCCACTGCTGGCGGCGGGCCTGCTGCTGCGCCTTCATCGTGGCCAGCTGCGACTGCTGCGCCGGGGTCAGCACGTTGTAGATCTGCGCGCGGACGTTGGCCATCTGCTGCACGCGGGCCGTGGTGGCGGCGCCTTCGGCCTGGGCCAGCGAGGCCGCGGCCGCCTGGTAGCCCGGGTCGTTCGGGTTCATCGCCTCGAACGCCTGCTTCTGCTGGCGCAGCGCCTGGAACTGGCCCTTGTTCTGGGCGAAGCTGCTCTTCATGATCTGCTTGATGCTGGCCTTCTGGGCGTCGGTCAGGTTGAGCTTGTGCAGCGCCATCATGCCGTGCCGCTCGCCGTGGTGACCCCAGCCGCCGTGGCCGCCCGGGCCGGGGGCGCCCTGGGCCGCGACGGCGAAGCTGCCGATGGCCAGGGCCGAGCTGAGGGCCAGACCGAGAATGAGGTTCTTGCGCATGGTTGTCGCCTCTTGCGTTGGGGGAGTGGAACGTGTGGCTATTGGACGACATCCGGGCGTGTATGTTCTTTGCGGAAGCGTAAAGATGGGTAAAGCCCCCTGCCGCCAGACGCCGCGCGCCGCTAAATAACCGCCCATGTCACGCATCCTGATCGCCGATGACGACCGCGCGCTGTGCAGCCTCCTGTCCGAGTACCTGCAGCGCGAGGGTTTTGCCGTGGACCTCGCCCACGACGGCGGGGAAGCGCTGGCGCGGCTGCACAACGCGGCGCAGCGGCCGGACCTGCTGATCCTCGACGTGATGATGCCGGGCCGCGACGGGCTGGAGACGCTGCGCGAGCTGCGCATGAAATACCGCCTGCCGGTGATCATGCTCTCGGCACGCGGCGAGCCGGTGGACCGCGTGGTGGGGCTGGAGCTGGGCGCCGACGACTATCTCTCCAAGCCCTGCCTGCCGCGCGAACTGCTGGCGCGCGTGCGCGCGCAACTGCGGCGCAACGCGCCGGGCCCCGCCGCCGGAGAGCTGCAACTGGGCGTGCTGCGCCTGCTGCCAGGCGAACGCCGGGCCCTGGTCGGGGAACAGGAACTGTCGCTCACCGGCGCCGAGTTCCAGCTGCTGCTGGCGCTGGCGCAACGCGCGGGCGAACTGGTGGACAAGGCCGCGCTCACCCGTCTCGCGCTGGGGCGCGAACTGGAACGCTACGACCGCAGCATCGACGTGCACGTGAGCCGGCTGCGCCACAAGCTGGCCGAGGCCTCCGCGCAATCGCCGCGCATCGACGCGGTACGCGGCGCCGGCTACGTGCTGGTGGCGGGCGCGCCATGAATCCGTTCAAGAGTTCGCTGTACTGGCGCCTGCTGCTGTGGTTCTGCGCGGTGAACCTGCTGGTGCTGGTGCTGGGCGGCTTCCTCACCCAGCGCTTCGTGGAATACACCACCGAAGTGGAGATCGACTGGACGACGGTGGCGCAATCCGCCGAACAGGTCTACGACCAGGGCGGCCAGCCTGCGTTGGCGAGCTGGATCGGGGAGCAGCGTCACGCAGGCGTCTTCATCGAGGCCACGCTGTTCCAGGACGGACAGCCGCTGTTGCCGATCCGCCTGCCGTCATCGGTCCGCGACTCCTTGCCCGGCATGTTGTCGGCCGACCGCAGCGTGGTGCTGCGGCCGTGGCGCGGTCAGTACATGTATCTGGCAGTGGAGCCCGTGGTCGGTGCGGACGGCCAGCAACGGCAACTGGTGGCGATCAGTCGTTCGCACACGCGTCTGCGTCCGCAGACGCGCGAGAAGATCCTGCTTGGCGTGCAGCTGGCGCTGTCGCTGCTGGGCATCGGCCTGGTGGGCTGGTGGGTGGCGCGCAGCGTGGCGAAACCGGTGCAGGCGCTGCGCGAGGCCACGCGGCGCATGGCTGCCGGCGAGCTGTCGACGCGCGTGGACCATCCCGGTGGTGCTTCGCGCGACGAGCTGGTCCAGCTCGCCGGCGATTTCGACGCCATGGCCGAACGCATCGAGGCGCTGGTGGCGCACGACCGGCGCGTGCTGCAGGATCTCTCGCACGAACTGCGCTCGCCGCTGGCACGCCTGCAACTGATCCTCGACCTGGCCCAGCGCAGTACCGATCCCATGGCGGCGGAGCGCTACTTCCGCCAGGCCGAGCAGGAGATCGCCCGGCTCGACCGCATGACCGGCGACATGCTGGCGCTGTCGCGCATGGAAGGCGGCCTGCCGGGCATGGAACACGAACGCCTGGATTTCGCCGAACTGGCGCGCGAAGGGCTGCAGCAAGTGGCGCTGGAGGCGGAGGCGCGCCACATCGACCTGCAATGGCGGCCTGCCGACGGACCCGTCGAAGTGGTCGGCAGCCCCGTGCTGCTGGAGCGTGCGCTGGGCAACCTGCTCTCCAACGCGATCAAGTACAGCCCCGAGGGCGGCCGCGTGGAGCTGTCGGTATGTGCCGAAGCCGGGCAGGCCGAATGCCTGGTGCGCGACCATGGCCCCGGCGTGCCGGAGAACGAACTGGCATCGCTGTTCCGGCCGTTCTTCCGCGGCAGCAACGCGGTACGCGCCGACGGTCACGGCCTGGGCCTGGCCATCGCGCAGCGCGTGGCCAAGGCGCATGGCGGCGAGATCCTCGCCCGCAACGGCGAGGGCGGCGGCCTGGAAGTGCGATTGAGGTTGCCGCTGGCGACGGGCTGAAAAGTGCGGCCGGGGACATGCGCCGGCCGCCCGGTTTCCACGATCACGGACGATCGCGAGGGCCTGGTCCGGAGCGCTACGCAAACCCCGCGCGATTTGCCACACTCGCGCCTTCCCGACAACGACCCGCCGATGCGCCGCAACGCCCTCGCCGCCGTGGGACTGGCGCTGTGCGCGGCGCTGTTCTTCACGATGACCTATGTGCTCAACCGCAGCCTGGTGACTGGCGGCGGCCATTGGGCGTGGGCGGTGATCCTGCGTTACCTCATCACCTTGCCCTTGCTGGCACTGGCCTTGCCGTGGCGCGGCGGGCTGGGCGAGTTGCCGCGCGAGCTGCGTGCGCATCCGCGTGCGTGGCTGGCGTGGAGCAGCGTGGGCTTCGTGCTGTTCGGCATACCGCTGACCTGGGCCGCCGGCAGCGGGCCGGCGTGGCTGGTGGCCGGCAGTTTCCAGACCACGGTGCTGGCGGGGCCGCTGCTGGCACCACTGATCTACCGCGATGCGCGCCGGCGGCTGGCGTGGCGCACGCTGGCGATCGGTGTGCTGATCGTGGCCGGCGTGTTCGCGCTGCAATGGGGCCACGCCCGCGGCCATTTGCGCAGCGGCGACTGGCTGGCGGCGGGTGCGGTGGTGCTTTCCGCGTTCGCGTATCCGTTGGGCAACCGCATGCTGCTGTTGCATCTGGAAACCAGCGTGCATCGGGTGAACGCCCTGCAGCGCGTGTTCGGCATGACGCTGTGCAGTTGGCCGCTGTGGCTGCTGCTCGCGGCGATCACGCTGTGCACGATGGGTTTGCCGGCCTGGCGCGAAGTGCTGCTGGCCGGTGGCGTGGCCTTGTCCTCGGGCGTGATCGCCACCGTGCTGTTCTTCGCCGCCACCGATCGCGTGCGCACGCAGCCCACCGCGCTGGCCGCGGTCGAGGCGATGCAGGCCGCCGAGCTGCTGTTCACCACCGCGCTGGGCGCGGCCTTGCTGGGCGAGGCGTGGCCGCACGGCTGGGCGGCGCTGGGCGCGCTGGCGATCGTGCTCGGCATCGCGATGTTCGGCTGGGTCAGCGGCCGCGAGGCAGCCGGTGACGAAGCGGCCACGCGCGCGCTGCGCAGCGACCGCAGCGCCTGATGATGCTTCAATTGATTTCGTATTGAATCGTTTTCTTGCGAAAAATCGGCCGACGGGTTACATATCAGGCTTCGATCATCGAGCAAGGGGAACCGCCATGCGCCATCCACGCGCCCTGCGCCATTCGGGAGCACTCGGCCTGCTGGCCTGCAGCCTGCTCGCCGGCGGCACCGGCGCCGCGGTGGCGCAGACGCAGACGCTCGCCGATGGCGTGCAACTGCGCTGGAACGCGGACCAGTACGGCAACCACCGCTACACCGTCGCCGTGGACAAGGCCGCGGTGGCGGTGCAGGTGACGATTCCCTGGCATCGACGCGACCGTCATCCCGAAAGCGTGGCCACCCTCGTCGTCGGCCCGGACGGGCAGGCGGTGGCCAACGTGGTACGCGAGCGCATCGACCAGGCCGAGGGCGTGCTGGTGTTCGAGGCGAAGCAGGCCGGCACCTACGCGATCTACTACCAGCCCTACGTCAGCCGGGGCTCGCGCAACTACCCCACGGTGAGCTACCGCGCGCCGGCGGACACCGCCGACGCCGCCTGGGTGGAGCAGAACGGCCTGGCCGATCCGCGCCGCGTGGCGAAGCTGCCGCAGGCACGCGTGATCGGCTACGAGGCGGTGGATGACTTCGACGCCTACACCGACATGGAGCGCACCGCCACGCCGGCCGAAGTGCAGCACCTGCTGGCGGCGAACCCCGGATCGCCGTGGCTGCTGTTCCCGGAAACGCGCGAACACCCGGTCCGCATGTTCACCCAGCTCCCCGATCGCTGGGCCGGGCGCGGCGCGGGCGGCGCGCTGGCCGACCACGCGCTGCGCGGCGAATACCTGAGCTTCCAGGTCGGCCTGTGGACCGCGCGCGCCGCGGCGCAGGACGTGCGCGTGAGCTTCGGTGAGCTGCGCGGGCCGGACGGCGCGACGATCCCGGCCGCGCGGTTCACCTGCTTCAACCTCGGCGGCATCGACTATGCCGGCAAGCCGTTCGCCGACCGCCTCGACGTGGCGCAGGGTCGCGTGCAGCCGCTGTGGATGGGGCTGGACATTCCCGCCGACGCGAAGCCTGGCGTATATCGCGGCACGCTGACGGTCAGCGCCGACGGCGCGCCGCCACGGCAGGTGCCGCTGGCGATCACCGTGGGGACAGGCAAGGCCGTGGCGCACGGCGACGACAACCCCTTCAAGCTCACCCGCCTGCGCTGGCTGAATTCCACGCTGGCGCAGGACGACACGCTGGTGAAGCCGTTCACCGCGGTGGCCGTGCACGGCGACAGGCTCGGCATCCTGGGCCGCACCGTGACGCTGGCGCCCAGCGGCCTGCCGGCGCAGATCGACAGCCGCTTCGACGAGCGCATGACCGGCTTCGCGAAAACCCCGCGCGCGCTGCTTGCCGCACCGATGCGCCTGCTGGTGCAGGACGCCGGCGGCGCGCATGCATTGAACGCCGCCGGCATGCCCAAGGTCGGGGTCGATGGTCCCGGCAAGGTGCACTGGCAGGTGGCGGGGCAGGCCGGTGCGCTGAAGGGCGAAGTGACTGCCAGCCTGGAGATGGACGGCACGCTGAGCTACGCCATCGCGCTCACCGCCACGCAGGCGGTGAAGCTCGACGACATCCGCCTGGAAATCCCGCTGAAGAACGACGTGGCGCAGTACGAGCTGGGCCTGGGCCGCACCGGTGCGCCCGCGCCGGACAGTTTCGCGTGGAAGTGGAACGTGGAGAACAACCAGGACGGCGCGTGGATCGGCGCGGTCAACGCCGGCCTGGAATTCCACCTGCGCGACGAGCACTACCGCCGTCCGCTCAACACCAACTTCTACCACCAGCAGCCGCTGGTGATGCCGGCCTCATGGGACAACGCCGGGCAGGGCGGCATCGCGTTCGCGCGCGAGGGCGCACGCTATCTCGTCAAGGCATTCAGTGGCCCGCGCACGATGGCGGCGGGGCAGACGCTGCACTACGACCTCGTGCTGCGGGTGACGCCGTTCAAGACGATCAAACCGGCGCAGCACTTCGCCGAGCGCTACTTCCACGCCTACGCCGACCTGGACCAGATCAAGGGCGAAGGCGCGAACGTGGTGAACATCCACCACGCCACGCCGATCAACCCGTGGATCAATTATCCGTTCCTCACCGTGCCGACCCTGCACGGCTACATCAATGCGGCGCACCAGCGCGGCATGGAGGTGAAGATCTACGACACCATCCGCGAGCTGTCCGACCGCGCACCCGAACTGCCGATGCTGGAAAGCCTCGACGGCTGCCGCATCGGCGCCGACGGCAACGCCGCGCCCGGGCCGTGCAGCGAGATCATCAGCGCCGGCAAGGGCGGCGGCTTCTCGTGGCTGCAGGAGCACCTGGACGGCGACTACATCGCCGCCTGGCACGTGCCGGAGAACCGCGACGCGGCGGTGGTCGACGCCGGCCAGAGCCGCTGGCACAACTACTACATCGAAGGGCTGGACTGGCTGGCCCGCAACGTCGGCATCGACGGCCTCTACCTCGACGACGTGGCCTACGACCGCACCACCATGAAGCGCGTGCGCAAGGTGCTGGACGCGCATCGCCCGCATGCGCTGATCGACCTGCACTCGGCCAGCCAGTTCGACGCGCGCGACGGCTACATCAACAGTGCACTGCTCTACATGGGCCTGTTCCCGTACATCGACCGCCTGTGGTTCGGCGAGGAGTTCGACTACGAGCACACCTCGCCCGCGTACTGGCTCACCGAGATCTCCGGCATTCCCTACGGCCTGATGGGCGAGATGCTGCAGAACGGCGGCAACCCCTGGCGCGGCATGGTGTTCGGCATGACCAACCGCCTGCCGTGGACCGGTGGCGACCCGCGTCACCTGTGGCAGTTGTGGGATGCGTTCGGCATCGAGCAGGCCGACATGATCGGCTGGTGGGTGCACGACACGCCGGTGAAGACCGGCAACCCTGACGTGCTCGCCACCAGCTACGTGCGCAAGGGCGACAAGACCCTGGTGTCCATCGCTTCGTGGGCGCCGCAGCAGGTCGCCGTGAAACTGCACATCGACTGGAAGGCGCTCGGCCTGGATCCCTCGCACGTGCGCCTGCTGGCGCCCGCGGTGGAGGGCTTCCAGCCCGCCGCCACGTTCAAGCCGGGCGAGGCGATCCCGGTGGCACCGGGCAAGGGCTGGCTGCTGGAGCTCGACGCGGTGCGTTGAGCGTTGCCCCATGCGCGGCCGCGAAAGCCCGTGACGACCGGCACGGGCTTTCGCCCATCCCGCAGGCGTACACAGGAGCTTCCCCCGGTGCGTGTCCGCGCCGGCCTGCGCCACCCCACGCATCGAGGGCTGCCACGCATGAACCCGACCGGTCGAGCCATACTCTGCGGCGGCTTCATCGCCGGCACCATCGACATCGGCGCCGCGGCGCTGATCAACCATCTCGACCCCGCCATGATCCTGCACGCGATCGCCAGTGGCGTGCTGGGCAAGGCCGCGTTCCAGGGCGGCGCGCCGGCCGCCTGGCTGGGGCTGGGCCTGCAGTGGGCGATGTCGCTGCTGATCGCCGCGATCTTCGCGGCTGCCGCCACGCGCATGGCCTGGCTGCGCGGCCGCTGGCCACTGGCGGGGCTGGCGTATGGCGTGGCGATCTACGTGGTGATGAATTACCTGGTGGTGCCGCTGTCCGCCGCGCCGCTCAAGGCGCCGGCCGCGCCGGTGCCGGTCGTGCTGAACCTGCTCGCCATGCTGCTGTTCGGCCTGATCGTGGCGTTCTTCGCACGGCGGGTGCGCGGGATCGCCTCCTATTGATCCGGTCCGCGAATACGATGCCCGCACCGTTCGTCCTGAGCGTGGCGAAGCGGAGTGGAAGGACATCGGCGGCAACTATTTGCGGGCCGGATCAATAGGGACGCTGCAGGCTCTATCCTTGCAACATCCCCCCATCGATGTCGGCACCGCAGGATGGAAGCTTCCCCCGCAGACCGCGCGACGACCGGCCACGCCGAGCCGTCGGACTGGATCCACCACGGCACGCCCGCGTTCCGCCGCACCAACCTCGCGCTGTTCGCCGCGGGCCTCGCCACGTTCGGCCTGCTGTACTGCGTGCAGCCGCTGATGCCGGAGTTCAGCCGCGACTACGGCGTGAGCGAGGCGGGTGCGGCGATGTCGCTGTCGCTCACCACCGGCGTGCTGGCGTTCGCGATGCTGTTCGCGGGTGGGCTGTCCGACGCCTGGGGGCGCAAGCCGGTGATGGTGGCCTCGCTCGTGTCCTCCGCGGTGCTGGTGCTGACCAGTGCGGCGATGCCGGACTGGGGCTCGCTGCTCGTCGTGCGAACCCTGCTGGGTCTCACGCTGAGCGGCCTGCCCGCGGTGGCGATGACCTATCTCAGCGAGGAGATGCACGCCGAGTCGATCGGCCTCGGCATGGGCCTCTACATCAGCGGCAGCGCGGTGGGCGGCATGGGCGGGCGCCTCGTCACCGGCGTGCTCACCGACTTCTTCGACTGGCGCGTGGGCGTGGCCGTGGTGGGCGTGATCGGGCTGGCCTGCGCACTGGCGTTCTGGCGCGCACTGCCGCCATCGCGGCATTTCACGCGCCAGCCGCTTTCCACGCGCGCGCTGGCCGCGCGCTTTTCCGGCATGTTCCACGACCGTGGCCTGCCGTGGCTGTTCGTGGAAGGTTTCCTGCTGCTGGGCGCCTTCGTCACCGTCTACAACTACCTCGGCTACCGCCTGCTCGCGCCGCCGTACAACCTGAGCCAGGCCGTGGTGGGACTGATCTTCGGCATCTACCTGATCGGCAGCTTCAGCTCGGCATGGATGGGCCACCTCGCCGGCAAGCTGGGCCGGCGCAAGGTGCTGTGGACCGCGCTCGCCTTGATGCTGGCCGGCGTGCTGCTGACGCTGGCCGCGTCGCTGTGGCTGATCATGCTGGGCATCGTGGCGGTCACGTTCGGCTTCTTCGGCGGCCACTCCATCGTCAGCAGCTGGGTGGGCCGGCGCGCCGGCGCGGCGAAGGCGCAGGCCTCGTCGATGTACCTGTTCTGCTACTACATGGGCTCCAGCGTGGCCGGCGCCAGCGGCGGCCTGTTCTATGCCGCGCACGGCTGGAACGGCGTGGCCGCATTCGTCGGTGCCCTGGTGCTGGCGGGCCTTGCGATCGCGCTGGGGCTGGTGCGGCTGAAGCCGCTGGTGAACGTGGCCACGCCACCCACGCCGATGAGCAAGGGCGCGATGCCGTGAAGGCGCCGCTGCCGTCATTCCGGCGAAAGCCGGAATCCAGTGAAATATGCGTGCGAAGCACACGAGACAGCATTGCCTGCTTCGCACGGGCCACTCGACTGGATGACCAGCTTCGCTGTTGTGAAGCACCTCCGGCCTGCACCGGAATGACGGCAGGCGACCGTCAGCGCTCCGCCGGCTTCAGCATGCCCTTCACCGCGTCGTAGTCGCCGTCGTTCGCGGCGGCGGGGATGCCGAGCAGGTGGGTCATCAGCGGGTAGACGTCCACGTTCGGGAACTCAGGCACGGTGAGGCCTTGGCGGAACGCCGGGCCGTGCGCCACGAACAGCGCCCGCATGCGCGGGTCGGCGTTGTCGTAGCCGTGGTCGCCGATGCTGACGTGGCCCTTGTGCTTCGCCTGGTAGTCGGCCGTGGTGATGCGCCAGCCGGTGTCGGCCAGGCAGACCAGCCGCGGCACGCGCGGGTTGCTGCCGTAGTGGAAGCGGGCCGGGATGCGCGTCCTGTCCCAGCAGCGCATGTGCTGCTGCGGCTGTTCCAGCTTGCGCTCGATCGCGGCGAAGCCGTGGCCGGGCTTCGGATTGAAGCCGGCGAGGATGCCGAGGCTGACGGTCTGCACCTCGTCCAGCGGGATCAGCTGCTCGATCAGCACGTTGTTTTCCAGCGGCACGCTGGCCATGCCGTGGTCGGCGAGCACGACCAGGTTGATCTTGCCGAACAGGCCGCGCTGCCTGAGGCCATCCACCAGTCGCGCCAGCGCGGCGTCGGTGTCGCGCAGCGCCTGGTCCACCTGGGGCGAATCCGGGCCGTGCGCGTGGCCGGCGTGGTCGACCTCGTCGAAATACAGGGTGAGGAAACCCGGCCGCTGCCCGGCCGGCAGGTCCAGCCACGCCAGCACCTGGTCCACGCGCTGGTCCGGCGTCACCTTGCCGTCGTAGGGCCTCCAGTAATCCGGGCGCCTGCCGTGGATGCCGGCCTCGCTGCCGGGCCAGAACATGGTGGCGGTGCGCAGGCCGTGCGCGTCGGCGGTCTCCCAGATCGGCGTGCCCTCGGCCCACCAGCGGCCGTCGCCCACCGCCTTGCGGTTGCCCAGCGAGAACTTGCCGAGCACGGGATCGACCATCGTGTTGTTGACGATGCCGTGGTGGTCCGGGTACAGGCCGGTGACCAGGGTGTAGTGGTTCGGGAAGGTCAGCGAGGGGAACGAGGGCTGCATCGCGTCGGCATGCACGCCGGTCTTCGCCAGCATCGCCAGGGTGGGCGTGAGGCCGCGGTCCAGGTAATCCGCGCGGAACGCGTCGATCGAGATCAGCAGCAGCGGCGCGGGGCGTGCGGCGCCCGCGGTGGCGGCCGGTACGGCGCTGGCGGGAGCGGGTGGCTGCGTGGCGCAACCGGCGCTGAATGCCACCAGCGCGGCCAGCAGCAGGCGAAACGGGAATTTCATGCAGGAATCCATACGATGCGAACGTCCTCCCATGATCGCCCAGACGCCATGACCATCGCACGTCACCCTGGTGAAAAAATGCATCGCCTGCCGTCGTGCCTGCTGCTGGCCGGCCTGTTCGCGGCCGCCGGCGCGGCGGCGGCGCAGACGAAGCCGGCGAACGCCCAGTTCCAGCAGGCCGTGCGCCAGCAGCAGGTCAGCGACCAGCTGCAGAAGAGCCAGCAGCAGGAACAGCAGCGGCAGAACGTGGCGAACACGCAGCAGCAGCCGTTGGCGCAGGGCGCCACCGCGCGCAGCCAGCAGGACCAGGCCAATCGCGCGCAGCAGGATCGCGCGAACGCCCGGCAGCAGGATCTCGTCAACCAGTACCGCGACGCTTCCACGCTGCCGGCGCCATCGTCGCAGTCGACGGATTCATCGGCGAAGCAACGCGGTCACTGAGCGGATGCAGGCGGCGCGGCGAACAGGTCGCCGTGCGCGATGCGTTGCTCGAACGCGAGCAGGAAGCGCTTCACCGGCAAACCACCGCCGAAACCGGTGAGGCTGCCGTCCGCGCCGATCACGCGGTGGCAGGGCAGCACGATCGGCAGCGGGTTGCGGCCATTCGCGGCGCCCACCGCGCGCACCGCCAGCGGCTGGTCGATGCGCCGCGCCAGCTCGCCATAGCTGGTGGTGACGCCGTAGGGAATGCGCGCCAGCGCCTGCCACACCGCGAGCTGGAACGGCGTGCCCAGCGGATGCAACGGCAGCGCGAACGTTTGCCGCGTGCCGGCGAAGTATTCCTCCAGCTGCACGCGGGCGAACGCGAGCCTGCCGGCGTCACGTTTCCAATGCGGTGCCGGCATCTTCTGGTGGCGCCCACTCTCGAACCACACCTCGCGCAGGCCTTGCGCATCGGCGACGAGGCGCAGCCGGCCGATCGGCGTGGGCAGCTCGTCGTACCAGATCGTTTCCTGCGTGCTCATGCAGCCGCCCCCTTGCGTTTCGCGCGCGGCGCCGGCGCCGCGTCGGCGCTGCCGCGCCACAGGTGGATCACCGCATACGCGCGCCACGGCCGCCATGCCTCGGCCAGCGCGGTCAGTGCCTTCGCGCCGAGCGCATCGCCGCCGCGCGCGGCCGCCCGGCGCAGGATCAGGTCCGCGGCGGGGAACGCGTCGGGATGGCCCAGCGCGCGCATCGCCATGTAGTGCGCGGTCCAGTCGCCGATGCCGGGCAGCGCGACCCAGCGCGCCACGAATTCGTCCAGCGATTGCTCGGCGCGGAAATCCACGCGGCCATCCAGCAGCGCGCGCGCCATGCTGCGTATCGTTTCCGCGCGTGCGCCGGTCACGCCGAGCTCGCGCAGGTCCGCATCCGCCAGCGCCTCCGGCGTGGGAAACAGCCGGTCCAGGCCCGGCAGCGGCGCCACCGCCAGCGCCACGCCGTGGCGCTGCACCAGGCGCGTGGCCAGCGTGCGCGCCGCGGCCACGCTCACCTGCTGGCCGAGGATCGCGCGCACCGCGACCTCGAAGCCGTCCCAGCTGCCCGGCAGGCGCAGGCCGGGGCGCTTGCGCAGCAGCGGGCGCAGCGTGGCCTCGCCGCGCAGCGCGTCGGCTATCGCGCGCGGGTCCGCATCGAGGTCGAACAGCCGGCGCACGCGCGCCACCACGCCGAGCATCCGCGCCGGTTGCGGGCAATGCAGTTCCAGCTTCAGCGCGTGCTCGCCGCCCGGCCACGCGGAAACGCGCAGCCAGCCCGGCGCGTCCGCCGGGCCGAACACGCGTGCATACGTGGCCTCGTCCACCTGCTCGATGCCGGGCAGCGCGCGGCCGCGCAGGAAGGCCAGCAAGGACGCGAAATCGAACGGCGGCCGATACGCCAGCCGCAACGTCAGCGCATCGCTTTTCGCCGCGCGCGGCTGGCGCCGCAGCTCGCGCGGCGCGATGCGGTTCGCCTGCGCGAACGCGGCGTTGAAGCGGCGCAGGCTGCGGAAGCCGGACGCGAGCGCGACTTCCGTCACCGGCATCGCGGTCTCCGTCAGCAACTGCTTCGCGAACAGCAGGCGGCGCGTGGTGTGCACGCTCAGCGGCGGCGCGCCGAGCCGTTCCGTGAACAGCCGGCGCAGCTGCCGCGCACCGACGCCGACGCGCGCGGCGAGCTGGTCCAGCGAACCTTCGTCCAGCGCACCGTGCCCGATCAGCTTCAGCGCGCGCGCCACCACGTGGTCGCCGCGTTGCCACACGTCGTTGCCCGGCGACAGCTCCGGGCGGCAACGCAGGCAAGGCCGGAAACCGGCCGCCTCCGCCGCCGCCGCGCTCGCGTAATAGCGCACGTTCTCGCGCTTCGGCGACGGCGCGGGACACACCGGCCGGCAATAGATGCCGGTGCTGCGCACGGCGGTGAAGAACAGGCCGTCGAAGCGCGCGTCGCGGCTGAGGCGGGCCTGCTCGCAGGCGCGTGGGTCGGGCAGGGCGATGGTGTTCGGATCGTTCATGACTGCAGGCTAGCACCGCCGCGGCGGCGAAACTCGCCGTTTTCGGACATCAATGCCACGGGCCTTGCGCCAACCGTGAACAACCATTGCGCGAAGATCGCCTTCCAGCCGACCGGCCGACCGACCTGGGTTGCGTCGATCCTCAGCTGCCTGAAGCCCCTCTCCCTTTGGGAGAGCGGTTGGGGAGAGGGGTTGGGGAGAGGGGTTGGGGAGAGGGCCAGGGCTGCGGCGGCACGCGCCGTGCAAATCGGCAGTCCTGCCGATTTGTCTCCCGGAGGGAGAAGGGGAAGGCTGGCTGAGGATCGACACTAGCCAGGATGCAAATCGGAAAGCGTGGACCGGGGACTTTGAACAACCTCAAACCTCGCAACAACCCGTCCCGCATTGACACCAGGCGCAGCCTGCCGAACGATCCGGGACGGCGATCCTGCCGTCCCACGGGGATGCACGCATGACACCTGCTCGTAACAACGCCCACAAGCGGTTCGCCATCGCGCTGATCGCGCTGCTGTCGGGATGCCTGCTGCTCCCGGCCTGCACCGTCCCCACGAAGCCGGTGACGCAGAAGTGGGTCGCCACGTGGGGACAGGCGATGACCTCGCAGTACGCACGGGTCGCCGGCCACGGCGGCAAGCCGGTGCGGGATGCCTACGGGCAGCCGGTCGAGCGCGCCCCCACGGTCGATCACCTGACCCTGCGCCAGACCGTGAACGTCAGCGCCGGCGGCGAACGCGTGCGCATCCGGCTGTCGAACTACTACGGCCGCGCACCGCTCACCGTGAGCGCCGCGCGCATTGCGCTGGCCGCCGGCCACGCCGGTGACCTGTCCGCGACCGAGCCCGGCAGCGACCGGCCGCTGAGCTTCGATGGCGGCAAGCCGTCGATCACCATCGCGCCCGGCCGCGAGGCGGTCAGCGATCCGGTCGACCTGCGCGTGCCGGCGCTGGCGGACGTGGTCGTCAGCCTGTACTTCGACGGGCCGACGCAGCTGGCCGATTTCCATCCGATGGAACAGGCGCACACCACGTACGCGGTCGACGGCGATGCCACCCGGCAGCCGTCGCTGGCGCAACGGCCGGCCGCGAAGGCATTGCCGCGCACGCGGGACGACCACATCTACCTGCTGGACGGCGTCGAGGTCGAGGCGCCGGCGGACACGCGCGGCATCATCGCGTTCGGCGACTCGATCACCGATGGCGCCCTCGCCAGCGCACCCACCGCATCCTGGCCGGCGGTGCTGGCCCGCATCGCCCAGCGCAACGGCGACGCGGCGGCGGTGGTGAACGCCGGCATCAGCGCCGACGAGCTGGCCACCGACCAGATCGGCGCGCCCGGCGCCGGCGCCTCCGGCCTGAAGCGCTTCCTGCGCGACGTGGTGGATCGCCCCGGCGTCACCGACGTGGTGGTGCTGTTCGGCGCGAACGACATCAATCGCGGCATCGATCCCGCCGGCTACCCGAACGGCGCATCGGCCGGCGATCTCATAGCGTCCATGCGCATGCTGGCCGACGTCGCCCACCAGCATCACCTGCGCATCTACGCCGGCACGGTCACGCCATTCGCCGGGCTGGCGGACTGGTACAGCCCGCAGCGGGAAGCCGTGCGGTTGCAGTTCAACGCGTGGATACGGCACTCCGGCCTGTTCGACGGCGTGGTCGATTTCTCCGCGGCGGTGGCCGGCGCGTACACGCCGCCGCCGCTGGCCGCGAAGCAGTCCCCGCTGCCGGTCGGCATGGCGACCGTCTGCGCGGGCGACGCCGGCCTGCATCCGAACGACCGCGGCTACGCCGTGATGGGCACGCTGGCCTACAACGTGCTGTTCCATGCAACGCTGCAACCGCCCCAGGGTTGTCGCTGAGTTCCGCGCATCCGTATCGCGCCGAAGTGCTCACGCGCAGTCGAACAAGGCCATGAAGCCGAAATCCATGTGCAATTGCATGTGGCAATGGAACAGCGACAGGCCCAACTGGTCGGCGGTGAAATCCGCTTCCATCGTCTGGTAGCCGCCCAGCATCGCCACGTCCTTGCGCACGCCCGCGGTGGGCTGGCCGGCGAGGCTGGCGATCTCGAACGTGTGGCGGTGCAGGTGCATCGGGTGGATGTCGTCGCTGGCGTTGTGCATGCGCAGACGGTAGCGGCGTCCGTGCGCGAGGCGGAAGCGCGGCGTGCCGGTGCGCATGTCGAACGCCTGCCCGTTGATCGTCCAGCGGTTGAAGCCGCCGTCGGCGGCGTTCTGCTTCGCGAACGTCATCTCGATCACCTCGTCCGGTGGCGCGGCCGTCGCGCCGGGTTTGGCGAAAAGGCGGTAGTCCCAGCCGAACGGTGGCGGCGCTTCCCAGCGCGGTGCGCCGCGCTGGCCGGCGTACTCCACCACGATGCCCATGCCATGCGCGCGGTCGTCGTCGGCCAGGTCGCCCAGCACCCACACGCCGGGGCGGCGCATCTCCACCACCGCGCTGATGCGCTCGGCCGTGCCCAGCCACAGCACCGGCACCTCGGCCGGGTGCGGCACCGGGTTGCCGTCCAGCGCCAGCACGGTGAAGGTGTGGCCGGGCAGGGCGAGGCTGCGGATCTCGGTGGCGCTGCCGTTGAGCACGTGGAACAGCACGCGCTCGCCGGCCTTCACCCGGATCGGCTCACCGTGGCCCAGCATGCGGCCGTTGATCGCGAACGCCTGGTAGCCCACCTCGTAGCCGCGCTGGTCGCCGCGCGCCAGCGAGGCCTGCATCGCGCGCTCGCCGCGCGCCTTCAGCACCGGGTCCGCCGCGTCAGGGCGCAGGAAATCCATCGCCATGTCGCCGCCCTGGCTGAAGAACGGATCGAACTCCTTCAGCGTCAGGAACACTTCGCGGTCGTACGCGCCGGGCTCGTGCCGGGGCTCGATGTACACCGGGCCCACCTGGCCGCTGTACTGGCCGCGCGTGAGGTCGGAGCCCGCGACCACATGCGTATGGTAGAAGCGGAAGCCCGCCGGCCCCGGCACGAAGCTGAGCCGGCGCATGCCGTGCGGCGGGATGTACGGCGTGCCTTCCTCCGCCGCGCCGTCCACGTCCACCGGCAGGAACTGGCCGTGCCAGTGCAACTGCTCGGGCAGGTCGGTGTCGTTGTGCACGTCCACCACCACGCGCCGGCCCTCGCGCAGGCGCAGCAGCGGGCCGGGCACGCTGCCGTTGTAGGCGGTGGTGGAGACGATGTGGTCCGGCGCCAGTTCCACCAGGCTGCGTGCGATGCGCAGCGTATGGTCGGCGCGGCCGACAAGCGGCGGGGCTGCCGTCGATGTGGCGCCCGCCTGTGAAGTGGCCTGCGCGCCGGCGCCGGCAGCCAGTGCCCCCAGCCCGGCGAGCTTGAGGAAGTCGCGTCGATCCAGCGCCATGAGCGATCTCCGGGACGATGCTTCGCCAAGCTTACGGCGTTGGCCGCCGCAGGTTTTTCCGCCCCATGCGGCACCGCCTCTTTCCACGCGGGGAGGCGCTCGCCACAATCGGGCTTTCCGCTGGTTTCCCGAGATCGCCATGAACGCCCCCACCCGCATCGACACCACCCGCACCATCCGCGCACCGCGCGGCACCGAGCTGAGCTGCAAGAGCTGGCTCACCGAGGCGCCGTTCCGCATGATCCAGAACAACCTCGACCCCGAGGTGGCGGAGAACCCGGCCGAGCTGGTGGTGTACGGCGGCATCGGCCGCGCCGCACGCAACTGGGAATGCTTCGACGCGATCCTGCGCAGCCTGCGCGAGCTGGGCGACGACGAGACCCTGCTGGTGCAGTCCGGCAAGCCGGTGGGCGTGTTCCCCACGCACAAGGACGCGCCGCGCGTGCTGATCGCGAACTCCAACCTGGTGCCGGCGTGGGCGAACTGGGAGCACTTCAACGAGCTGGATAAGAAGGGCCTGATGATGTACGGCCAGATGACGGCCGGCTCGTGGATCTACATCGGCTCGCAGGGCATCGTGCAGGGCACCTACGAAACCTTCGTGGAGATGGGCCGGCAGAGCTACGGCGGCAGCCTCAAGGGCAAGTGGATATTGACGGCAGGCCTCGGCGGCATGGGCGGCGCGCAGCCGCTGGCGGCCAGCCTCGCCGGCGCGTGCAGCCTCAACATCGAGTGCCAGCAGAGCCGCATCGACTTCCGTCTCAAGACCCGCTACGTGGACGAGCAGGCCACCGACCTTGACGACGCGCTGGCGCGCATCGCGAAGTACACCGCCGCCGGCGAAGCGAAATCCATCGCGCTGCTCGGCAACGCCGCCGATGTACTGCCGGAACTCGTGCGCCGCGGCGTGAAGCCCGACGCCGTCACCGACCAGACCAGCGCGCACGACCCGGTCAACGGCTACCTGCCCAGCGGCTGGACCGTGGAGCAGTGGTTCGAGCGCCGCAAGAGCGACCCCAACGGCACCCGCGATGCCGCCAAGCGATCCATGAAGCAGCACGTGGAAGCGATGCTCGCGTTCCACGCGCAGGGCATCCCCACCTTCGACTACGGCAACAACATCCGCCAGATGGCCAAGGACGAAGGCTGCGACAACGCGTTCGCCTTCCCCGGCTTCGTGCCCGCCTACGTGCGCCCGCTGTTCTGCCGCGGCGTGGGCCCGTTCCGCTGGGTGGCACTGTCCGGCGACCCGGAGGACATCTACAAGACCGACCAGAAGGTGAAGGAGCTGATCCCCGACGACGAGCACCTGCACCGCTGGCTGGACATGGCCAAGGAACGCATCAACTTCCAGGGCCTGCCCGCGCGCATCTGCTGGGTGGGGCTGGGGCAGCGCCACAAGCTGGGGCTGGCGTTCAACGAGATGGTGCGCAAGGGCGAACTGAAGGCGCCGGTGGTGATCGGGCGTGATCATCTGGATTCGGGGTCGGTGGCGTCACCGAACCGCGAGACCGAGGCGATGAAGGACGGCAGCGATGCGGTGTCCGACTGGCCGTTGCTCAATGCGCTGCTCAACACGGCGGGCGGCGCGACTTGGGTCAGCTTCCACCACGGCGGTGGCGTGGGTATGGGTTACAGCCAGCACTCCGGCGTGGTGATCGTGTGCGACGGCAGCGCCGAGGCGGACAAGCGGATTGCGCGGGTGTTGTGGAACGATCCGGGGACCGGGGTGATGCGGCATGCGGATGCGGGGTATGACGTTGCGATCGAATGTGCGAAGGAGCAGGGGTTGAAGTTGCCGATGGTCTGAGCGACGAAAGGCCAAGTTTGAAGTCTGGCCTTTTTTGTTGGCGTTGGCATCTTCGTTCCTGAGTTGACCTATGCGACCATGCCGTTGCTATCGTCTTCAAATCGAGAGAAATGCACGTGGCTATAACAGAGGCGCACATGACCCATTTTGATGAAGAACCGAATCTCGATTACGCACTCATTCCGAACGATCAGCAGGAAAGTGAAGAAGATCTGCAAACAAAGATCACCTTCAAAGATGCAGTTGTGATGAATGCAGATTGGACGATAGAAACAATCGACACTCAGATCAACAAAGGCAACATCAATCTTCAGCCAGGCTTCCAGCGACGAGTAGCATGGGATGATGCTCGGAAGAGTCGTCTGATTGAATCGATTATCGTCGGGATGCCGGTTCCTAATATTGTTCTTGCAGAAAACAAAGATCACCGCGGGCGCTTCATAGTTATTGATGGCAAGCAGAGGCTAGTGGCGATCAACGGCTTTCTAAAGGGCGAGTACAAACTTCGCGGCCTCGACATCCGAAAAGATTTGAACGACAAAATCTATGAAGATTTGCCGAGCGAGGACAAGGAGTATTTGGATAACAGCACATTGCGCCGACGTCCCCCCACTTTTGAGTAGCACCACGGTTTGGAGTCCAATCCCCCCACTGAAGGAGATTGGACGTGAAGAAGCGTTTTACCGAAGAACAGATCATCGGCTTCGATGTACGCGTTCTGGTTCGGCTTGCCCGGTTCGATCAGGCGCAACTGCACGCCGCGCTCGTGCGCCCAGGCGACCATCGCCTTGCCGCAGAACTCCTTGCCGTTGTCGGTGCGAATCGTCTTGGGAAGGCCGCGAATGATCGCCAGGCGATCCAGCACGCGCGTCACGCCCGTACCGGAGATGGCTCGCTCGACTTCGATGCCCACCGACTCATGCGTGGCGTCGTCGACGATGGTCAGGCACTTGAGGACGCGGGCGTCGGCGGTGCGATCGAACACGAAATCCATCGACCACACCTCGTTGGACGCCGATGGACGACACAGCGGTTGCCGCTCGCTCACCGGCACTTTCTTCCGCTTGCGCCGACGCACCTGCAGCCGTTCCTCCCGATACAGCCGTTCCACGCGCTTGTAGTTCACCGGCTCGCCGCCCTCCTGCCGAAGCTTCAGGTGGATCATCCCCACGCCGTAGCGCTTGTACCGCTGCGCCAGCTCCACGATCCGCCGCCGCAGCGCCACGTTGCGGTCCGGCTGCGCCTGATAGCGGTATGCGCTGGCGCTCATGCCCACGACGCGCAATGAGCACCGCTCGCTCAGCCCCTTGTCGATCATCTGGCGCACCAACGCTCGCCGGGCCGGTGCGCCTACGGTTTTTTTCGCAGAACGTCCCGGATCACCTCGTTCTCAAGCATCTGCTCGGCCAGCAGCTTCTTCAGCCGGGTATTCTCCGTCTCCAGCTCCTTCAGGCGCTTGGCGTCCGGCACGCTCATGCCGCCGAACTTGCTGCGCCACAGGTAGTAGGAGGCCTCGCTGAAGCCGTGCTTGCGGCACAGCTCCTTGATCGGCAGGCCGGCATCCGCCTCGCGCAGGAATCGTTCAACGGTCGCCTGCGCGATGAGTGCCTCAACGAACACTGGTTTCCCAGCCTGCTGCACGCCCGCACCGAGATCGAACGCTGGCGGCGGGAATACAACGAGGAGCGACCGAAGAAGGCGTTGGGCGGGCTGACACCTGCCGCCTACGCGAAGCAGTTAAAGTAACCGCGGACTCTGAATCGACCCGCTACTCAAAGCGGGGGGACGTCGATGTGATAGTGCCGTCACTTTCGAGCTAACCACCGCGCGAAAAAGAGAGCTCAGAGGCAATTAAGCCGCAATCAGGGGTCAATTTCCTCGTTTGCGAGCCTCCCTCGCCGGTTGACTTTGGGGTGTGCGAGTCTGGCTATTGGCTCTGCCGGGCACACCTTGGCGAAGCGGCCCGGCAGGTTCGCGTTTGGGCTCAATACGGCACGTCGCCCGGATGAAATAGCGCGGGCTGGGGCAGAGGCAACTGGCTGAGCCGTTCGGCCTGTTCGCTGAGAAAGTACAGGGCGGCGAAGAGGCCTTCGGTGGTGGGCGCATCCAGTGGGCAGCAGCTGGGTTCGATGGTGTCGCCCTGGCTGTTGGTGTGGAGGTCGCGGAAGGCTTCACTGTTGGTGAGGACGCGGGCGAGGGCGTGGATGGCGGTGGTGAGGCCGGCCAAGGTGGCGGCGTCCTGCTGGCCGGGGTCGGCTTCGGCGAGGGTCCAGTAGGGGCGCGAGAGCGGGTTGGTGGGGATGCGCGCGTCGTCGGGCGCGACTGCCGTATGATCGGGCTTAGCCATGATCAACTCTCCAGTAGTTGGTTGTGGTCAGCGGGCCGCATGGGTTGCCGCCCATGCGGCCCGCGCTGCTTTCGCCTTGCGGGTTTTCTGCGGCCAACGGCGGATGCCGTCGGCGCATGTCATAGTAAATAAATGAAGCGGGAAAATCTGTAGGAAAAGGACTTTATTATGTAATCCACGCTTTTGATTAATAGGTTTGTTGTGTTGATGAAAGCGAAATGATGGATATGGTCTGGGATTGCGAATGAAGATAAGACGCCATGTGCTTTCCAAAGGATGGGCTGCTGGTGCGGCGTCCCGGTCTGCTGCGCGCCGCTTACAGGAGCATGCGCCACGCGCAGGTGGTGGATATCGACGTGGCTTTGCCTGCTGAACTTGCGAGCACACTACGGCTGGATCCGGCCAGGCGTGGCCTGTATCGCGTTTTTCCGCCCGACCTCAATGCCGACGAGCGCGCCGTTGCCGAGAAACTCGATGGCGATCCGCAGGTGACGTGGTGGCATCGCAATCCGCCGAAGACGGGCGTGGGCCTGTACCGTTGGGACGAAGGGGAGGGCTTCTATCCGGATTTCGTGGTGTGCCTGGCTGGACGCTCAAGTCCGCGCATTGCGCTGCTGGAAATCAAAGGCGCCCATCTGTGGGGATTGGACAGCGAAGTGGACAAGAGCCGTGCCGTACATGGCGATTACGGCGCCGTATTCATGGCAGGTCGCAAGCGTGGCGAGAAGGATTTTGTCTTTCTGCGCGATCTGGATGGCCGGCTGCAGAGCGCTGGTGCGTTTGGCGTCGATCGTTTGCGGTTTGTCTGAAGGCTGATAACGGAGCAGAAACAACAACGACAGCCACTGGCTGAACTGGAAACATCGCACCTGCCCACCCCGTGACGGGCCGCTCCTCCTGTTGATGAACGGCCAGGTACGGATGGATTGACTGCCACGCCCACATCGCCACACGTTATGCTGTCGCCATGAGCATCGCCACGCCATCGTTGCAGAACCTGCAGGCCCACCACGAGGACTTGGTCGCATTGTGCCGCCGCCACGGTGTGCGCCGGCTGGCGGTGTTCGGCTCGACGGCGCGTGGCGAGTCCGGCGCCGGCAGCGATTACGACTTCCTGGTGGAGTTCGACGCCTTGCCGCCGGGCGGTTACGCCACGGCTTACTTCGGCCTGCAGGAGGATCTGCAAGCACTGCTGGGCGCGCCGGTCGAACTGGTCGTGGAGCGGGCCATCCGCAATCCGTATTTCCGCCAGTCGGTACAGGCGCAGCGCCGCGAGTTGTATGCGGCTTGAAACCGCCAAGTATCTGTACGACGTGCAGAGCGCGGCCGCCACGCTGGCCGGGTTCGTGACCGGGTGCGACTGGCCCGGGTACCAGCGCAATGCCATGCTGCGCGCCGCCGTGGAACGTCAGTTCGAGATCATCGGCGAGGCACTGGCCCAACTCGGCCGCCACGACGGCGCGCTGCTGGCGCGGATCGACCACCACCGCCAGATCATCGCGTTCCGCAACGTGCTGATCCACGGTTATGCCGAAGTCGACGACGCCCTGGTTTGGGACGTGGTGCAATCTAGGCTGGAGCCACTGCGTCAACAAGTGGATGCGCTGCTTGCGGGGCTCTGAAGGCAACGTTCGCCCACGTTACGGCAAGCTGATCCGCATCGACCGTCGATCAGTTGCGCGTGCAAGTCAAGACCGCCTGAAGGTTCTCCCGATGCTTGCCACGCGCACAGCGCAGTCCTGCCTGTCGCCGCGAGAACGGTGGATGGCCTGGTCACCGTCGCACGTTCACGGCGTCAGCCGCTCGATCGCCTGCGCCGGGGTGAGGATGGCGAGGCCGCGCAGCGGTGCGAGCACGTGCAGGTCGGCGTCGCCGGTGACCAGCGCGTCGGCTTTCGCGGCGAGCGCCAGTTGCGGGAACGGCAGGTCGTGCGGGTCGCGGCATGGCGGCGTACGGGGCGGCGGGTCGGGGATGCGGAAGGTCTCCGTCCACGGCAGGTAGTCGGCGAGGAGGCCGTGCTGTTCGTCGGGCGCCAGCTTGAACCTGGGGTAGGCGAGCACGCGGATCAGCTCGGCGACGGTGGCGCGGCTGGCCAGTGGCACGCACAGGGCCGCCTGCCAGGCGAGACGCAGGCGGCCGCTGACGCCGCCGGGACGGATCAGCGCCGACAGCACGACGTGGGTGTCGAGTACCCAGCGCGGTGTCCCGCGTGCTGGCGGACTCACGGCTTGCGCCGCGGCGCGGGTTTGCCTGTGCTCGACGGTTTCGACTCGTGGCGGCCTCGCGGTTCGGCGACACGGGCGGCGAGGCGCGCCCAGGCGACTGCCGCGGCGAGATCGTCGTCGCCAAGCTTCAGCGCGGCAAGCCTGGCGCGCACGGCATCGGCACGCTGGATGCGTACGGGCGTCAGCACCAGTTGCCCGGCGCGCGCTTCCACCTCGAAATACTCGGCATTGCCGGTGGCCTCGACCGCGGCCTTGGGCAGCGTCAACTGGTTCTTGCTGGTGAGCTTGGCGAGCATGGGTGGGACCTTGTGTAAGGATGCCTTGCCCTAGGCCGCGTCGCTGGCACCTGCAAGTTTGTCGCCGGATTCGCTCGACGCCCGCTTGACTTGCGGCGGCGGGGCCATCGCGGTTGTGCACGCAGGCTCGTGAATAAGCAATCTAAAATTGTTGACATCGCCACTTTTAAATTGCATTGTTGCGGCCGTGCATCGCACCGCGACCGTCCATCCTGCCCGGCAGGTCGCGGCTCGCTTCGACGAGGACTGTTGCCGTCGCGCTCCGCAGTGACACCAGAATCCCCGTAGGGGACTGGGATTGCTCTGCATCTCTCCCGCAGGCATCGGCTCCCGTTTCATTGGCTGCGATCCCTTCATCCCGTCCGTCGTCATTCCGTGGGCGGGCACTTCGTGGAACCGGGAGGCGACCATGACGACGTTCGATTCGGATGATCTGGAAACGACGGGCTATTTCCTGCCGGAGGACAGCCAGCTGCGGCTGAAGAAGCTGCGCGAATACGTCGAATTCCTGTCGCATCTGGCACAGCCGCGGATGGCGGACGAGGAGCAGGAATGTCTCCCTGAGATCCGCGTGGGCAAAGTGGCGATATGCCTGGAATTGCTGGAGGAGCAGATAGGGCGGCTGTTGGACGAGATCTCGTGGCCGGCGTACCGGAGCGAAAGGGCGGCTGCGGCGGCCGGCACGGAGCCCGAAACCGCGGAACCGGAAGTGGCGAAGTTTGGAGCTGATGGCAGAGGTGCCCCCTACCTGTTCGGCGTCACCTTGGACCAGATCGATGAGATCAACCTGCTGCTCGATATGATCCGGGCCCATGGCGATGTAGTGATCGCCAGCCATGACGCCGAGTTCGCCGACCACACGCTGTCGCAGATGGGGCAAGCCATCTTCAGCGGCGTGGAGAAGCTGCGCGGGATCATCCGCGACGTGGATTCGCAGCAGCTCGGGCCAGTGCGTGGCACGCGAACCGGCGTACGCGAGTGGCCGGCCGCCTACCATGCTTTAGCCCCGCGTTTTCCCATGCCCAGCGCGTCGCGCATCGCGCAGCAGCTGTCCACCTGCCAGTAGGGAAAAACGGGGTCAGGTTCACTTATCTAGGGTTGCCTAGGAACTGGACCTGACCCCGTTAGCTGACTCTGACCCCTGTTTTCATCCCGTATTGATGTCGGCAGCCATTTGTGCCATATTCGTCACCAAATTTGGAGACGAATATGGAAGCCATCCTGGCCGGCGCGAGCATCAGCATCACCGAGCTCAAGCGCAATCCCAGTGCCGTGATCGAGGCGGCCGACGGCGAGTCGGTCGCGGTGCTGGTGCACAACAAGCCCAGTGCCTATCTGGTGCCGGCCGAGACGTATCGGCGGCTGCTGGAGCGACTGGAAGACCTGGAGCTGGCCGCACTGGTGCGCGAGCGCAGCGGCGAGAAGCGCGTGAAGGTCAAGCTCGATGAGCTATAGCCTGGCGTTTGTCGAGTCGGCGCTGAAGGAATGGCGCAAGCTGGCGCCAGCCATTCGCGAGCAGATGAAACGCAAACTGGCCGAGCGGCTGGAGCAGCCACACGTCCCATCCGCGCGCCTGCATGGCATGCCGGATTGCTACAAGAGCAAATTGCGCACGGTCGGCTACCGACTCGTCTATCAGGTGGACGACAAGGTCGTGGTGGTCACCGTGATTGCGGTAGGCAAGCGCGACAAGGGGCTGCAAACCTCAGGGTCAGAGTGCACTTTCTTGAAACAAATGTTGTAGAAAATCGACTCTGCCCCCGGAAATAAGGGGATGGAAGCAATTAAAATCGTCATAAATACCTCCGTCCCCTTTATGCGGGAAAGTCAGCCCTGACTTCTGTTTCGCCTGTTTTGATGGCGTGAAGTAGGCGGTAGCTTGCGTGCCGACTCAGTGCGGCGACGCTTCTGGAGAGTCGCCGCATGCGTTTCAGTGGATGCCGGCCAACAATTGATCCATCACCGGATCAATTTTGGCCTTGGTGCCTTTCCATTTACCCAAATCCAGGCCGCCTTTGCCATTCAGATGGTACGTTGCCGAGGCAACGGACATCCCGCCCTCCACAATGCGAATTTCCGCATGGGAAAGATAGGGCGAGAAATCCCAAGAGCGCAGTGCCGTGTATTCAACCTGGTATCGGCAGTTCTCTGGCGCTTTATCAGCAAAAGTTTCGGTGCTGATCCCATGCCGCTGGAATCCATCCTCCATGACCAAGACAAAGTCATCGACTTTGACGGCTGGGTTGAGGTGTATGCAGACGTGCTTCATGGCGGCGCTGCGATTCACTGGCTTGACGTTGACGCTCGTGCAAGCTGCAAGCACCAGCGCGGCTCCTATGATTACGGTGTGCTTCATCGACTTCCCCTGTTTTGATGCCCGTCGACAGTGACCTTCGGGCCGCGGGAGGTTAGTGTGCCAAGGAAGCGTGGCGCAACATTTTCTTGCGGTTTGGCATCGAGCAGGTGCGCCGTTGCCTGACAGAAGGAAATGAGGGAATGGACCGAAAGTCGTGATGCTTGTCGCATGGGGGCTGGCCACAAGTGCTGTGGGGAATGCCTGGGCGACCAGCAGGGCCGGCGCCCGATGCCAGGGGCAATGCACCGTCTTCCCGACGTGTCGATCCGCAGCTCCGCCGTTCGTCGTTCCTCCGAAGCCGGCATCCGGCCAGCCGCGATCCACCACGCCAGACCCCAAGGAGAATCCACCATGCGCCTTGTCACCCTTGTGCTGCTGGCCACCATGCCGGTCATGGCAACGGCCACGCCGATGCACTTCACCCTCGATCCGGACCACACGTACCCCAGCTTCGAGGCCGATCACATGGGCCTGTCGATCTGGCGCGGCAAGTTCGACCACAGCACCGGCACCGCCACGCTCGATGCGGCGGCCAAGACCGGCACGGTGGATGTCACCGTCGATATCGCCAGCATCGACTTCGGCAACCCGGCGTTGAACAAGGTGATGCTGGGCGCCAAGGCGCCGATGTGCCAGACGGAGTGCGGCACCTTCTTCGTGGAGAAATACCCGACGGCGCGCTATCGGGGCAGGCTCGCGGATTTCGTCGATGGCGCGCCGACGAAAGTCATCGGCACGCTGACGATGCGCGGGGTGACCAGGCCGCTGACACTCAGCATCGATCGCTTCAAGTGCGTCCCCGATTTCATGCTCAAGCCGCGGCTGCGTTGCGGTGCCGATGCGCTGGGAACGTTCGAGCGCGACGCCTTCGGACTCGATGGCGGCAAGTCGTTCGGCATGGACATGAAAGTGACCCTCCGCATCCAGGTCGAAGCGGTTCAGGACAAATGAAAGCGGTCGAAACGGCGCAGATCGGGCCGGCCTGGACTGACAGGCCGCCCGGATGCCATTCCGGGGCGGCTTCCGCCTGACGCGGACAGAACCAGGCTGACGGGTCGATTGTTGATCCAGCCCGCGAATACGATGCCCGCACCGTTCGTCCTGAGCGTAGCGAAGCGTACGCGGAGAGCGGCCATGGATGGTCGCAGCTTCGAGGAGCGCGGAAGTCGAAGGACATCGGTGGTAGCTATGGGCGGGCCGGATCAATAACGGCCAGTCGGTCATAATGGCGGGTCTTTTTTTCCGTCAGCGAGCTTTCCCGCGCATGAAACCCCCCGCCAGCCTGCAGGTGCTGATCGACGACGGCGTGATCGACGAGGTCCTGCGCCCGCTGAAGAGCGGCAAGGAAGCGTCGGTCTATGTCGTGCGCTCGGGCGACGAGGTGCGTTGTGCCAAGGTCTACAAGGACATGGCCCAGCGCAGCTTCCAGCAGCGCGTGCAGTACCAGGAAGGCCGCAAGGTGCGCGGCAGCCGCCAGGCGCGCGCGATGGGCAAGGCCAGCAAGTTCGGGCGCAAGGAAGCCGAGGCGGCCTGGAAAAGCGCCGAGGTGGATGCGCTGTATCAACTGGCGGCCGCGGGTGTGCGGGTGCCCCGGCCGTACGGCTATTTCGGTGGCGTGCTGGTGATGGAGCTGGTCACCGATGCCGAGGGCCGTTCGGCACCGCGGCTGGGCGAGGTGGAGCTGTCGGCGCAGACGGCGCGTGAATACCACCGCTTCCTGGTCCGCCAGATCGCGTGCATGTTGTGCGAGGGACTGATCCACGGCGACCTGTCCGAATACAACGTGCTGGTGACGGCCGATGGTCCGGTCATCATCGATCTGCCGCAGGTGGTCAGCGCCGCCGGCAACAACGCCGCGCGCACCATGTTGCGGCGGGACGTGGGCAACATCACGATCAGCCTGTCGCGTTTCGCGCCGGAACTGCTCGATAGCCATTACGCCGAGGAAATGTGGGCGCTGTTCGAGCAGGGCGAACTGCGGCCGGACAGCGAACTGACCGGCCACTTCGAGTTCGACGAGGGCGCGGTGGACATCGATAGCGTGATGCAGTCGATCATCGACGCGCGCGAAGAGGCGATCATCCGCCAGCAGGGACGCGAGGCGGCGCAGGCAGCGGATTGAAGCCGGCGCTGACCGCTGCGCGACGGCGCCTGCTCAGCGCTTGGCGGCCTTCTTGGCTGCCTTTTCGGCTTTCTTTTCCTTGGCCGTCTTCAGGGGTTTCTTCTTGTCGCCCTTTTTCTGTTCCATGCCTTTCATGGGATGCTCCTGCGCACGGGGATTCGCCGCAGCGGCATAGTGGCACTTTTGCGTGGCGGCTGGGGCCGGAACCTGTTCAAAACCGCTTTCGCGACGATGAAATTATTCGCGGGTCGCCTCGCTTTCCCGTAGGAGCGGCTTCAGCCGCGATGCTCTTGGCACAGGTGACGAAAAACATCGCGGCTGAAGCCGCTCCTGCCGGGCACCTCGAAAAATCTCCGTCGTTCCCGCGAGGCGCCTTTCAACAGCCGAAGGCTGGTCAAGCAGGAAGCCGGTGCCTTTCAGCCATTGAGTCCAAGGACGCCGGATGGATCGGCCGGGCTCAGGCGGCGGCGTAGTCACCCATGCGGATGTCGGGGCGGATCGCCAGCGTGGTGTCTCCGGCGATCAGCTGCAATTCGCCGTCCTGGATCAGGCATTGCAGGCGCATGGTGCGTTCGCACAGGGCGGCGAGTTTCTGCATGTCGACGGGATCGATGGCGAGCACGCTGAGGTTGTCGTGGCGGGCGAGCGTATTGGCGATCTTGCTCCACCAGATGTCGGCGGCGTGGCCACCGTAGGCCAGCACCACCACTCGCCGCGACTGGTTGCAGGCCTTGTGCAAGCGCGTGTCGTCGGGCAGGCCGACGTCGATCCACAGTTCGATCTCGTCGGTGTACGCCTTGCGCCACAACGCCGGTTCGTCGGTGTCGCTGAGGCCCTTGCCGAACTCGAGCCGTTCGTCGGCATACAGCGCGAAGGCGAGCAGACGCGCCATCAGCCGTTCCTCGGTTTCCGAAGGATGCCGGGCCAGGGTCAGCGGATGGGTGGCGTAATAGTGCCGGTCCATGTCGCTGATCGACAGCTCGGCCTTGTGGATGGTGGCGGTGAGAGCCATGGGGATGCCAGGAAAAGGTAACCGCCCATTCTACGCCCTGGGCGCTTGTTCATGGCCTCCACGCAACTCGCGCGGGAAAGGTGCCAGGGACAATTCCAGGGTGGTCCAGCAGCGGACGGATGGTCCTCGGCCGTCTTTTCTACTTCGGTGGCCGCATCGATGGCTTTCGGCCGCCGGCGGGTGGAGAGGTGTCCCAGGCAGCGACGAGCCGGCCACGCACAAGGCGGCCGGCAGGGATTTCCGCGCGTCTTTTATTACCTCGCACGTCATTGCTGGCAGGCGGCATGTCGCGGATAGTGGCTTCACGCCCGACGAAACGATGCGCATCGACTGACATTCGGGTCACTCCGGGCACCTTGCCAGGTGCCCATCCAGATACCCAGGAGAGACGCGATGACCACGATGACTTTCACCCGCAAAGAACCGCCGCAATGGCTGCTCGATTTCTGGAAGGAGATCGACGACAAGACCTTCGGCAAGGGCTTCGACTGCTTCGCGCACGATGCCGTCTGCAACCTCGGCGTGGCCGACTGGCATGGCCGCGACAGCATCCGCGAGAACCTTCGCCAGTTCATCGACCGCGGCTTCACCGCCCGCCACGACGTGGTGGAGTACTGGGATGGCGGTTCGATCAAGGTGTTCCACGGCAAGGTGCAGATGAGCTTCGACGATCCGGCCCTGCCGGTCGTGCGGCCGACGATGACGCACTTTTTCTACATGGACGAGAAGGAGCCGGCCAAGGTCCGTCGCTGGCTCGGTGCGGTAGGCCCGACGGCGTTCTGATGCGGCGCGGTGGATCATGCGATGCCGGAGTGCATGTATCGGGGTTCCGGTGCGCACTCGGGCGTCGCATGATCCCCCGGCGCCGCTTCCCTCGTACGGACGTTGCAGGTGACATCGCATGACCATCCGACCGACCGGGGCCGCCGCAGGCGGCGAACTGGGCGAACTGCTCCGCTACTGGCGCGGCACGCGCGGCAAGAGCCAGATCGAGCTGTCGCTGGATACCGGCGTATCCCAGCGCCATCTCAGTTTCATCGAAAGCGGCCGCAGCGCGCCGGGCCGGCAGACCCTGATGAATATCGCGCAGGGACTGGAGGTGCCGTTCCGCGAGCGCAACCGCCTGCTGCTGGCCGCGGGTTTCGCGCCGATCTACGACGAGGATGCCTGGAACGCCGGCGCGATGAAGAGCGTGAACGCCGCGCTGGAGCGCGTGTTGCGCCAGCACGAGCCCTTTCCCGCGGTGGTGATGGACCGCTACTGGAACGTGTCCATGACGAACGCATCGACGCCGCGCTTCTTCGGCACGTTCGTCGATCTTGAGGCGTGGCCGAAGCCCCGCAACCTGCTGCAGCTGATGTTCGACCCCGCCGGCCTGCGTCCCTTCATCGCGCACTGGGATCGCACCGCGAAGAGCCTCATCCAGCGCGTGCATCGCGAGTCGGTGGGGCACGTGACCGACGAACGCACCCGGGATCTGCTCGCCACGCTGCGGGCCTATCCGGAAGCGGGAGATGCCTTGCGGCAGGACGACACGGCGATGGCGGAGCCGACCTTGCCGATGGTCCCGCTGGGCTTCGTCAAGGACGGCCGCGTGCTCAACTATTTTTCGATGGTCACCACGGTCGGCGCGCCGCAGACCATCGCAACGCAGGAGTTGCGCATCGAGTGCATGTATCCGGCGGACGAGCAGACCGACGTGCTTCATCGCGCGCTGATGGCCGGCGCGATGAAGCCCTGACGCCTTGCCCTCTCTTCGCTCCTCAAGGCCGGCGCCATCCACGACGCCTCGCTGCATGCCCGCAAGCGGGAGAGGGGAGCAACGACGGGCCCCGGCCTGGATCGGGGGTTTCCCTAGAGATGGCTGGCGAAGAACGCCTCCGCGGTGGCGATCGCGGTGGCATGGGTTTGCTGCTGCAGTACGCGGATGTGCCGGCACAGCGGTTCCTGCCGTTGGGCCAGTGCGGTGCAGTCGGCGAGGAAGTCGTAGTGGCCGACGCCGGGGAGCGTTTTCAGGGTGGCATGGGGCAGCAGTGTCGCGGCGAGCTTGCCGTTGCTGGCCGGCGGGGCCACCGGGTCGGCAGCGCCGAGCAGGATGCTCACCGGGGTGGCCAGCGTGCGCAGGCTGGCCGGGGCCAGCGCCTCGATGCCGCCCGGCGCCATCACGAACACCGCGCGGATGCCGGGAATCGCGTAGTCGTCGCCGGCGTGTTTCGCCAGCGCCGCCATCGCCGGCGCCTTCAGCGCCTGCTCGCGCGCCGCCATGGTCTGGTCGGGCGCCTCGGCCTGCGCCGCGCACGTGGCGTCGGCGGCATGCGATTGGCAGAAGCGGATGATGTGGTCGAGGTCGACTCGCGCGCCGGCGCTCACCAGGGCCGTGAAGCCGCCCATCGAGAAGCCCGCCACGCCCAGCCGCCGCATGTCCAGATGCGGGCCGATGCGCGCATCGGCGCCGGCCGCATCGAGGGCCGCGCGCAGATCCACCGCGCGATCCCATACCAGCAGGCTGCCGGCCATGGTGACCGGGTCGCGCGCGTTGGTGCCGGGATGATCGACCGCGATCACCACGTCGCCGGCACGCGCCAGCGCGGTGCCGAACCAGGCCATGATCCGCGCGCTGCCGCCGAAGCCGTGCGAGAACAGGATCACCGGGTGCCGGCCCGGCGCGAAGGGCGCGTCGGCCGCGGCGCGGCCGGCGTCGAACAGCGGCTGCTCCGGCGGGCCGATCTGCAGCGGCGTCTCGGCGGGGTTGCCTGCGGCCGGATACCACACGGTGATGCGCAGTTCGTCGCGGTGCTGCGCATCGCGCAGCGCGGCGCTCGGCGTGTGCGCCACGCGATGGGTCTCGCCCACCGCGCCGGCGCGGGCCAGGGTGCAGACGCCCAGCGACGCGGCGGCCAGGGCGATGAGAAGGGTGCGAGCAGTCATGCGGTCCTCGTCGAGGGTGATGGCGGGAGGGTCAGCTTTGCAGGGGCAGCCAGATCTCGACATCGCCGATGCCGCTGGTGTCGTCGAAATCCGCGCCGTATTTCTCGAATTCCGGTGCATCGACGAGCTGCAGGCCCGAGCGTGGCAGCCAGTCGCCGACGAAGGCCTGCCAGGTGTGGCGGATCTCCGAGATGTGGCCGTGGTGGGTGGCCACCACGTACGCGCGTGCCGGCAGCCGCAGGGTGCTGAGCGCGGGGTCCAGGCCGCCGAAGCCCGGCACGTCCACGCCGGCGATGTACTCGAAGCTGCCTTCGTCGTCGCTGTTGCAGCACACGCCGTACGCGGTCTGCCGCTTCGGCAGCGCGGCCGCGTGGTGCAGGGACAGGCGTTGCCACTGCGCCGGGATGCCCTGCGTGGTGTCGGGCGTGTAGCGGCAGCCGAGCCCGGCGATGAGGCGCGTGCCGTCGTGGGCAAGGCGCGGCTCGTCCAGCGCCACCTGCACGCCATCGGCGGTGCGCCACGGTTCGACCAGCGCAAGGCCGGCCACCGAACCGCGCTCGCGCACGCTGGCCGGGCTCAGGCCGAACTGTTCGCCGAAGGCCCGCGTGAATGCCTCGTGCGAACCGTAGCCGCTGGCCAGCGCCACCTCCAGGATGTCCGGCGCGCCGGCGGCGAGGCGGCGCGCGGCTTCGGTCATCCGGCGTGCGCGCAGGTAGCGCACCACAGAGCAGCCGGTCATCGCCTGGAACAGCCGAGCCAGGTGGAACGGCGAGACCCCGGCCACCTCGGCGATGCGGCCGAGCGACAGTTCCTCGCTGTAATGGCTTTCGATGAACCAGAGCGCTTTTTCGGCAGCGGCCATCCGTGCAACCTGGCGGTGGAGTCGGGGATGCAGGGTAACCGCAGCCTCGCCGGCCGCGTTTGATCGTTCTTGCGGGCGGCCCGGCCTGCGGGTGAAAAGGCAGCGAACGGGTGGGGCGTCGGGCCGGATCGAAGGAGCGGCTTCGGCGCATAGTGGCGCGGAGCACGACGCCTGCCGGGGCCACGGTGCCGTGCGTGCCGGGGAAAATCCAATGTCACCAGGTGATGCGAGTTTTTCGCCGAGCCGGCGCGACGTGCTGCGCATGATCGGCCTGGGGGCCGGTGGTGCGGCGATGTACCAGGCCATGTCGGCGCTGGGTTTCGCACGTGAATCCGCACGCATCCCCGCGCGGCTCGGGCGGGCGCCCGCGGGAGCCTCCGTGCTCATACTCGGCGCCGGGCTGGCTGGCATGACGGCCGCCTACGAATTGCGCGAGGCGGGCTACCAGGTGCGGGTGCTGGAGTACAACGGCCGCCCGGGCGGGCGCAACTGGTCGCTGCGCGGCGGCGACAGCTATGTCGAACTGGGCGGCGCACGCCAGGACTGCCGTTACGACGAGGGCCTGTATATCAATCCGGGGCCGTGGCGGATTCCGTACCATCACGACAACCTGCTGCACTACTGCAAGCTGCTGCGCGTGCCGCTGGAGGCCTTCGTCCAGGTCAACCACAACGCCTACCTGCATGACAGCAAGGCGTTCGGTGGCAAGCCGCAGCGTTACCGCCGCATCGATGCCGACTATCGCGGCAGCGTATCGGAGCTGCTGGCCAAGGCAGTGAACCAGGGAGCACTGGATGCGCCGCTGGGCAAGGAGGACCGGGAAAAACTGCTGTCGAGCCTGCGCAGCACCGGCGCGCTGGACGCGAACTACCGCTACGTGTGCAGCAACGCCAGCAGCGCCGTGCGCGGCTACCGGAAGGACCCGGGCGGTGGCCTCGACGGCAAGCCGGTGTATTCGCAGCCGATCGACACGCACGAGCTGCTGCAGTCCGGGCTCTGGCGGCAGCTGTTTTGGGCCAATATCTACGAGATGCAGACCACGCTGTTCCAGCCGGCCGGCGGCATGGGGCGCATCGGCGAAGCATTCGGGCGCGAGCTGGGCAACGCGATCGAGTACCACGCCAAGGTCACGCGCATCCGGCAGGACGCGCAGGGCATGACGGCCTCCTACGTGGATGCGCGCAAGCCGGGGCCGCCGCGCCAGGCGCGCGCCGACTGCTGCCTGTGCACGATCCCGCTGTCGGTGCTGGCGCAGATTCCGATGAACGTGGGAGCCGCCATGGCGGAGGCCATCGCCGCCGTGCCGTATGCGGCCGCGTTCAGGCCGGGCTGCAGTTCAAGCGCCGGTTCTGGGAAGAGGACGATCACATCTTCGGCGGCAACACCTATACCGACCTGCCCATCGGCAACATCAGCTATCCGTCCTGCGATTACCAGAGCCCGGGCAAGGGCGTACTGCTGGGCGCCTACGCCTGGGGCACCCCGGCGCTCGAGTTCACTGCCATGACGCCCGCGCAACGGTTGCGCGAGGTCGTTCGCCAGGGTGCGCAGATCCATCCGCAGTACGAGCGCGAATTCGACAACGGCGTGACCGTGGCCTGGAACCGGGTGCCTTTCGTGATGGGCTGCTACGGCGAATGGAGCGACGCGCTGCGCGCGAAACATTATGACGACCTGTGCCGCATCGACGGTCGCATCGCGCTGGCCGGAGAACACGCATCCCGGCTGCCGGCCTGGCAGGAGGGTGCCATCACGTCGGCGCTGGACGCGATCGGGCGCCTGCACCAGCGTGTCACGGCAGGAGCGTCGGCATGAACACCATATCCCGCACGCTTCTCGGTGTGCTGGTCGCTTGCGTTGGAACGGTTGCCGGCGGCACGTCGAATGCTGCCGACCAGGCTGGTCCGATGCTCGATGCCGGACAACTGGCACAGGCCAGCGGGCAGCAGATCTTCGAGCACATCTGCCAGGCCTGCCACATGCCCGATGCACGCGGCGCCAGCGGCGCCGGGCGGTTCCCCGCGTTGGCCGGCGATGCGCGCCTGCCTCGGCGGATTACGTGATGGCCATGGTGTTGAACGGCAGGGACGACATGCCCTCGTTCGGGCCGCGCCCGGACTATCGCGGGCTGGAGGCCTATGCGCACACCGGCCTGGACGATGCCGCGATCGCGCGCGTGGTCAATTACGTGCGCAGCCACTCCGGCAATCACTACCGCGACACGGTCACGGCCGCCCGGGTCGCGGCCCTGCATCCCGCAACCAAGGGGCCGCCGTGAAACGGGCGCCTGCCGTGTTGCCGGCGCGGCTCGAATCCGGCATGCGGGCCGAGGCCGGCGAACTCGCGCGGCGGACGGGTCGATGCCCGCGCGCGGAAGCGCCCGGGACCAGGCTTGCCGAACCGCATGACATCACTCACCGCACACGGAGCACGCCATGACGAGGAAGGTTTTCTTCATCGGACTCGCGTTTCTGCTGGCCATGGCCGGCCTTGGAAGTATCGGGCCGGCCCGGGCGGCAGCCGCGAGCAGCGACGTCACCGCCATCGACCAGGTGATGGATCAGGCGCAGGCGGCGTGGAACCGCGGCGACGTGGTCGACTTCATGCACTGCTACAAGGATGCGCCCGACACCACCTTCGTCGGCAACAGCGTGCACAAGGGTTACCAGGCGGTTCTTGCCGACTACCGCAAGTCCTACGCCAACCGGGCGCAGATGGGCCGGCTCGCATTCTCCGCACTCGACGTGCGCCTTTTGCCCGGTTCCGGCGGCGAGGTGCGCTACGCGATCATGACCGGCCACTACCACCTCGACCGCAACGCCCACGGCGAAGTGAGCAAGGATGACGGCGTGTTCTCGCTGGTGTGGGAGAAGACGCGCGATGGCTGGAAAATCATCCTGGATCATTCCAGCTGAGGCAGCCGTCGATTCGCCGACCTGGGCGATGCCTGCATCGCGCGTACGGCGCACTTGCATGCGCAGCCGCCTCGGCAGCCACCGCCTCGCCACGGTCACGGCCGAGATGGTTCCCGACACGACTCTTCGGGCGCATCCATGTCAGCCGGTTGCCGCCTTGCCGGTGAACACCGCCCGTTGGGCGGCGAAAGCACGCTTGAAGGCCGGCCGTGCTTCGCCGCGGGCGACGTAGGCGGCGAGGTTCGGGTACTCGTCCAGGATGCCGGAGGGCCTCAGCCGCAGCAGCGCGTGCACCATCACGAGGTCGCCCGCGCTGAACGCGCCGGCCAGCCACTCGGCCTCGCCCAGGTAAACGGAAAGTTCGCCCAGCCGGGCGCGGATGCGATCCTTGACGAGCTGCAGGCGTTCCGCGGCCCAGGGCTTGTCGCCTTCCAGGAACCTGGCGGTCTGCAGGTCGAGGATGGGCGGCTCCACCGTGTTGAGCGCGGCGAACATCCAGGTGATCGCGCGTGCCCGGGCGTTCGCCTCGTCCGGCAGCAGGCCCGCGTGGCGCTGCGCGATGTGGAACACGATGGCGCCCGACTCGAACAGGGCGAGCCCGTCTTCCTCGTAGGTGGGAATCTGCCCGAACGGGTGCAGCGCGCGATGCGCGGGTTCCTTCATCGCCTTGAACGAAACGAGGCGAACCTCGTAAGGCTGGCCCGCTTCTTCGAGCGCCCAGCGCACGCGCATGTCGCGCGCGAGCCCCTGGCCGCGGTCGGGGGAGGTTTTGAAGGCGGTGATGGTGGGGGGCATGGGGAGGCTCCGGGTGATGTCGTGACGTCATGAATAACGAGGTGTAGTCGCGCCTGCCTGGCGGTCATCCGACTCCCAACCGTTCACGCCGAGCGTCGCCCGCGCTGCGGGCGGAGTCGAAGCGCCGCCGAGTGTGGCCAGGCCATCGCCGGCGTGTCCTTCGACTTCGGCCTTCGGCCTACGCTCAGGAGAACGGGCGTTCGTCAGCCGCGCCGTGCCGCCTCGATCGCGGCGATGTCGATCTTCGTCATCGTCATCATGGCGTCGAACGCGCGCTTGGCTGCGGCGGGATCGGGGTCGGCGATCGCGGCCATCAGGGCGCGCGGGGTGATCTGCCACGACAGTCCCCACTTGTCCTTGCACCAGCCGCAGGCACTGGGCTGGCCGCCGTGGTCGACGATGGCGTTCCACAGGCGGTCGGTTTCGGCCTGGTCGGCGGTGGCCACCTGGAACGAGAACGCGTCGGTGTGCGGAACGCCCGGGCCGCCGTTGAGGCCCAGGCACGGGATGCCGATGACCGTGAACTCGACCGTCAGCACGTCGCCCTGCTTGCCCGCGGGGTAGTCGCCCGGCGCGCGATACACGGTGCCCACGGCGCTGTCCGGGAAGGTCTTGGCGTAGAACGTGGCGGCATCCAGTGCGGTGCCGTCGTACCAGAGGCAGATCGTGTTCTTGCGGGTCATCCCGGTTCTCCAGGTTCAGGGCGGCAGGGGGTTCTCATTTCTTCGACGAACGAAGGCTGCGCAGATCGACATCGACGATGTGCACGCGGCCCTCGTGATGCCCGGGCTCACGCATGCCCGTTCGCGGCGGCCCTCACGAAATCGACGAACGCGCGCAGCGGCGCGGGCAGGTGCTTGCGGCCGGGGTAGTAGAGGTACGGGCCGCTGAAGGCTTGCCACCAGGGCTTGAGCAGCGGCACCAGCGCGCCACTGTCCAGGTGCGGCTGCAGCCAGGCCTCGAACAGGTGGATGATGCCGAGGCCGTCCAGCGCGGCGGCGACGGCGAGGTCCACCGACGCGCCCAGGCGCACCAGCAGGGGGCCGTCGGGATCGACGCGCAGGATCTCGCCCTTGCGCTCGAATTCCCAGGTCGGGATGGCGCCGCTGGCGAATTGCCCCCGCAGGCAGGCGTGCTGCAGCAGGTCGCGCGGGTGCCGCGGGCGGCCGCGCGCTTCCAGGTAGGCCGGCGCGGCGGCGGTGGCCATGCGCTGCATGCGCGGTCCGATCGGCACGGCGATCATGTCCTTTTCCAGCCGTTCGTCGTAGCGGATGCCGGCGTCGCAGCCGGCCGCCAGCACGTCCACGAAGCTGTCCTCGACGATCACTTCCAGCCGGATGTCCGGGTAGGCCTTGAGGAAGGGCGTGACGATGGCGGGCAGCACCAGCCGCGCCACCGTGGCCGGCACGTTGAGCCGCAGCGTGCCGGCGGGACGATCGCGGTAGTGGTTCACCACGTCGAGCGCGCTTTGTACCTCCCCCAGCGCGGGCGACAGCCGTTCGGCCAGGCGCTGGCCTGCCTCCGTGGGCGCGACGTGGCGCGTGGTGCGGTGGAGCAGGCGCACGCCGAGGTGCGCTTCCAGCCGGCGCACGCTCTCGCTCAGGCGCGAGGCCGACATGCCGCTGCCGCGTGCGCCTTCGCGGAAGCCGCCGGCGCGCACCACCGCGAGGAAGGCGAAAAGATCCCGCAGCTCTGTGTCCATTGTCCTGATTCCCGCACGGCCCGTGCCGATTACGCCGGATTATCAACCAGGAATCCGCGGCGTACAGTGCGGGCCTCGGCGCCATCCGGCCGCCCTTGTCTGGAGACGATCATGAGCAAGCTGACGAACGCGGGCACCTTCGCCCTGGGCCGCCGCACGCTGAACCGCATGGGCTACGGCGCCATGCAACTGGCCGGCCCGGGCGTGTTCGGCCCGCCGAAGGACCACGCCGCGGCGCTGGCGGTGCTGCGCGAGGCGCTGGCGAGCGGGGTGAACCATATCGACACCAGCGACTTCTACGGCCCGCACGTGACCAACCGGCTGATCCGCGAGGCGCTGCATCCGTACCCGGACGAGCTGGTGATCGTGACCAAGGTCGGCGCGGTACGCGGCGCCGATGCCTCGTGGAACCCGGCGCAGAGTCCGGCCGAGCTTGCCGCCGCCGTGCACGACAACCTGCGCAACCTGGGCGTGGACGCGCTGGACGTGGTGAACCTGCGCGTCATGGGCGACGTGCATGAGCCGTCCGAGGGCTCGATCGAGCCGCAGTTCACCGCGCTGGCCGAACTGCAGCAGCGCGGGCTGATCCGCCAGCTCGGCCTGAGCAACGTCACCGCGACGCAGCTGGCCGAGGCGCGCGGCATCGCGGAGGTGGTCTGCGTGCAGAACCATTACAACCTCGCCCACCGCGGGGACGATGCGCTGATAGCCGAACTCGGCCGCGCGGGCATCGCCTACGTGCCGTTCTTCCCGCTGGGCGGCTTTACCCCGCTGCAGTCGGACACCTTGTCGGGCGTGGCCCGCCGGCTGGGGTTCACGCCGATGCAGGTGGCGCTGGCATGGCTGCTGGCACGCGCGCCGAATATCCTGCTGATCCCGGGCACGTCCTCGCTCGCCCACTTGCGCGAGAACCTGGCGGCCGCAGCGATCCGGCTCGACGAGGCGGCGCTGGCCGAGCTGGCGACGATAGGCGCCAGCGTGTGACGGCAGCGGTCTGCCGCGGGTCAGTGCCCGGGCACCAGCTCGCCCGTCACCTTGCCGCTGCCGTCCAGCATCTGCAGTGACGGCGAGCCGTCCGCGGCGACCTTCATCACGATGCGCGGGTGGCCCTGCAGGTCGTTCATGGCGAGCTGCACGCTGCCATCGGTGTTGCGGCCGAGCACCATGCGCCGGGTCGGGCCGCCGTGCTCGGCGAAGAAGGCTTTCATCCGGGCCTGCTGCTGGCCGGGCGGCAGGTTCTTGATGGAAGCCATGAGCCGGATTTCCTCCAGGATCGAATAATCCGGGTAGTCGTTGAACTGCAGCCTGGTGTAGCGGCCGTCCTTTTCCTGGTGGGAATCCAGCGCCATGGTCTGGTCCTGCTCGTAGGCGTCGAAGGACAGGTGGCCGTGCGATTCCCGGGTGCCGTCCTTGTCCTTCTCGCCGCCGAAGATCAGCCCGCCGTTCTCGGTGCCTTCGTCGTTGTAGAAGATCATGCCGGCGGCCTTGCGGTCGGGGTGCGGGTATTCCTTGCCCTTGATGATGATGCCCGGTGCGGTGGCGGCGTCGGAGATCACCAGCCGCAGCGTGCCGTCGGGTTCGCGCACGTTGATGCGGTGCACGTCCAGTTCGTCTAGCGAGAGCTTCTTCGGTGTCTGTGCAAAGCCGCTCAGCACCGTGGCGGCGAATACCACGGTGAGCACGCCGGCATAGATCGCCAGGAAACGCTGGCCGATGGGTTTCATGGACTTGCCTCTTCGCTGTTGGACGGGACGGCGGGCATGGTCACACGGACCGTCCGGACAGCGAAATCGGCAGGGAAGCACGGGGAAGGTCGAACCGGGCGATCCGGTCCCTGGTCAGCGAAGGGTATCCCTCGGTGGCGAACGCATGAAAAGGCGCCGGGAACCTTGTTCCAGGCGCCTTTTCACGGCCAACCACCCCGCCCGTTGCCGGCGGGACTAGACCAGCAAGGGAGTCCCCCCGGCTCTGCCGGGGAGGCTGTAGAAGTTTGACGTATGCAGGAGTCCATCGGGGAAACTCCGAACGTGAGCCGCCAAGCACACGAAACGGAGCATCCCGAT